>JABSQX010000040.1 GCA_013215615.1 Myxococcales bacterium | reverse complement strand
CGCTCCGACTGGCTGGCCACGGGCTACGCGCAGGGCGTGCCCATGGGCGGCAACCTGCCCGCAGCCCCCGGCGCGGGCGCGGCCCCCGTTTTCGTGGCGTCGGCGACCCGCGATCCCGGCAGTCCCGAGCAGCCCGGCAACCCCCTCGAGCGCATCCAGATCGTGAAGGTCTGGCTCGACGACGACGGCGCCACCCGTCAGCAGGTCATCGACATCGCGGGAGGCGATACCGGGGCCGACGTGGACCCCGCCACCTGTCAGCCCCGCGGCGCGGGGGCGGACAGCCTGTGCGGCGTGTGGCGCGACCCGGATTTCGACGCGAGTCGCGACGCCAGCTACTACGCGCGCGTGCTCGAAACCCCCAGCTGCCGCTGGAGCGCGCGGCAGTGCCTGCGGCTGCCCGACGCAGAGCGGCCCGCCGCCTGCTCGGACCCCGGGCTTCCGAGCAGCCTGCGCGAGCGCGCCTGGACCTCGCCGATCTGGTATGCGCCAGCGGGCTAGAGGTGGGCGAGTACGCTTTCCTCGATGTCCTCGGGGGGGGTGGGCGGCGCGAAGCGCTCCACCACGTTCCCCTGCCGGTCCACCAGGAACTTCGTGAAGTTCCAGGCGATGTCGCCGTTGCCTTCCTCGTCCGCCTTGGCGGCTTTCAGCAACTCGTAGAGTTCACAGGCGCCGTCGCCGTTGACCTCGATCTTCTCGAACATCGGGAAGCCCGCGCCAAACTTCGACTGCGCGAACTCCTGGATTTCCTGGTTGCTGCCCGGCTCCTGGGCGCCGAACTGGTTGCAGGGGAAGGCGAGTACCGCGAAACCCCGGTCCTGGTATTTCTCGTGAAGTGTATGCAGACCTGCATACTGCGGGGTGAGGCCTCAGGCGCTGGCCACGTTGACGATCAGGCAGACCTGATCGCGATAAGCCGAGAACGCAACGCTCTCGCCTTCGATGGAGTTCATTTCCAGATCGTAGATCGTCGCCATGAGGACCTCCTTGGCTGGATGGCAGTCGGATCATAACAGCAATCATCCGCTCCTTGCGGCGTGCAGGGCCGGGATGATGTCGGCAGCGATGCGTCGCTTCTGCTCGCCTTCGGCCACGAAGGTAAAGAACTCGAGGCCCAGGCCCGCGAGTTTCCCGAGGCGCTCGAGCGCGTAGTCGGCGGGCCCCGCGATCCCGTAGTAGTCGACGAATTCGTCGTCGGCGAGGTGCCGGACCGGGGAGGTGTTGGACTCCTGGTAGCCGTGGTGCTCGTAGTCGTAGAGCGCGTGGACCACCGAGGTGACCTTCTTCAGGATGGGTTCGTGGCTCGCGACATGAGCAGGGCTGAAGGAGGCCATGTGCGCCCAGCCCACGGTGGAGGGACGAAGCGCCTCGATGGCCCGGGCGCGGTCGTCATCCACGTGCAGGGGGATGTGGGCACCGATGCGCACCGCGTCGGCGGGGCGGCCCGCCGCTTTCGCGGCGCTGCGCACGATCTCGAGCGCCCAGCGGATCCTGCCCTCGTCGGCGCCCACCGCCAACGAGACGCGGTCCGCGTGGGCGCCCGCAGCCGCGAGGCTGCGCGGGCCGGTGGCCGCCACCTCGACGGGCACCGGCCGGTAGTCGGTCTGCTCGAGCCACGCGAGCCGGCTCTCCACGCCATGGAGTTCGATGCTGCCGCCCGACAGGTAGGCGCAGAGCGCCCTCAAGTCGTGCACGAAGTCTTCGTGGCGCTGGGGGGAGCGGCCCACCCGGCCCACCGCGGAATCTCCCTTGCCCACCCCGCAAATCGCGCGACCCCCGGAGGCCACCTGCACCGCCGCGATTCCCGAGGCCACCACGACCGGGTGACGCGTCACGAAGTTGGCCACGCAGGTGCCCAGGCCGATCTGCTCGGTGGCTTCGGCGGCCATCCGCAACTCCGTGAAGACGTCGGTGGTCTGGCAGTCGTTCACCCCGAAGAACTGAAAGTCGTAACCCATGGCCTCGGCCTCGGCGGCCATGGCGGCACCCGCGAGAGGCGCCGCGAAGGTCAGGCTGCCCACCTCGAAACGTTTCGCGTCCTGCTTTGTCATCTAGGCTCCCTTCTGGGCTTACAGCGATGCGCTGCGATTCTCCCGCGCCGCCTTCGCGTAGCAGGCTGCCGCACCGCGGGGCCCCAGGGTTTCCAGCAGCTCGCTGTTGAAGACCTCCAGCGTCACGGGCACGTCGAACTGCCTGGCTTCGAGCAGGCGCTCAAAGTCGCCGAGTTCGAGCACCCCCTCGCCAGGAGGCAGGCGGTCGCGCATCCCGTGCTGGCGGTCCGGATCGCCGGAGCGATCCGAGAGCTGGATGCCCCCCACGTAGGGGCCGGGCAGGTCGGCGACTTCCGCGAGCGGCCAGTCGCAGTTTGCGAGGTGCCAGGTGTCCAGCATCAGCGAGCCGTTCGCGCAGTCGGCGAGTTCCAATACGCGGCGCGCCGTGGCGAGGTCCCGCACCCGGCTGATGGTCATGAACTCGAGGGTCACGCGCAGTCCCAGCTCACCCGCCCGCTCGCACACGGAGCGGAAACCACCAGCGAGCGCCTCGACAGGCGGCGCCGGCTCGCCCACCAGGATGCAGTTGACGAACTCCACCTCGAGTTCAGCGGCGGCCTCCCACACCAAGGCCTCGGGGGCCTCCTGGAGATACGGCCAGCCCGGATCGTCCGCTCCCACCCAGCGCACCAGCGCATCCACGTCATGGGCAACGAGGCCGCGCTCGGCGACCATGCTGCGCATCTCCCGCGCGGAATGCCCCGCTTCGCGTGCGCGTTGGTAGTCGTGAAGGGGCCAGAGCGACAGCCCCTGATAGCCCGCTCCCGTGGCCGCCTCGAGGAGTTCCGAGAAGTCCGGGTTACCGAGGGTCGAGCTGGTGATCACCAGGTCGCCCCCAGCGAGACGATTTCCAGCGCGCTTTTCGCGTCGCGTGGCCGACATCCCGCCTCGTGCTCCATGGATTGGAAGCCGTGATGATACAGTTTCGCTGACCCTTCCGACGTCTTCGACATCGACCGCCGCAGCTCGGCACACCGGGAGCCCGCACGCCGTGACACACTTCGGTCTCGCCACCCTCAACCATTCGCCCCTCTTCGAGCTCGCGCTGGATCTCCCGCACTGGATCGAAGTCGCCGCCGCGCAGGGCTACGCGGGCATGGCGCCGGATGTCTTTTCGCTGCGCGCGTATCAACAGGCTGGAAAGCCCCTCGAAGCCCTCGGCGAGCAGCTCGCATCCCTGGGCCTGCGCTGCTTCGAGATTTCCGGCCTCAACGTGGGCGAAGAGGACAGCACGCAACAGGAGCTCGACGAGCTGATCGGGATGGCGGCCGCACTCAAGTCCGAATTCATGACCACCCGCATCGTGCTCCCCGTGGACGACGCCATCTGCGCGCGAGTGGCGGGCTGCGAGGCGCGGTTGCTGGAGGTCGGTTGCCGCGTCGGCCTCGAGTTCTCCGCGGGATCGGAATTGCACTCCATCGACGAGGCTCGGCACTTCATCGAGCGCGCCGGGCTGCGCGAAGCCGGCATCGTCATCGACAGCTGGCATTTCTTCCGCACCGGCGCCCCCTGGGCGGAACTCGAGGGCCTGCCCGTAGCGCAACTCGCCTACGTGCAGCTCAGCGACGGCAAGGCCGAATCAACCGAGAGCGACCCGCGCGAAACCCTCGACGCTCGCCTGCTACCCGGCCGGGGCGACTTCGACCTGAAACGCTTCGTGGCCGCCCTCGACACCCTCGCCTTCCGGGGACCGGTCTGCCTCGAGGTCCTGAACGCGCAGCTGCGAAGCCAGGGCCCCGAACACTACGCGAGTGCGTGTCTGCAGAGCGCGCGCGACACGTGGGTCGCCTGAGGGGGATCAGGCGCAGGGCCCGACCAGGTTTTCCGGCCTTTCCCCCGCCGCGTAGCGGCACAGGTTGCGGGCGAAGAGTTCGAGGACGCTGCCCACGTAGGCCTCGGGGGAAACCGCGCTGTGGGGCGAGAGGTAGACGTTCGGCGCGTCCCACAGTGGACTCTCCGCGGGCAGGGGCTCCTCGCGGGTGACATCCAGGATCGCGGCCGAGAGGTGCCCACCCTCGAGGGCCGCGAGCAGGGCGGATTCGTCGACCAGGGCGCCGCGCGCCACGTTGCAGAGCACCGCCCCCGGCTTCATGGCCGCGAGCGCGGCGGCGTCCATCAAGTCCGCGGTCTCCCCGGTGTGCGGCACGCTGAGCGCCACCACGTCGGCCTCCCCCAGCAGTCGCGGCAGCTCCCGGGGGCTCAGCACTTCGTCCACCAGCCCCGCTTCCGCGCCGCGTTCGGGGTGTGCGCGGGTGGCCAGGACGCGCATTCCCAGGGCACGCGCGCGCTGGGCCAGGGCGCTGCCGATGGCTCCGAGGCCCACCACGCCCAGGGTGCTGCCCGCCAGCACGCGTCCAGCGGGGCGCTGGAAGCGGCGCTCGCGCTGCATGGACTCGAGGTCCCGCAAGTGCTTCCAGACCTCCAGGATGCGGGCGAGCGCGAACTCCGCGATGGGCCCCGCGCCGGCACCCGCCGCCGTGGCCAGTGCGACGCCGCGCGCCTGCAGGGCTGCCGCGGGCAGGTGCTCGATCCCCGAGCTGAAGGCCTGCACGAAACCCAGCTTCGGACAAGCCTCGAGGATCGCGGGGGGCAGGTCGAGCACCAGCAGGGCTTCCGCGTCCGCGAGCAGCGCTCGCGCCGACGCGTCGGGCTGCGGGGACTGGGCGAGCAACTCGGCATCCGGGGAGCCCGCCGAGCGGGCGCGGCGAATCTCCAGGCTCTCCTTGAAGGGAACCACGTGGAGTTGCACGGCGCGCTGGCTCTCCGCCAGGGCGCGCTGCAACCCGGCCTCGTCGAGGGCCGGCGGGTGGTTGACGCAAACGACCAGGGGCGCGGACACCCTCAGCCCCCGCTGCCCGGCTCCGGCGCCAGCAACGACGCGTCGATCTCCGACACGCTGCGCGCACCGCAGAGCGCCATGCTGCGCTCGACGTCCACCGACAACTCGTCGAGCACCGCGCGCACCCCGGCAGCCCCACAAGCCGCCAGGCCCCACAGCACGGGTCGTCCCACGAACACGCCGCGCGCACCCAACGCCAACGCCTTCAGCACGTGGTGGCCGCGGCGCAGCCCGCCATCCACGTAAACCTCGGCACGGCCGTCCACGGCAGCTACCACCTCGGCGAGTGCGTGGGCGGTGGCGACCGCGGTGTCCAGTTGGCGGCCGCCGTGATTCGACACCACCACCGCGTCCGCTCCGGCCTCCGCACAGGCGCGGGCATCGTCGCCGCGCAGGACGCCCTTGATGACCAGCGGGACCCCCGCGCGCTCGCGGAACCAGGCGATGTCCTCGAAGCGCAGGCTGCGGTCGAAGATCTCGTTGGGATCCTCCTGGATCCCGTCNTCCTCGCGGAAGAACTCGAAGCGGTTGCGCAGGTCGCGCGGGCGCTTGCCCTGGCGAACCACGTCCACGGTGAGCATCAGGGCCTGGTAGCCCAGGGGCAGGGTTCGCTCGATGGCCCGCATGCTGCGTTCGCGGTCTCGCAGCACGTAGACCTGCAGCCAGCGCGGCGCAGCAGGATCCACCGCCGCCGCCGCCGCCGCGGAGCCGGCGCCGAAGAGGCTCATCACGAAGAGCGAACCCGTCTCCGCCGCGGCGCTGGAGGTCGCCACCGCCCCCTCCTCCCACATGGCGTGCTGCATGGCCATCGGCGGAATCCCCACCGGCGTCGAAACCCTCCTCCCGAGGAATTCCGTCTCGAGCCGGACCTCGCGCACGTCCCGGAGCACCCGCGGCCGCAGACGCATGGCATCCCAGGCCCGCTGGTTCTCGACCAGGGTGATCTCGTCTTCGGCGCCTCCCGCGATGTAGTCCGAGATGCCGGGTTCCAGCCGCGCGCAAGCTTGCTCCTGGAAGCTCCCGACTTCGGAAGATCGCTGGGACATGGCGCGGCGAGTATGCCGGGAGCCTCCGGCTGACGCGAGTCGGCGGGCGTGCTAAGCGAAGTGCATGAGCCGCAACGTCGAAGAACTCCTGCACTGCCTGGACGTCGAGGACCTGGGTGAAGACCGTTTCCTCGCTCACTGCGAGTGGCGCGCCGACGACCACATCTTCGGCGGACAGGTCCTCGCCCAGGCGCTCCGCGCCGCCGGTCACAGCGTCGATGATCGCCCCGTCCACGCGGTCCACGCGCTCTTCCTGAGCCGGGGCACTTCGAGCCGCCCACTGGAGATCGCGGTGGAGCGATTGCGGGACGGGCGCTCCTTCTCGGCACGCCGGGCCCGGGTCTCCCAGGGCGATCTGCTGCTCTTCACCCTGCAGGCCTCCTTCCACGTCCGCGAAGACGGCTACCACCACCAGTCCCCGATGCCCGACGCCCCGGACCCCGAGGAGTTGCCCAGCGCCGACGAGGCCGTCGCAGCCATGAAGGCCCGCTTCCCCAAGCGCTCGGAGCTCTGGGCGGGCATCGAGCGCGCCATCGAGGTCCGGCACAGCGTCTACCCCGCCTACATGGGCGGCGAGCCCTCGGGCGAACCCAACCTGGCCTGGTTCCGAACGCGCGAGAAGCTTCCCGACGATCCCGCGCTGCACCAGAGCGTGCTCGCCTACGCGAGCGACATCTCCCTCAACGACAACGCCTACCGACCCCATTCGGGCCCCGACGAACCCGACCTCCACAGCATGGCCAGCGTGGACCACGCCATGTGGTTCCACGCGCCGGCACGGGCCGACGAGTGGATCCTCTTCCACCAGGAGAGTCCGCGCGCGGGCCACGCGCGGGGCTACGCGCGGGGCAGCATGTACAGCCGCGACGGCTCGCTGATCGCATCCATGGGCCAGGATTCGCTGATGCGCCCCCAGCCCGCTTGAGCGCTCAGCCGAAGCTCGACGCCCGCGCCGCCGTGCTACTGCCCCCGTCCACGGGCAACAAGATGCCGGTCACCACCTCGGACTCGCGGCTCGCCAGGTAGAGGGCGGCAGCGGCCACGTCCTGCGCGCTCGCCAGCCTCGTCAGGTGCATGCGCTCGAAGTGGGCCCTGCGCTCGGGAGACAATCGTTCGCGGCGCTCGTTCACGATGTAGCCCGGCGCCAGCGTATTGCAGCGGATGCCGTCCCCCGCGTAGTCGGTCGCGATGGCCCGGGTGAGCGCGTTGAGCCCGCCCTTGCAGGCCACGTAGGCCGTGTGCGCGGGTGTGGCCCGCTCCGCGGCCCGAGAGGAGATGTTGACGATGGAGCCGCGTCCCGCCCGTTGCATGTGCGGAATCGCCGCTCGGCACAGCCACATGGGCGCGGAGAGCCCGACGCGCAGAACGGCCTCCCAGGCTTCGGTGGAAAGTTCTGCGAGGCTTCCATCGCTCGCCAGGGCATCGCTGGCCACGGCATTGTTGACGAGCACCGTCAGGGCGCCAAAGCGCTCCACCGCGCCGTCCACCAGACGCGTGCAGGCCTCCTCCTCGGCCAGGTCTGCGGCCACGAAGGCCGCGCGGCCGGGCGCCGCGGCGAGTTCCGCGAGTAGGGCTTCGCCGCGCTCCACGTTGCGACCGGTGACCAGCACCGATGCGCCCTCCTCGACGAAACGCCGCGCGATGGCAGCACCCAAGCCCGAGGTAGAGCCGGTCACGACTGCCACCTCGTCCGAAAGCCGTCCCGCGTTGTGCAGCATGCCGACCCTCGCGGCGAGGTCGCCGCTCAGAGGGAGATCACCCCGAGCCCCGAGAGCAGCGCGACGAACCCGATGACGGCACCCGCCGCGGCCAGCGCGGCCACCCGGGCGATGCGCGCGCCGAGACGCGAGGCCTCGCGCGCGACGCGCGTTTCGACCTCCCGAGCGATGCGCTCGTCCTGCTCGGCGACCAGCTTCTCGAGGCGCTGCTCGAGCAGGTCCAGGCTGCGGGCTTCGCTTTCCTCGAGCTTCACCGAGAGATCCCGCGCGAGCGCCTGCTGTCGCTCCTCCAACTGCCGCAAGCGATCCAGGCCCGGGAAGACCCGCCCAGCGGCGCCCTGGGTTCCGGCCCCGAGCACGCGCTTCCACCAGCGCCCCACGCGCCCGCGCCTGGGATCCGGGTCGGCGGGCACCAGCGCGCTGGGCTGCGCGGCGGTGTCGACAACCTCGGGGGAGCGCAGTTCCCCGTTGCCCGCCTGCTGGCTCTCGACCATGGCGTTCCCTCTCTCCTGCAGGTGCGTTCACGCCCCGCAAGGCACCTTCGTCGTCTCTCCCCAGCGCGCAAGCGCGCCGCCACGCAGCGTGTCGCAGAAGCCGGGCTGCGTCCAGCGTCTCTCCCCGCGAAGGCCGGCGACCGGTTCAGCGGCTCCGGGAAGACACGCTCGACAAGCGACCGCCAGATCACCTGCCCCCGGGGAAAGCCTGGATTCCATCCCCGAAAAGGGCCCGAGGTGGGGACCGGCGTGCCGATGGTAGGATATCCAGCAAGGGGCCCCCTGAAGCCATGGATCGAATCTCCCCGTTCGCGTGCGTGTTCCTGTTATGCCTCGCCGGAGCCGCGGGAGCCGTCCTCATCGAGTCCGGCGACGGCACGGGAAACACCACCGCCCCTTCCCCGGACCCCGGCTGGAGCAACGTGGGGGAGCGAAGCCTGTGGGCGGCGGTCTACCTCGGCGACGGCTGGGTGCTGACCGCGCACCACGTGGGCGCGGGCCCGGTGATTCTCGATGGGGTCACCTACCCCTACCTGCCTTCGCTGGTCACCCGAATCCAGAACGGCGACAGCAGCAACGCGGATCTGCTGGTCTTTGGCCTCGCGCCCCCGCACCCTCCGCTCCCGGACCTCATACTCGCGAGCACCGCTCCCTCAGTGGGTGAAGCCGTGATCTTGATCGGCAACGGCTTGGTCCGGGGTGCGGCGACCAGTTGGCAACCCAACTCTCCATTTCCCCCCACCATCGAGGGCTACGAGTGGGGGGTAACGCGCGCGATCCGATGGGGAACGAACGAGATCACGGCCCCGCCCATGTCGGCCATCTTCAACACCACGGCGATTTCCACCGATTTCGATGAGGGCGCTACCCCCCATGAGTCCCAAGCTGTGAACGGAGACTCGGGGGGCGCGCTCTTCGTCGAGAACGCGGGGAGCTGGGAGCTGGCGGGGATGCTCTATGCAATCGATGCCTACGTGGGACAGCCCGCCTTCACGTCACTCTACGGGAATCGCACCTATTCGGTGGACATCGCCCACTACCGGGACGCGATCCTCGACGTGACCTCGGTCCCGGAGCCCGCCGGGGGAATTCTCGCGGGTCTCGCCTTGCTGCAAATGCTCGCGCGGAGAGCCTCTCAGCGAGCGTAGGATTCGACCTCGCCGGGCCATCCGGCAAGACACTTCCCGTGGGGAACGCGAAAAGCGATCACCCCACCGCGTCGAGGCGAATGCGTTGTATCCTACCAAGGTCGGAAACGGGAGGTGCGATGGGTGGCGACATTTACGACGTTCTGGTGGACGAGAGCTACTTCGACGGCTCACGGGAGTATCGAGTGACGGGTTTCGATCAACAACTGCTCCGCGAACCGCTCACCATGCTTCCCGTCCAACGTCCTCTCACCTTGGCCCCCGATGCCAGCGTCAGCGAGGCCATGAGAGCCATGCAACGCAAGCACACGGGGTGCGTGATCATCACGGGCGACGGCTCTACGCGAACCCAGCTCGAGGGCATCTTCACGGAACGCGACGTGCTGTTTCGCATCGTCGATCGCGGGCGCAACCCGGCAGCGCTGGCGCTCTCCGAGGTCATGACCCCCGAACCCGAGACCCTCTCGGTGCGGGCCACGGTGGCCTACGTGCTCAACAAGATGGCCGTGGGCGGCTTCCGGCACGTCCCAGTGGTGGACGACCAGCAGCGCCCCAAGGGTGTGATTTCGGTCCGGGACGTGGTGACCTTCCTCGTCGACGCTTTCCCGCGCGAGATCATGAACCTGCCGGAGTTGGACGCCAGCCCCAGCCAGGCGCGGGAAGGCGCCTAAGCGACGAGCGCGACCACGGAGGCGGCCCACCTTCCGGAGATCCGCCGTGCGCGTAGCGACGAGGGAATACGGTTCGCCGCGCAGTTGCTCGCCCGAGCCTTCCGCGACAACCCCCTCAACGTCGCGGTGATCGGCGACTCACCGGCCCGCAGGTTGCGCTGCAACCGCGCCGGCGTCGCCGCACTGCTCGATTCGACTCGACGTCATGGGCTGCTGCTCTTTGCCGAAGCGGAGACGAAACTCCTGGGCGCCCTGGCAGCGGTGCCACCCTCCGCGAACCCGCTGCCCCCGCCTGCGCCAGCCGTGCAATTTCGCACCCTCCTCTCCCAGGGCTTCCGTGTGGCCAGCCGCTGGGGGGCGATCGCCCGCCGACTCCAGGTCCTGCACCCACAGCGACCCCACTGGTACGTCGCCAGCCTGGGCGTGGAACCGGCCGCCCAGGGCCGAGGCCTGGGAGCTGCCCTGCTGACAAGGCTGCTCGAGCGCGCGGATCGCGAGGGCTTCCCCACGTACCTGGAGACCGACCGGATTCGGAATGTCGGCTTCTACGAAGCCCGGGGCTTCCGGGTCGAGGAGCAGATCGCCCTGCTCGGAGTTCCGGTGTGGCGGATGTGGAGAGCGTCGAACTGACACGAAGTGGGGTTTCCCACATCCCTCCAAGGCAGGCACCAGCTCGATCTTCTCCATCATGCGAGATGTCGAAGGGAGCCATTTTGCAGGGAAGGCGCCCCAGACTGCCTCCCCTGGCCCCGTCACCTTTCGTGAGCTCTTCGTAAGAAATTACTCTTTTTGAATCAAATACTTAGAACTCGAAACGAAATCGAGAGGTCGTTTTTCACCAAATTCGTGTAGGGTAAATGGTAGCGCCGCGTTCCGGCCTCCCTGGGAAGGGTGTTGGATGCGAGCGTTCCGAGGGCCCAGTCTCCAACGAGCCTGGGCCCTCGCCTCATCCGCGTCGCCCGCCACGCGAAACCGGCGAGACTCGACGCCAGGCCCTCTCTACAACCCCGGGCCCGCGGATCAAAGATCGAGGTCGGCCTCGACCTCCCGCTGCTTGTCGACCAGCCAGCGCTCGTAGTCTTCGCCCGTCCAGGCCCTGCTTTCCCCGCGCCGCGTCGCCTCCGCGTTGTAGTGGTACCGCCACGCATTCAGGCGGTTGGCGCGCGCGGAGTCGCGCTCGCGGACGGCCACGGCGGGAACGCCCGCAATCACCGAGGCTGGCGGGAAGACGCGACCCTCGGGCACCAGCGCGCCGCCCGCCACGATGGAGCCCGCGCCGATCACGGCCCCGTCCATCACCACGGCGCCGATGCCCACCAGGCAGTGGTCCCCGATCGTACAGCCGTGAAGGGTGGCGTGGTGGGTGATGGAGCAGAACTCACCCACCCGCGTGGGATGTTCGTCGCCCACGTGCAGCATCGTGAAATCCTGAACGTTGCTCATGCGGCCGATGCGGATCTCCTGGCACTCGGCGCGCAGCACCGCCTGGTGCCAGATCGAGCCACCCGCCTCGACCAACACGCGCCCAGAAAGCCAGGCGCTCTCCGCCACGAAGACGCTCTCGTGTACCTCCACGCCCGCGTTCACAACGCCGCCTCGAAGAGCGCCCGGGTGCGTTTCCGGAGATCCGCGTCGCAGAGGAAGTCGAGGGCGGTCATGGCCAGCGCCTTGGCGCCGTCGAGTGCCGCCGCATCCCCCTGCTCGGAACCCGCGTACTTCTCGAACTCCGCGTTGTGGATCGTGCAGTGCAGGGGCGCGCAGGCCAGCATGGGGTGGATGGAGGGCACGCGCTGGCTCACGTTCCCCATGTCCGTGCTCCCCGCCATGCTCGGGGGCAACTCCTCCATGGGCAGGAACTCCCGGCCCAACGCCTCGGCATTGACCTGAAAGCGCTCGGCGAGCGCCGCGTTGAAGCGGATGTCCAGGTAGTCGACCTCGCCCCAGCGCAACGTCAGCTCCGCCCCGGTCGCCAACGCGCCCGCTCGGAAACACCCCTCCACGCGCTCCTTGAGGGCGGCCAGCGCCTCCTGGTTGGCAGCGCGTACATAGAACTGCCCCGCAGCGCGCTCGGGCACGACGTTGGGCGCCTGTCCCCCGTCGGTGATGATGCCGTGGATGCGCTCGCTGGACCGGATGTGCTGGCGCAGCGCCGCCAGCGCCTGGTAGGCGTGCACCAGGCCGTCCAGGGCGTTCACACCACGTTCGGGCATGGCGGCCGCGTGGGCGGCGCGACCCTGGTAGACGGCCTCCACCTCGGCGAGGCACATGCAGGGCATGTTGACGAGATTCACGCTGGCGGGGTGGATCATCAGGGCCGCATCCACGCCATCGAGTGCTCCCTCGCGCACCATCAGCTCCTTGCCGCCTCCGCGCTCCTCGGCGGGCGTGCCCAGGATCCGCACCCGACCCGGCAGCCGCTCCCCCAACGAGGCCAGCGCCAGCCCCGCCCCCACGCCGGCAGTCGCGATCAGGTTGTGCCCGCAGGCGTGGCCGATCTCGGGCAGCGCGTCGTATTCGGCGAGCAGCGCGACGCAGGCGAGGCCCTCCCCGAGTTCCGCTTCGAAAGCCGTCTCGAGCCCGTAGGCGCCCGCCGTAACCGCGAGCCCCGAGCGCTTCAGGACGTCCACCAGCAGCGCCGCGGCCTCGTGTTCCTCGAAGGCCAGCTCCGGTCGCGCGTGGATCGCGTGGGAGACCCGCAGCAACTCCTCGCGCATGCCGTCCACGGCCTCGCAAACCTGGGCCTTGAGCTGGGAGACGTCCATCGCTCCTCCGCTAGAAGGCCCCGGAAACAGTCCCCGGAGCCAGCCGGGCCCGGCGCTTTCGCAGCCAGGCGGCTTGGTGGAGACTATACGTCCCGGGGCCTGCACTCCGCTGGCCGACTGCGAGGAGAGTCGATGAGAGCCGTCGTGGTGGACCGCTGGATGGAGCCCTCGGAGCTCCGCGTGCACGAGATCCCCGAGCCGGAAGTCCCGCCGGGAAACCTGCTCGTGGAGGTGCGCGCCGCAGGCTGCAACTTCTTCGACATCCTGATGGTCCAGGGCCAATACCAGGTGAAGCCCCCCTTTCCCTTCATCCCCGGCGCCGAGATCGGCGGCGTGGTCTGCGCGCTGGGCGAAGGCGTCGAGGGCTTCGCGGTGGGCGACCGCGTCTGCGCATCGGTGGGCACGGGGGCCTTCGCGGAGCGCTGCCTCGCCATGCCGGGCAGCTGCTGGCAGATCCCGGACGCCATGAGCTTCGAGGAGGGTGCCGCCCTGCCCGTCGTCTATCCCACCAGCTACGCGGCGCTCGTCTACCGCGCCGACCTCGTCCCCGGCGAGACGCTGCTCGTACACGCGGCGGCGGGCGGCGTGGGAATCTCCGCCGTACAGATCGGCAAGGCCCTGGGCGCCCGCGTCATCGCCACCGCGGGCGGGGCGGAGAAGTGCGAAGTCGCGAAGCGTGCGGGCGCAGACCTGTGCATCGACTACACGGACGGAGATTTCGTCGAGCCGGTGCGCGAGTTCACGGAAGGACGCGGGGCGGACGTCATCTACGACCCGGTGGGGGGCGACATCACCGACAAGAGCCTCAAGTGCATCGCGTGGAATGGCCGGCTGCTGATCATTGGCTTCGCGAGCGGCCAGATCCCGGAGATCAAGGCCAACCGTATCCTGCTCAAGAACATCGCGGTGACCGGACTGCACTGGGGGGCCCATGCGAAGTTCGAGCCCGAGAAGATCCCCCTCACCTTCGACGCGCTCTTCGAACTCCACGAAGAGGGACACATCGAGCCGGTGCTGTATCGCAGCTACCCGCTCGAGGAGGTGCCGGCGGCGCTCGAAGCGCTGGGTTCACGGCGTACCTACGGCAAGGTGATCATCGCCCCCTGAAGGGCAACGCTCAGCGGGCTTCCGCCTGTTGCAAGGCGGCGAGTAGCGCGTGGCGCAGCAAGGGCAGGTTGATCTCGTGGTGCCCGAGCACCTCGATGCCCCGCGACACGGGACGGCCAACCACGTTGGCCCCGGTTCGATAGTGACGCTGCATGTCGAGATTGGCGGCCACTACGTCGTCGAGGGGGTGGCCGAGGTTGCGCGCGATGGAGACCAGCTTGAGGAAGACCTCGGGCATCACCACCGCGGAGCCGACGTTGACCCACACCCCCCCGGCGAGTTCGCTCACGACCCGCGCGGCCATGCGGAAATCGAGGTGCGAGGCCGCCCCGAGATCTGCGCCCGAGAGTTCCGGGTGCATGTGCACGGTGTCGGTGCCCACGGCCACGTGCACGCTGATCGGCACGTCGAGGCGCGCGCAGGCGGCCAGCACGGAGTGCTCGGCCCACGGCAGGCCCGCAGCCTCCTGCGCGATGGCGCGACCCAGACCCAGTTCCTCCCGGGCACCCCGATGACAGGCGCGCGCGAAAGCCTCTGCGGTCTCCCGCGCCCAGCCGAAGCTGCCGTCCCGGATCGATTCGTCGACGAACTCGCTGGTCGCGCCCTCCCGGGCGATCTCGTAGTCGTGAATCACGAAGGCGCCATTGACCGCCAGGGCGGTCACCAGCCCTCGCTCCAGCAGGTCGACGATCACCGGCCCGCAGCCCACCTTGGCGACGTGCCCTCCCAGGGCCAGCACCACGTGGGCCTCTCGCCGGTGAGCGCGCACCATGCAGTCCGCCAACTCGCGCAGCGCGCGGGCCCCCAGGAAGTTCGGGAGCGAGGCCAGGAAGTCGTCCACCGAGGCGCCCTCGGGCGCCAAGGGCCGAAAATCCGAGACTTCGCAGCGGTTGGCGCGCTCGGCGAGGGGGGTGGCGCGGGTGGCCGCAAGGTCGAGGGGCTCGGGATGGGGACGGCGCTTCATGCCGGCTGCCCCAGGCTGCCCGCCAGTCGTGTGCCTTCCCGGGCCTCCTCCAGGCTCTCGCCCAGCGCGCGGACCACCTCTTCCACCCCGATGGCGGGCATGCAGATGATGTTCCCACACCGGCGCTTGCCACAGGGACTGCAGTGAACGTCCTTCCAGATCACGCGCGCGGCGCGTCCGGTCTGGGCCTGCCAGGGCGCGTAGATCGCGGGGTCCTTGGGACCGAAGAGCGCCACGGTGGGGACGCCCAGCGCCGCCGCCAGGTGGACGGGACCGGTGTCGCTCCCCGCCACCGCAGCACAACCCTGGTAGAGGGCCGCCAGTTCCTGGAGCGAGACAGTCGCGGGCGCGACCCGTGCGCTCCCATCGGTCGCACGGGCGACCCGCTGGGCCAGGACCTCCTCGCCGGGCCCCCAGGTCACCAACACCCTCGCGCCGTACGAAGCCTCGAGCTGCCGGGCGACCTGGGCGAAGCGCTCGGGCGGCCACTGCTTGAGGGCCCCCATCCCCGAGACGCCGGGATGCAGGGCCACCCACGGGCCCGGCGCGCAGAGCACCTCCTCGGCAAATTTCCGGGCGCGCTCGGAAACGGGGACGTGTGCGCGTGCCGGCCCCGGCTCGATGCCAAGGGGACGCAACAGTTCGAGGTTGCGCTCCACCTTGAGCTGCTTGCCAGCCGGTGCCGACACCGGGTCCGTGAGCAGCCAGTGAGCGTGCTCCTTGCTGAAGGGAGGCGCGAAGCCGACACGGCGCGAAGCGCCGCTGGCGCGTGCCAGCAGACCCGAGCGCAGGTTGCTCTGGGCGTCGAGGCTCAGCTCGAAGCGCTCGGCGCGCAGCTCCCCGAGCAGGCTCCGCAAACGCCCTCCCGCCGCCGCCCAACGGCCCGCCCGAGCCAGCGCCAGGACCTCGCGGCGTGGCGCCACGAAGAGCCGGTCGAGCTGCGGGTGGCCCTCGAGCAGGCTCGCCGTGGCCTCCTCGACCAGCCACCCCAGGTGCGCGTCGGGCCGGGCCCGGCGCACGGCGTCGAGCAGCGGCAACGCGTGCACCACGTCCCCCAAGGAGGAGAGGCGCACGATCAGGATCCGGCGAGCAGTCGTGGCATCCACCGACACGAGCGATTCGCCCTCCAGCGCACTCTCACGCACGGTAGCGAAGGCCTCGCGGCGGCCGCCGCTCTCCCGGGGCGAGCCCCGCCAGAGCGCGTTAGGCTGTGTGTGGGCGAAGCCATCGAGGGCTCGCAACCCCGGGGCCGGCCCCGGGCAGCGCCCTCCCGCCTCCGCACAGCCAAAAAGGAAATCCTCGTGAGCGATCAAGAATCCGTGCCGGGAGTCTCGGAAATCCGTGTCGACGACAACAACCTCTACCGTGAGGAGACCTACACGGACCTGCGGGTCGCCACCATCCGCAGGCTGGTCCCCGTGACCGCAGAGGGCGAGCTNGACGCATCGCGTCCGATGCTCTTCTCCGGCCAGACCAACCTGATGTCCCAGGCGGGCCCGCTTCCCGTGGAATGCCCGATCGAGGCCGCGAGCCTCACCGAGGCGATCCAGAAGTTCCCCGACGCCATCAAGCAGGCCGTCGAGCGCCTGGTCGAAGAGGCCCGGGAAATCCGCCAGCGAGAGGCCTCCCGCATCGTGGTACCCGGTGGCGGTATGCCGGGCGGCGGCGTGCCCGGCGGCGGCGGCATCCTCAGCGGCTGATGCGGGCCAGCCGCTAGACTCGCAGCATGTCGATTCTCGGCCTCCTCCCCGAGCACACCCTGCGCAGCGCCTACCACGCGCGACAGGCCTCCATCCGCTACCCGCTGCTCTTCGCGCACGGGGTGGTGCGCCGGCTGCTCGACCGCAATCTCGCGCCCAGCAGGGCTTCCAGCGAGGCCCTGCGGCGCGAGTACCTGTCACTGCTCGAAAGAGATTTCGAAAACGCCACCCAGGACGTGTATCCCCGCGAGTTGCTCTTCGAGTTCCCGCTACGCGGCTACGCGTGGGCATTGCCCCGCCTGCTCGCAGAAGTGCCGCGGGTGGCAATGCGCGTGCGGCGCGGGGGTTGGCGGGAGCTGCCCGACGACGTCGACACGAGCCGCTTCCCCAGCTACTTCCGGCGCACCTTCCACTGGCAGAGCGACGGTTACATGAGCCGTCGCTCGGCGCGCCTCTACGATCTCTCGGTGGAGGTGATGTTCATGGGCTGCGGGGACGTGATGCGCCGCCAGTTGATCCCTCCCATCGCGACCCTCGCCTCCGAGCACGGTGCGCAGCCACTCCGCATCCTGGACGTGGGCTGCGGGACCGGCCGCACGCTGCAGCAGATCGCCCGGGCCGTGCCCGGCCAGCAGTACTGCGGTGTGGATCTCAGCCCCTTCTACATCGAGGAGGCCCGGGAGGTACTGGCGGGCGTCCCCGACGTGAGCCTGCTCGCAGAGGACGCCGAGCAACTGCCCTTCCGCGACGGGCATTTCGACGTGGTGACCAGCTGTTTCCTCTTCCACGAGTTGCCCCGCGCCACCCGCCCACGGGTGATGGCGGAAATCTTCCGGGTGCTTCGGCCCGGTGGCCTCTTCGTCTGCGAAGATTCCGCCCAGCACGCCGAGGCCGCGGACCTCTCGGAGTTCCTCGAGGCTTTCGCGGCCGACATGCACGAGCCCTTCTACCTCGACTACGTGCAGGACGATCTCGCCCTGCTCGCCGAGAAGGAGGGCTTCGAGGTGAGCGCCGTGGATCGCGCCTGGCTCGCCAAGGTGGTGACGAGCAGGCGACCCGCCCACTGAGGCAGGCGGAACGCGCGCGCGCTCAGGCCCGGCCCAGGATGAGACCGCTGGTGGGCACGCCGCTGCCCGCCGTGACGAGCGCGTGTTCCACGCTCTCGACCTGGTTGACGGCATCGCCCCGCACCTGGCGCACGGCCTCGGCGACGCCGTTCATGCCGTGAATGTAAGCCTCCCCGAGTTGGCCCCCGTTGGTGTTGGTGGGCAGGCGACCTCCGATCTCCAGGTGGCCATCGCGGATGAAGTCCTTGGCCTCGCCCCGCTTGCAAAAGCCGAACTCCTCCAGTTGGGTGAGCACGAAGGGAGTGAAGTGGTCGTAGAGGATGGCGGTCTGGACGTCCGCCGGAGCGATGCCGGCTGTCTCGTAGAGGGTCTTCGCCACGATCCCCATCTCCGGAAGCCCCACGATGTCGTCGCTGTAGTAGCGGGTCATCATCTGCTGGTCGGAACTCGCGCACTGGGCGGCCGCTGCGATACGCACCGGTGCGCGGGCGAGATCCCGGGCCCGCCGCATGCTCGTCACCACCACCGCCACCGCGCCGTCGCTCTCCTGGCAGCAGTCGAGCAGGCGCAGGGGATC
This sequence comes from Myxococcales bacterium, assembly GCA_013215615.1. Taxonomy (GTDB): domain Bacteria; phylum Myxococcota_A; class UBA9160; order UBA9160; family SMWR01; genus JABSQX01. Next base: position 19,959 of record JABSQX010000040.1, on the reverse strand, counting down.
GACGATCCAGCGCGAGTGCTGGTGATCCTCGAGGGTGATGGGGCGCTCGTAGAACCAGGCCTTGGGGTTGGTGGCGGCGTGCTTGCGGTCCACCACCGCGACACGGCCGAAATCCTCGGTGGTGGCNCCNAACTCGTGCATGTAGCGACGCGCGTTGAGCGCCACCCAGGAAGCGGGGGTCACCAGGCCATAGGGGGAATGCCAGCTGTAGGGCACCTCCTCGGTGCTGGGCTGCGGGGTGCGGCCCTGCACCCCGGAACCGAAGCGGTAGGCGGAGCGCTCGTTCATCGCGCGGTAGCAGACCACCACGTTGGCGACGCCGGTGGCCACCGCCATGGCGGCGTGCAACAGCGGCGCGCAGGCCGCCCCGCCCCCGTAGTGGGTGCGCGCGAAGAAGCGCAGGTCGCCGCCGCCGATGGCCCGGTTCACCTCGATCTCGGGGTTCTGGTCCATCGTGAAAGTCGCCATGCCGTCCACGTCCGAGGGCGCGAGACCCGCGTCGGCGAGCGCCTCGGTCACGCACTCCACGGCCAGCCGGAGTTCGCTGCGGCCCGAGTTCTTGGAGAACTCCGTGGCGCCGATGCCCACGATGGCGGCCTTGTCGCGCAGATCGTTCGCGTAGCCCGTCATCCCGCTCCGCCCGTCGGCAGCTGCACCTCGACGACCCCGGTCACGTGATTCCCCAGCCGGTTCGCACCCACCAGCTCCACGGTGACCACCCCATCCTGCTTGGCGGTGACGCGGCCGCTGAGCCGCATCTCGTCACCCGGGTAATTGGGGGCCCCCAAGCGGATGTCCACGCTGCGCAGCAACGCACTGGGCCCCGCCCAGTCGGTGATATAGCGGCCCACGTAGCCGTTGGTGGTGAGGATNTTCATGAAGATGTCNGGCGATCCGCGTTCGATGGCCAGATCGCGATCGTGATGGACGTCCTGGTAGTCGCGGGAGGCCAGCGCGCCGGACACGATGGCGGTGACGGTGATGGGGACCGCGAGCACCGGTAGCTCCGCTCCTACAGCCACGTCGTCATAGGAAAGCGTCTGCCAGGTTTCGGTCGCCATCACTCCCCCGCCGCCATGCGCGACTGGGCGACCAGTTCCGCGCCGATGCGTGCGGCCTGCTGGTTGGCGCCGCCGAAGAGCAGGCCATTCTGCTTCGACCAGTAGAAGTAGCGGTGGATCGGGTATTCGATGTCCGACCCGATGCCGCCATGCAGGTGTTGGGCGGTGTGGACCACCCGATGTCCCGCCATGCTCGCCCACCACTTGGCGGCCGCCACTTCGGCCGCGGCGGGGCGGCCTTCCGAAAGGCGCCAGGCCGCCTCGAGCAGGACGGCGCGCATGGCCTCTACGTCGATGAAGGCGTCGGCCGCGCGGAGCGCCACGCCCTGGAAGCTGGCGATGGGCCGACCGAACTGCTTGCGGGTGGCCACGTAGGCGGCGGTGTCCTGGAGCGCGCCCTGGGCGACGCCCAGCTGCAGGGCCGCGAGTCCCAGCTGCGCGCGCTCGAGCAGCCACGCCACGATCTCCGCACCCGAGGTGGGATCCCCGAGCAGGGCCTCTTCGGAGACACGCGCGCCCTCGAGCAGCAAGCGTCCCTCCGGCTCGCCGTGGGTCAGCAGCTGTCGCTCCACGCGTACGCCCTGCGCGCGGGGATCCACGATGAAGACCCCCACCCCGTCCGCGCAGCGGGCGGGCACCAGGACGGCCCGGGCCAGCTCCAAGGCGGGCACGCACTCCTTCTCGCCATCCAAGCGCCAGGCGTCTCCCTCGCGGCGCGCCGTCAGCCGGGGCCGGGCGGGATCCCCGCCCCCGAGCTCCAGCAGCGCGGCGCTCAGCACCGCGCCCTCTTCTACCACCGGCCGCAGCCAACGCGCTTGCTGCTCGGCATCGCCGAATTCCGCGATCGGCAGACCGCCCAGCACCGCAGTGGCGAAGAGCGGCACCGGCGCCACCCGCCGGCCCTGCTCCTCGAGCACGACGCAGAGTTCGAGGATGCCCAGCCCGCCACCCCCCTGGGCTTCCGGCACGGCGACACTGGTGAGGTTCGCATCGGCGAGCAGGCTCCAGAGATCCATGTCGAACCACTCGCCACTGCGCTCGAGTTCCAGTAGCCGCTCGTGGGTGGCGTGGTCGGAGAAGATCTGCGAGGCCAGCGCGCGCACGGCCTGCTGTTCTTCGCTGTAAGAAAAGTCCATGGCATCCCCTTCTATGAGATGGGACGGAAGAGCGGGAGACGCAGCTCGGGGTCGACCTGGCTGAACTCGACCTGCACGAGCATGCCGATTTCGATCTTCCCAGGCTCCACCCCCAGCAGGTTGGAGACGAGCCGCGTCCCCTCCTCGAGCTCCACCAGCACGATGGGGTTGGGGCTCTCGAAGGCGGGAAGCTGGGGGTGGTGGAAACGCACGAAGCTGTAGACATGGCCGCGCCCGCTCGCCTCTTGGGTCTCCCACTCGAGGCAGTGGCAGGCCGGGCAGGCGGGGCCCGGCGGGTGGCGGAGGCGCCCGCAGCCGCTACAGCGCTGGATGAGCAGACGTCCCTCATCCACGCCCTCCCAGAAAAAGCGCGTGTCATCGGTCATGGAGGGACGCGGGCGCTGGGCCTTGACCTCGCCTTCCTCCTCCTGCTCCGCGGCAGCCGGCGACTTGCGGCCGGTCCCCGGCTTGAACTTGAGGATGCGAAACACCATCCGCGCCACTTCGTCGCCCTGGTCGGAGCGGAAGACCATGATCTGGGTGACGAAGCGCCCGATCCCCAGGCCCGTCTGCTTTTCGTCGGAGACCGACTCCACGTAGGAGGAGTGGCTCAGGAGTTCGCCGGGACGCAGGTAGCGGTGATACTCCTGGCGGCAGTTGGTGGCCACCACCGAGGTGTAGCCGGCGTCCTCGAGGAGCATCATGACCTGGCCCAGCGGCTCGGTACCGCCGGCAGGCCGCTTCGGCGGACGCAAGCCGCGCATCGTCCAGGCCTGCAACATGGTGGGCGGCGCCACGATGCCACCCTGCTCCGAGGCCGCCGCGAATTCGGGATCCGTGTAGACCGGGTTCCGATCGTTCATGGCGTCACACCAGTGCCGAATCATCGCTTGGTTGACGGCATCCCGGGCGAATTCGGGGGTGGACTCCAGGCCGCAGATTGCGTCGAACTTCTCGCGCAGCGGATCGGTCATCAGGGGGATTCTCCGGGAAGAGCGGGCTAGCGGGGCGCGCGCGGCAGGCCGAGCCCCATCATCGCCACGATCTCCCGCTGGATCTCGTTGACGCCGCCGCCGTAGGTGTTGATCTGGCACATTCGCCACTCGCGCTCGAGGTCGCCCCGCAACTGCGCGCCGGGAGAATCTGCCTTCACGAGGCCCGGCATTCCCAGCACCTCCAGGAGCAGTCGGTAGACCTCGATCAGGGTTTCCGTGCTGAAGACCTTCGAGGCCGAGGAGAGCACCGGGCTGGGGTCGCCCTGCTCCATCTGCCAGGCCATGCGCCAGTTCATCACCTTCATGGCCTCGAAGCGCGCGTAGGCCTCCCCGAGGCAGGCCTGCACCCACGGCTGATCGGCCACGGGATGCCCATCCGCCGCGGAGGTCTTGCACGCCCACTCCACGGTGTCATCGAGCAACTTGCCCCCGTAGCCACTGAAGGCCGCCAGCCCCACGCGCTCGTGGTTGAGCTGAAGGGTGATGAGCTTCCAGCCCGCGTTCTCCTCCCCCACCCGCATCTCCACCGGCACGCGAACGTCCTGGTAGTAACTCATGTTGGTGCGGCCGTCGCCGACGGTGTGGATGGGGGAAAAGGAAAAGCCGGGATCCCGGGTATCGACGATGAGCATCGAGATGCCCTTGTGCTTCTTCGCGTCGGGGTCCGTGCGGCAGGCCAGCCACACGTAGTCCGCGGACTCGGCGCCGCTGGTGAAGATCTTGGTGCCGTTCACCACGTACTCGTCTCCCTCGCGAACCGCTGCGGTCTTGAGGGCCGCCAGGTCCGTGCCCGCATCGGGCTCCGAGTAACCGATCGCGAAATGAAACTCGCCGGCCAGGATGCCGCGCAGGAACTTCTCTTTCTGCGCGTCGGTGCCGTGTGCCATCAGCGCGGGGCCCACGGTGTTTAGGGTCACGAAGGGAATCGGAGCGCCGGCCCGGCGCGCCTCGTCGAACCAGATGAACTGCTCGACGGCCCCGAAACCCCGGCCCCCGTAGGCCTCGGGCCAGCCCACGCCCAGCCAGCCGTCGCTGCCCATCTGCCGCACCACCTGCTTGTAGAGGTCACCGGATTCCATGCCGCGCAGCTGGGGGCGAAGCTCCGGGGTGATGAGCTTCGCGAAGTAGTCGCGCAACTCGTCGCGCAGGGCCTTCTGGGCATCCGTGAGATCGATGTACATGGGGGACTCCGACGCGTAGTCAATGAGAACGCCCGACTATAGCGACGCGGGGACGCGCAGCCCCGCGCCGGCCCCTCAGTCTCCCGCCGACGGGTCCGCGAGGGGTACGGCGAGACTGGTCTTCGCGCCCCCCTGCTCGTAGTCCTCGCGTTGCTCGTCGCTCAACTGCGAGATGATCTGCCGGCCCAGGGCTCGTAGCTCCGGAATCTCCTCGTCGGCCAGGGCGGGCATGAAGCGCTTGCGGGCCAGCGCTCGTTCGATTGCGGGCGCCAGTCGCCGGGCCTTCGCGGCCCCCGCTTCGCGCTCGCGCGCCGCGAACTCGGGCATCACCTCGTGGGCGAAGAGTTCCAAGGATTCACAGATGTGTTCGTGGCGGTTCCGGCCACCCTGCTGGATGAAGATCACCTGGTCGACCCCGGCCTCTTCGAAGGAGCGCAAGTGCTCGCGGAGTTGATCGGGCGTTCCGATGCCGCTGTCCTGGCCCGCGGGAGGCAACATCGGCCGCGCGCGCTCGAAATTCTCCCAGATGTTGGTCCGGCCCGGCTTGTGGACGCCAAAGATGTAGTGGTGTCCCAGGCCGAAGCCAAAGAAGCGGAAGCCGTCCTCGCCTCGACGCCGTGCCTCCTCGGGATCGGGGTGGCACGAAAAGCCCGTCACCATGGCGATGTTCGCGTTCACGCTGTGCCCGATGGGCACGCACTCCCGCTCCACGATCTCGTAATACTCGGAGACCCACTTGCTGGCCTCGGCGGGGTCCACGAAGGCAAAAGTGAGGGCCCCCATGCCCAGCCGGGCCGCCAGGTGGATGGTCTCGCGATTCGAGCAGGCCACCCACAGCGGCGGGTGCGGCTTCTGGACCGGCTTCGGGACGACGTTGCGGCAGGGCATCGAGAAGTGACGGCCCTCGTAGCCCGGGTAGGGGTCCATGACCATCATGTTGCAGGTCTGCTCCACGGCTTCCTGCCACATCTCGCGCTTGCCAGCCGCATCCACCCCGAAACCGGCCAGCTCCGCGAGCGAGGAGGACTCACCGGTCCCGAAGTCGACGCGTCCACGCGAGACGAGATCCAGCGTGGCGACGCGCTCGGCGACCCGGACGGGCGCGTTGTAGCGCGGTGGCATCAGCACGATGCCGTGACCCAGGCGAATGCGCTGGGTGCGCTGCGAACACGCGGCCAGGAAGACCTCCGGGGCCGACGAGTGCGAGTACTCCTCGAGGAAGTGGTGCTCGACCTCCCACGCGTAGTCGATACCCAGGCGATCCGCGAGTTCCACCTGCTCGAGGGCTTCGTGGAAGAGGCGCTCCTCGTCGCCCTCGCCCCAGGGACGCGGCAACTGGTGCTCGTAGAAGATCCCGAACTTCATCCGCTTCCTCATGGACCCGGAAAGACGAACGCGTGACCCCGTCAGCCTAGCGCGCTGCCAGCCAGCCGGGTCGTCGGCGACGACACGGTCTCCCGCCCGCGGGCGCCGCCACCACAAGCCCCCTACCTTCGCGCGCCGTGTCCTCCTCCCTCGTCTTCATCAGCGGGGCCTCCAGCGGAATCGGGCTGGCACTGGCGCAAGGCATCCCCTGGACGGACGCGCGCATCCTGAACATCAGCCGTCGAAAGGCCCAAGGCTGCGAGAATTTCCTCGCCGACCTCGCCGACCCCGACAGCTGGCCGGAAGTGGCGGCGCTGATGGCGCGCAAGGTCTCGGCCTTCGAGGGCCGGCGGATCGTTTTCGCGCACAGTGCTGGCAGCCTCGAGCCCATGGGCTTCGCGGGGGAGGTGGAGGCGGCGAGCTACGCGCGGCAGGTACTCCTCAACGCCGCGGCCCCCCAGGTGCTGGGGGACGCCTTCCTGCGCGCGGTCCGGGATCACCCCGCCGACTGCACGCTGCTGATGATCGGCTCGGGTGCCGCGCAATCCGTGTACGAAGGATGGAGCGCCTACTGCGGGGGCAAGGCGGCCGTGGACCACTGGGTCCGCACTGTGGGCATCGAGCAAGCTCGGCGCGGCGGTTGTCGGATTCTCTCCATCTCTCCCGGGATCATCGCCACCGCGATGCAGGAGCAGATTCGCGCCACGGCGGCGCACGACTTCCCGGAGGTCGAGCGTTTTCGCCAACTGCACGCGGAGGGGGAGTTGCGGGAGCCCGAGGACGTGGCCCGCGATCTATGGGCCGCCGTAGAGGGCGACCTCGCGACGGGCAGTGTCATCGATCTGCGCGACGCTTAGGAGCCCGCCACGCGTGCGGCTCGGCGGCCCAGCGCCTATTCTTTTGTCAGTCCTCCCCCCCGGAGGAAGAGCCCTGCGTTCCCGAAGCGGGCCCCATACCACCCTTTGTGCGCTGATCGCACTCCTCGCCCTCTGCGCGCCCGGCCGCCTGCACGCGCAGGATGCGGATCACATCGCGATGGAGGGCGGTCTCGGCGTCGCCGCGGCCATTGGGACACTCGTCTACGCACCCCTCAAACTCACCTATGCGCTGGGTGGGCTGGTGCTGGGCTCCATCACCTACCTGTGGACGGGGGGCAACTCCGATGTCACGGACCCTGTTTTCAAGCAGGCCATGGGGGGCGACTACGTGATCTCGCCAGATCACATCCGGGGCAACGACGGCTTCGAGTTGACGGGCGAATAGGGGGCCGCGCAACGACCCGCGGCTTCGATCTCAGAGGCCGGACTTCGAGCCAGGATCGTGGGCGGTGGAAGCGTCAAGGTGCGCGGTACAGCCCAGCACCCGCACCCTCCAGGGCGGCGCCGCATCGATCACGCTGAGCGCCGTGTTCGCGAAGCCGCCCGTGTAGTCGAGCCCCTCGGGCAGCTGTAGCTTCCGCATCACCAAGGAGTGACACACCAACCCGTGGGTCACCACCACGAGGTTGGGGTCCGCGGCCGGAGCAGCTTCTGCCACCCGCTCCCAGGCAGAATCCACGCGCGCGTGGAGCGCCTCCCAACTCTCGCCATCCGGCGGCGTGTAGTCGGGCCCGAAGGGATCGATCTCGAGATCCGCGTAGCTGCGGCCGCGCAACGCCCCGAAGTTCCGCTCTCGAAGGTCCGGGTCGATCTGCAGCGGAACGCCGCTCGCAAGGCTCACCGCCTCCGCGGTCATCCGCGCGCGCGCATAGTCGCTGGCGATGATCGCCCCGACCCCCATGCCCGCGAGACGCTCGCCGAGTTGCCGCGCCTGGGCGAGGCCGCGCTCCGAGAGCGGCGTCTCGGGCTGCTGGAAGGCGCGCTTGCGGTTGCCCTCGGTCTCACCGTGCCGGACCAGGAGGATACTCACGCGCCGGCCACGCAGCGGTTCTCCAGGGACCCGACGCCCTCCACGCTGCTCACGATCGTATCCCCCTCGGCGAGGTAGATGCCGCGCACACCGCCGATGCCGGCCGGCGTTCCGGTGAAGATCAGCGGCTCGTCGGGGACATCGAGCTTCGCCTCCTCGGCGTGGCTCCGGTAGTTGAGACCGACTCCGAAGACCTTGGCGGGCCGGGGCACCGGCGGGCCCGCCCGAGCCGCGTCGAAAGTGAGATCGGTATCGCTGGCGCGTAGTTCCTGGGCGAAGGCGCAGAGGTCTTCCCAGCGAGCCAGGACCTCCATGGGATCTGCGGGGAGGCGGCCCTCGGAGCGCTGCTCCACGTCCAGTGCGCGCCCCTCCGAGACGAGCACCGCTCGACCCGCGAGATTCGCCAGCCGAGCCGTCACGAAGCTTCAGGCGCTCTGGGAGATGAACTGCTGCATGTCGAAGTAGTCGCGCCAGGCGGTGATCTTTCCCTCCGCGGAGACCTCGAAGGCACCCATCACCGGCAACTCGATCTTGCGATCTCCGATCGTGAAGCGATCGACCCGCTCCGTGAGCACCGTGCCCCCCGAACTCGAGATGGCCAGGATCTCGAACTCGCAATTCTTGGTCGCGGGCCCCAGGAACTGCCCGAGGGTGGCGGCGATCGCCTCCTTCCCCGTGACGGGCTCGATGGGGATGTTGTGGTAGACGGCGTCGTCGGTGAAGAAGGCCAGCATGGCCTCCACATCCCGGCCGGCCGCGCTCTCGCAGAACTCTCGTACAATGGTTTCGGCGTCCATGTGCCAAAGTGTAGTGCGGCGGCGGCGGAACGTCAGCGCGGGCTGAACGCATGGTTCGCCCGACGTGGAAGACGCTTCGCGAGGCGACGCACGCTGGGACTCCAGCGCGCCGCTCGGGTGGCACCCTAGCCGAGCATCTCCCGGAGCAGCGCGATGTGCTCCTGCTCTTCCATCGCGATCTGCCCATCGGCCCGTATCACCTGGTCGAGTACCGTGAGAAAGACCTCCCGGTGCTTGTCGGGGATCTGCGCGGGATCCACCGAGTCCGGCGAGGGCGGCAGGTCAAGCCAGTCCTCCACCCGCTCGGCCTCGTCGGGATCGAGTTCGAGGCGCTCCACCAGGCGCTTGATGAAGCGGCGCTCCTCGCTGCGGATCTCGAGATCCGCCCAGGCGAAGGAGCAGACGAACTTCAGCAGGTTGAGGCGTTCGCGCCCCTTCAGCTGGTCGAGTCCATCCGGCATGTCGCCCCCCTGCGCCCCGCGGCAGGCGGGGACACGACATGTTGGCGCGTTGCGGCGCTACGCGCCCGTCCCTCTCTCAGTCCTCCGCAGCGACGAGGCGCGGCAGCCACTCGCTGATCGAACCCTGCAGGCGCGCGTGGGCGAGGTGGTCGAGTTCCGTGGGCTGGCCGTTGACGATCACGATATGCGCCCCCGCGGCATGCGCGATGGGCACGACGCCGGCTGCGGGATACACGCCGAGGCTCGTGCCCACCGCCAGCAGCAGGTCGCATTGCTGGGCGGCGAGTTCGCAGCGGGCGAGGTCCTCGGGCACCAGGTTCTGCCCGAAGGAAATGGTCGCGGACTTGAGGATGCCCGTGCACAGCTGGCAGCTGGGATCTTCCTCCCCCGCGCGCACGCGCGCGAGCGCGCCCTCCATGGGTCCGCGATCGCCGCACTGCATGCACACCACATCCTGAACGGTTCCGTGGATCTCCACCACACGCTCCGGGGAGATGCCGGCCTTCTGGTGCAGGCCGTCCACGTTCTGGGTGATCAGGGTGTCGAGCTGAGCGCGGCGCTCGAGTTCCACGAGACAGAGATGCCCCGGGTTGGGTTCGGTGCGGAAGCCCCCGAAACCCCGCTCATCCAGGAAGCTCGCCCAGGAGCGCTTGCGCACCTCGGTGTCGCCCATGTAGTGGTCGAGGGTGGCCAACTTCTCCATCTCGGGGTTGCGGGTCCAGAGCCCCTGCGGGCCGCGGAAATCAGGGATCCCCGAGTCCGTGGAGATGCCGGCGCCGGTGAGCACCAACACCCGCTCCGCTTCCACGAGCCATGCGCGCGCCCGAGCGAGTTCCGCCTCCAACTCCTGCACCGCTCAATCCGCCGCCGCCCCGGGAGCATCGTCCGGGTCGTTCCCAGCGGCGCTCTCGGGCGGGAACTGGCTCAGGATCGCATCCACCACCTTCACGACGCGCTCCTCGTCGTAGTAGCCTTCGCGGTTGTTGCCCACCGCCCAGCCCCGCCAGGCGATGCGCTGCGTTTCCGGATCCACCAGGTCGATGATCAGCGTTCCCTCCTGGTAGTCGAAGCTCTGGGTGCTGCCCGCGAAGCCCCCGTACCTGCCAGCCCCCCAGTAGCCCCCGTAGTAGGGCCCCGCGGTGGTCGAGATCCGCGTCTTGTCCTTCAGGATGACGTGGTACTGGAGTTGGAAGGAAGGTGTCGCGCCCGCTGGGGCAGGCCGGTAGCCCTGGCGCTCGAGTTCCTGCTCCACGGCCGCGCGTACCCGGGCATCCAACATGGAGTTGACCGCGAAGGGGTTCACCTCCACGTCGGTGACACCGTCGGACGCCGTGGTGAGCACCGGCGCTTCCAGCCAGGCGAAGGTCTGGAAGTTCGAGAAGTTCAACGCGGAATCGTAGTCCGTGTGCACCTGCAGCCCCGCACAGCCCGTGATGACCACAAGGGACCCCAGCAAGAGGGAAACGGGAATGAACGGCGGGAAGATCCGCGAAGGCAGCGACTGCATGATGAAGCCCTCCTAGTGCCCTCGAGAGCCTATCCCAGGGATCCCCGGCGGCCGAATCCAGCGCCCGCACAGGGGCTCAAGAGGCTGGGGGCTCCACGCGGACCTCGACACCCTCCCGGAGTCGGGCGACGACATCGGCGAGGGCGGCCTCTCCGCGCTCGGCCAGCACCCCGTAACGCATCTTGTCCTTCACGGCCTCGAAGGCCAGCGGCTCCTCCTCGCTGCGCTCGCGGATGTAAACCAGGTGCTGCCCGTACGCGGAGGGCACCGGTCCCGCCCAGGCGCCGGGCTCGAGGGCGAAGATGCCGTCCGCGAAGGCCGCGCCAAAGCGGCCCGCGAGCTCCCGTCTGGATTGCGGGGGCTGCTCGGGGGGGTGGAGGAAGGCGTCGGCAAGGTCGCTGCCGGCCTCGGGACCAGCCCCGCCCAGGCTCGCGAGCGCCCCCCGCGCATCTTGCTCGTGCTCGCGGGAGAAATAGCGGTGCACGAAACGCACGCGGGCGGGGCGGATCAGCTCGTCGGATCGCGCGTCGAAATAGGCGCGCAACTCCTCGCTGCTGGGTTCGGGGTGCTCGGCCGCGGACTCGATGAGCAAGCGAATGCGCTGGATCAGCCGGCGACGTACCACGATATCCGTGAGGTGCATGCCGAGTTCCCGTGCTTCGCGATAGAGCTCGCCCGCATCGCGATCCTCCCCGGCCCCCGCGAAACGCATGTTCATCACCAGGCGGTTGAAGATCACGGGGTCGTCGCGGTCGAAGCCAAGCGCCAGTGCCTCGCGGTACAGGAGTTCGTCGGCCACCTCGGCATCCACCATGGCGGCGATCTCCTCCTCGCTGGGCTCGCCACCCCCCCGCAGCCAGAGCGAGCGCCGCAGCTCCTCGACGCGCTCCGCGGGCACTCGCACCGGCGGCGGCACGAAGGCTTCGGCGGGCTCCTCGAGCAGCAGCCGGTCCCCCGCAAAGAGCAGCAGGCCAATCAGGAAGAATGCGGGCAGGGGGCGCCACATGAGCGCAAGCATAGCGGCGCGTCCGGCCCGGGCTGTTGGCACAGCTGGAGGCACCAGAGTAATTTGATGGAACCCCCAACGAGCCGTCCCTCCCGACCGGGACGCGAGATCCCGGAGTCGCCATGAGCCACGGCCCGCTGCAAACCCCCATGGAACGCGCACCGATTCCGGATCTCGGAACCGAGATCATCCCCAAGGAGCGCTACACGAGCCGCGCCTTCGCGGAGCGGGAATGGGAAAAATTGTGGTCCAAGGTCTGGCTGATGGCGGGACGCGAGTCCGACGCCTCGGAGCCCGGCGACTACTTCAGCTTCGAGATCGGCTCGGAGTCCATCCTCGTCATCCGCCAGGCCGATGGCAGCCTGGCGGCCCGCTACAACGTCTGCATGCACCGTGGCAACCGCTTGCGGGAGCCCGGCCGCGGGCACGTGGAACTCTTCTCCTGCCTCTTTCACGGCTGGAAGTACGCGATCGACGGCAGCCTGCTCGAAGCGCTGGACCCGGAGTGCTTTCCCCAGGGCCTGCCCCGCGAGCAACTCGACCTGCGGCCGGTGCGCTGCGAGAGCTGGGGGGGCTTCGTGTTCATCTGCCTCGACCCCGAGGCCGCTGGGCTACGGGACTTCCTGGGCATCATCCCCGAGCACCTCGACCCCTATCACTTCGAGGAGTGGAAGGTCAACTACGACTGCACGATCGAGATCGACTGCAACTGGAAGACCTCGGTGGACGCCTTCAACGAGGCCTATCACCTCTCTGCCACCCACGCCTGGACGATCGCCTTCAGCGATGACGTCAACACCCTCTACGACTGCTACGACAAACACACGCGCATGATCTTTCCGGAGGTGCAACCGAGTCCGCGTCACAGCTCCGGGGGCAAGGAGGTCACGCAGGAGATGCGCGAGATGTTCCTGGCCCGCGTCGGCATCGACCTCGAAAAGTTCGAGGGGGGCGTCCCCGAGGCGCGCGCCGCCTTCTCGGATGCCATCCGGAAGATGGGCCCGTCCCTCGGCTGTGACTTCGCGGAGATGAACGAGTCGCAGATGTGTGACGACTTCCACTACACGCTCTTCCCGAACATCACCTTCAACACCCACTCGCTCTTCACCTGGGTCTTCACCCACCGCCCCCACCCCGATGACCCCAACAAGATGTTCTTCGACTTCATCGAACTGGTGCGCTCCCCCGCCCAGGACGTCCCGCGCCCCGAGAAGGAGTTCTACCGGACGGCGGACGACGATCACCTCGACGGCAAGTGCGCGGGTGGAGACCTGCTCGACGAGGACCTCTACAACCTGCCGCGCATCCAGGCCGGCATGCGCTCCGCGGCTTTTCGGGGCCCGCACCTGGGCACCCAGGAGATCCGCATCCGGCACCACCACGACACCCTGATGAAGTACCTCGAAGCGTGAGCACGGAGATCGCAACCGAAATCGTGGACGTCAGCGACCTCGAGGCCGGCGGCCTGCGGGCCCTCGAGTTACACGGCCGAAAACTGTTGCTGTGCCGGGTGGCGGACGAGATCTACGCCATCGAAGACCGCTGTCCCCACGCGGAGGCACCACTCAGCCGCGGCCAGCTCTTCGGCCACGAACTGGTCTGCCCCTTCCACGGGGGGCGGCTCGACGTACGCGACGGCAGCCCCGTGGAGGCGCCCATCCGGCGGGCGGCTGGTACCTTTGCGGTGCGCCGCGTGGCGCAGGGCATCGAGATCGAAATCCCCCTGGCGGAACGGAAAGCGGAGATTCCATGAACGATCTGGTCGTCAGCGGCGGCAGGGTAGTAGACGGCAGCGGCTCGGCAGCCCGCGAGGCGGACGTGGCCGTCGCCGACGGCGTGATCTGCGAGGTCGGCACGAATCTCGGTCCCGCGCGCGAGACCCTGGACGCCCGCGGCAAGCTGGTGACGCCCGGCTTCGTGGACATCCACACCCATTACGACGGGCAAGCCACTTGGGACCCGCTGCTCACGCCCAGCTCGTGGCACGGCGTCACCTCACTGGTGATGGGCAACTGCGGGGTGGGCTTCGCACCGGTGGCACCAGGCCAGGAAGACTTCCTGATCGCGCTGATGGAGGGAGTCGAGGACATTCCGGGCAGCGCGCTCTCCGAGGGCATGCGCTGGGGTTGGGAGAGCTTCCCCGAGTACCTGGACGTGCTGGAAGGGATCCCCCACGTGCTGGACATCGGCACCCAGATCGCCCACGGGCCGGTGCGCAGCTACGTGATGGGGGAGCGCGGCGCCCGCAACGAGCCCGCCACCCCCGATGACGTGGCGCGCATGGCGGCCATCGTGAAAGAGGGCATCCGGGCCGGCGCCCTGGGCTTCTCGACTTCGCGGACCTTGCTGCACCGCGCCGTGGACGGTGAGCCCGTACCCGGCACCTTCGCGGCCGAGGACGAGCTCTTCGGCATCGGCGCCGTGCTCGGCGAACTGGGCGAGGGTCTCTTCGAACTGGCACCTGCGGGTGTCATGGGCGAAGACCTGGCGGCTCCGGAGAAGGAAGTCGCCTGGATGCGGCGACTCAGCGCCCGCATCCGCCGCCCGGTGACCTTCGCGCTCACCCAGCACGACGTGGACAAAGACCAGTGGAAGCGCGTACTGGAACTCTGCAGCGAGGCAGCCCGGGAGGGCTCGGTGCTGCGCCCCCAGGTGGCCTCTCGGCCGGGCACGCTGCTGATCGGTCACCAGACCTTCCATCCCTTTTCCAACAAGCCCAGCTACCGGGACATCGCGGACCTGCCGCTTCCCGAGCGGGTCGCGAAGTTGCGAGATCCCCAGCTGAGGCGGCGCATCCTCGACGAAGACTCCATCCAGATCGACCCGCGCATTGCAGTCATCCAGTCGATCATCGAGAACGGCTTCCACAAGATCTTCCCGCTCGGCGAGCCCCCCGACTACGAGCCGCCGCCGGAGGCCAGCATCTCCGCCCGGGCCGAGCGCGAGGGACGCGACGCCCGTGAGGTCCTCTACGACGCGATGCTCGAACTCGACGGCCGCCAGCTGCTGATGCTCAGCATCCTCGGCTACTCGGACGGCGATCTCGAAGCGGTGCGCGAGATGCTGCTCCACGAGCACAGCGCCTTCGGCCTCGGTGACGGCGGCGCGCACTGCGGGGCTATCTGCGACGCCAGCATGACCACCTCGATGATCTCGCTCTGGACGCGCGACCGCAGCCGGGGCCCCAAGCTGCCCCTCGAGCAGGTCGTGAAGAAGATGACCCTCGACACCGCGGAGCTCTACGGGCTGCGCGATCGCGGCCTGCTGGCTCCGGGCAAGAAGGCCGACCTCAACGTCATCGACTACGAGCAGCTCGACCTCGAACTGCCGGAACTCGTCCACGACCTGCCCGCGGGAGCGCGCCGGCTCGTGCAAAGGGCCCGCGGCTACGAGGCCACCGTGGTCTCGGGTACCGTGACCTGGCGCGAGGGCGAACACACCGGCGCACTGCCGGGACGTCTGATTCGCGGCGCCCAGGGCGCGTAGCCCTCATTCTACGGATCGGAAGCGACGTGGGGACGACGGGGATTTCGGGGCACTGTGCGATCGTGGGCATCGGGCAGACCCCCTACACGCGGGGCACCGAGGCCTCGACGCTGGAGTTGCACCTGCAGGCCTCGCTGGCGGCCCTGGACGATGCGGGCCTCGCGGCCCGCGACATCGACGGGGTGATGCCCAACGAGCTGTCCGGGGTGATCGCCGAGGACCTGATCCTCAACCTGGGACTCGACGCGCTGCGCTTCACCTCCACCATCCGAACCGGCGGCGCCAGCTTCGTGACCGCCATCCAGAGCGCCTGCCTCGCCATCCATGCCGGCGTGGCGCGCCACGTGCTGCTGGTGGCCGGACGCCGCGGCTACTCGGAGCAACGCATCTCGCGCAGCAGCCAAGGCGGCATGGTCCGGATGCCCATCATGCGCACCGTCGACGAGTTCGAGCGGCCCTTCGGCAACAACGTCGCCGTCCAGTGGTTCTCCCACGCGGCGCGGCGCCACATGCACGAGTTCGGCACCCGACCCGAGCACTTCGGGATGATCGCGGTGGCCTGCCGCAAGCACGCGAACCGGAACCCCCAGGCGCTGATGCACGCGAAGACCATGAGCCTCGAAGACCACCAGAACTCGCGCATGATCTCGGACCCGATCCGGCTCTTCGACTGCTCGCTGGAGACCGACGGCGGCGCCGCCATCGTGATCACCAGCGCGGAGCGCGCCCGCGATCTGCCCCACACACCCGTTCGCGTTCTGGGTATCGCCGAGGGCCACGGCGAGCCCCCCAACTCCATCACCCAGAAACGCGACATGACCCGCATCGAGGGGCTGTGGAAGGCGGCGCCCCACGCCTTCGGGATGGCGGGGCTCACACCCGCGGACATCGACTGCGCGCAGCTCTACGACGGCTTCACCTGGCACACCCTGGGCTCGCTCGAGGCGCTGGGCTTCTGCGGCATCGGAGAGGGCGGGCCCTTCGTGGAAGGGGGGCGCATCGAACTGGGGGGTGAGCTGCCGGTGAATACCGCCGGGGGACTCGTCTCCGAAGCCCACGTGTCGGGCGCCAACCACGTGGTGGAGGCGGTCCGGCAATTGCGACACAGCCTCCCCCCAGATCGCCAGGTACCCGACTGCGAAACCTGCGCGGTGACCTCGGAGGGCGACTTCCACGAGGGCGCCGTGATGCTCTTGGGGAGGTCGCGATGAGCGAAGAACGACTGCTCCCGGTCCCCACGCAGCTCTCCCAGCCCTTCTGGGACGCCTGCCGTCGCCGCGAACTGGTCGCCCAGCGCTGCGCGGAGTGCGCGCGCTTCCGCCACTACCCGACGCCGCGCTGTCCCAGCTGCCAGTCCGACCGCTACGACTGGGCGCCACTGGCGGGACGCGGCGAGGTGTATAGCTACACGGTGTGCCACCAGGCCTTCCATCCCTACTTCGCGGACGCCGTCCCCTACGTACTGGCCACCGTGGAACTCGAGGAGGGCATCCGCATGCTGGCCTTCCTGCCCGACCTCGACCCTGCGGCGATACGGATCGGAATGCCCCTCGAGGTTTGTTTCGAACAGGTGGACGAATCTCTGACCCTCCCGTGTTGGCAGCTCTGCGACGAGCCGGAAGCCGGCGAGGGCTGAGGCGCCCGCGGGGATGCTTGCCCTTTTCCCAAGCGTGAGCAGAATCACGGGAGGAGGTTCACGACGTGCGCGATACCGGGCGAACCAGCAGGGGCAGCTCCAAGCCCCGTAAGGATACGGGCCGGCGGCGGATCTTGACGATGACCCTGGGGCTGATGGTGGCCGTGGGCTTCTACCTCGCGATCGGGGGGCTCGACTCGAATCCCCTGGGCGGCCTGCTGCCCGGCTTCGGTCTGCAGGGCGGACTCATCGAAGACACCTCCTTCTACGCCAAGCGCGACCGCGTGTCGCCCCTCTCCGACGTGGACCTCCGACGACTGCGCGAGCAACGCAACCTGGTCGACGAATTGGCGCGCCGCCACGTGGGCACACCGCTCTCGGCGGGTCACTCGATCGAGGATCTTCGCGTGCTCCAGGAACTCCTCGACCAACAGATCCTGAAACCCGACCAGACCTACGAACTGCAGGCGCTGGGCGTGGCGCTCGGGGACGTGCTCGCCGAGCAGTACGGCCTGGAGTGGGTGGTGGTGGACGACGACGTGGGCCGCAGCCGCGCGCTCCGCTACGGCGAGGGGGAGGATCTGGTCTTCCCCGTCACCATGATCTCGAAACGCGTGGAGGCGAAAGTGCGCTTCCGCGTGTTGGACCTCTACGAGAAGAGTGGGCAGAACGTGGACGAGTTCTCACGGCGCGCCGGGGGCGGCCGGCGCATCCCCCTCTAGGGCCCGGCTCCCCGCTGCATGGCCACCGGCCGCTTCGCACCCTCCACCACCGGGCCCGCGCATCCCGGCACGCTGCTCGCCGCCCTGCTCTGTTGGCTGGACGCCCGCAGCCAGGGCGCCCGCCTGCTACTGCGCCTCGAGGACCTGGACCCGGAACGCTGCCGCCCCGAGTGGTCCCACGGCATGCGGGAGGATCTCGCCTGGCTGGGTCTCGACTGGGACGTGGTCGAGCAGCAGAGCGAGGCCGCGGAAGCCCACGCCCGGTCGCTCGACGAGTTGGAGGCCCGGGGCGCCCTCTACCCCTGTCGCTGCACGCGCGCACAGCTGCGCGCGGAGCAGGGCCGGAACCCCCTGCTGGGAAGCATCTACCCGGGAACCTGTCGCGGGCGCCCGCTGCCCGCCGGCGGCTGGCGGAACTGCAAAGAGGCACTGCGCGCTGCGCTTGCCGAGACGCGCATCGAGTTGCGCGACGCCAGCGGCGCGGATCTCTCCGGGACCCCCGCACGGGATCCCGGCGACCCGGTGGTGCGACGGCGCGACGGCGCGATCGCCTACCCGCTGGCCAGCGTCTGCGACGACGCGCGTGCCGGCGTCACCCACGTGGTGCGCGGCCGCGACCTCGCGGCCACCACCGCCACCCAGGCGGCCCTGCAGGATCTGTTGGGCCTGCCGCGCCCCCGCTACCGCCACCACCTGCTGCTCCTCGAGGAGCGCGGCGGCAAGCTCGCCAAGCTCCACGGCGCGGTGGGGAGCCCGGAGCTGCGCGCCCACTACACGGGCGCTGCGCTCTGCGGCCTGCTCGCCCACGCGGCCGGCCTGAAGGACGACAGCGCCGAGTCGACGCCCCGCGCCCTGCTCGACGATTTCGACTGGAAGCGGGTGGCGCACGAGGACCGCACGATGCGCTGGACGGGCGAACGCCTGGAATTGCTCGCCTGACGAGAGCCCGGACTCAGGGTTGCAGGACCACCTTGAGGACGCAGTCCGCGCCGCGGGCGAGCGGCTGGATGATCGAAGCCACTCGCTACCCTCGTAGCACGCGATCCCAGCGCGGAGTCGAGAGACCCGCAACGGGCGTGGCGAGGGAGGAGAGCATGCGGCTCGAGGGTTCCTGTCACTGCGGTGCGCTTCGATTCAACCTGGAGTCCCGGCACCCCTACCCCTTCAACCTCTGTTACTGCTCGATCTGCCGGAAGACCTCGGGAGGTGGCGGCTTCGCGATCAACTTGAGCGGCGCCCACGAGACCCTCGAGGTCGAGGGAAGCGAAAACCTTCGCGTCTACCAGGCGACCGTCCAGTACCCCGGTGAGCCGAGCCCCCATCAGAGCCCCGGCATGCGGCACTTCTGTGGAATCTGCGGAACCCACCTCTTCCTGTGGGACCCCCGCTGGCCCGAACTCGTCCACCCGCTCGCATCCGCCATCGATACCGCGCTGCCCCGTCCACCCGAGCGCACCCACCTGCTGCTCGATTCGAAGGCTGCGTGGGTGGACGTCCGGGCGGATTCCCAGGACAAGCTGCATCCGGAATTTCCCGAGGAGTCCATCGCCGAGTGGCACCAACGACTCGGGTTGGAGCGCTGAAGAACGCCACAGGGGAGGACGACATGCTGGCACTCGAGGGACTTCGCGTCCTGGATCTCACCCAGTACGAGGCGGGCACATCGTGCACGCAGTGGCTCGGCTGGCTCGGCGCCGACGTCGTGAAGGTCGAGCCGACGGTCACCGGCGAACCCGGCCGCTTCAGCACCGGACCGGATCCGGACTCCGGCTACTTCGTCTACTGGAACAGCAACAAGCGCAGTGTCGCCATCGATCTGCGCCAGGCCGAGGGCCGCGACCTGCTGCTGCGCATGGCACCCCACTACGACGTGCTCGCGGAGAACTACGGCCCCGGCGTGATGGAGAGGCTCGGTCTCGACTACGAGACCCTTCGCGGCGTCCACCCGGCCATCATCTACGCCTCGGTGAAGGGCTTCGGGGCCGAAGGACCCTACGCGTCCTACAAGTGCTACGACATGGTCGCCCAGGCTGCGGGGGGCGCCTTCTCGGTAACCGGCATGCCCGATGGGCCGCCGCTACGCCCGGGACCCACGCTCGCGGACTGTGGGAGTGGCTTGCAGCTCGCCCTGGCCATCACCGCCGCCTACGTGCAGAAGCTGCGGGATGGAGTCGGGCAGCGGGTCGAGGTCTCGATGCAGGAGGCCACCACCTATTTCCTGCGCACCCTGATCGGCGGCCAGGGAAACTTCGGGGAGCAGGCGGTGCCGCGTTCTGGCAACGGCTTCGGGCCCGCGCAAAACCTCTATCCCTGCGCGCCGGGGGGGGCCAACGACCACCTCTACATCCTCGCACTGATGCCGCGCCAACAGGAAGCCCTGTGCCAGGCGATCGAGCGCGAGGATCTGATCCCGCGCCTCGGCGGCGGACCGCAGATCGATCCGGAAAATCGAGACTCCGGCCAGCAGGTCTACGACGAGATCGCCGCCTGGACCCGTCGACACGGGAAGTACGAGGCCATGAAGATCCTGGGCGAGGCGGGCGTGCCCTGCGGCGCGGTGCTCGACAGCGCGGACCTCTTCCGCGACCCGCACCTGCAGGCGCGCGGCTTCATCGAGCACGTGGAACACGAACAGCAGGGCGAGCTGCGCGTGCTGGGCTGTCCCCTGCGTCTCTCGGCCAGCCCCGTGGAGTCTCGG
>JABSQX010000004.1 GCA_013215615.1 Myxococcales bacterium | reverse complement strand
AGGCGGCGCGGCCGCCCGCCGAAGGCGACCCCGCGGCGATCTCCGCGGCCCTGCAGGCGGGCGGCAGCACCGGCCAGCGCTTCGACTTCGAGATCCGGGTCGACGGGGAGCCCAGTCGCGATCCGCGGCTGGTGGAGATCGTCTCCAACGCGCTGGCACGCTTCGAGGTGGGTCCATCGCAGGCCGAGCGGCCGGGTTCCCAGCGACCGGCGCGGGTCATCTTCGAACTGGCCGCGCAGGGCGGAGAACTCGGGCTCTCGGCCCGCGTGCAGGGGCCGGCGGGAAGTTTCGAGGGACGCGTGACGCAGGGGTGGAGGCTGCCCGGGCGCGGCGCGCTCCTGCCGCCCGTGATCGCGATCGGCGTGGCCCTGCTCACGCGTCGTGCCCTGCTCTCGCTCTTCATGGGAATCTACGCCGGCGTGCTCTCGCTGTTGGCGGGGACCGGCAGTCCCTGGACGCTGCCCTTCCGCGCGCTCGGGGACGTGGTGGGGGTCTACCTGCTCCGCGAGCTCACGGATTCCTTCCGCGTGGAGCTGATGGGTTTCATCGTCGCGCTGATCGCGCTGGTGGGTGTGATGAGCCGCGCCGGGGGTGTGCAGGGGATGCTGGAGGGCCTGCAGCGTTTCGCGCGCTCTGCGCGCTCGGCGTTGCTCGTCACATACGGCTTCGGGCTCTCGATCTTCTTCGACGACTACGCGAACTGCATGCTGGTGGGCAGCAGCATGCGGCCGCTCACGGACCGGCTGCGCGTCTCACGCGAAAAGCTCGCCTACGTGGTGGACAGTACGGCGGCGCCGGTGGCGGGGGTCTCGCTGCTCTCCACCTGGATCGCCTTCCAGGTCTCGGTCTTCGAGCCCCAACTCCCGGCGGTGGGGATCGAGGCCAGTGGCTACGAGATCTTCCTGCGCGCTCTCCCCTACCGCTTCTACTGCTGGCTCACGCTATGCATGGTTCTGCTGGTGGTGCTCGGTGGGCGTGATTTCGGGCCCATGGCACGCGCGGAGTCGCGCGCGCGGCGCCTGGGACAGGTGTTGGGGCCGGGGGCGAGGCCGCCGGTTTCGGAAGCGCTCTCGCGCCTCGAGCCGGAGCCGGGCATGCCCGCGGACTGGCGGCTCGCGCTGTTGCCGCTGGGGGTCGTGGTGGTGGGCGCCTTCGCGGGCATCTTCATCGACGGCGGGGGTCTGCGGGCGCTGGTGAGCGATGCCTCCCTCTCGTTGCCGGTCCTGGGAGAGATCCTGTTGGCGGGGAGCGGGGCCTCACCCATCTTCGCAGGGGCCTTGTTGGGCCTGGCCACGGCGGCCTTCCTGGCGGGTTCCAACGCCACCCGCCTGGCGTTATTGGCCGCCGGGAGTGCGGTTGCGTGGGGGTTCTTCGCGGAGTGGGGGACCGCCCTGCGCGCTGCGTCCTTCGCGGCCGTGGCCGCGCTGGTGGGGGGCTTGGCGGGGCTGGGGATGCCCACGACCCGGCGGCCGCACCTCTCGTTCCGCCAGCTGCGGGGTGCGGGGTTCTCCAGCGCCGGCACGCTGGGCTTCGCGGTGATACTGCTCTTCCAGGCCTGGATGATCGGCGCGGTCTGCGAGGATCTCGGCACCGCCGACTACCTGGTGGCGTTGCTCAGCGATGCGTTGCCGCCCACGTCGTTGCCCGTGATGCTCTTCCTGGCCGCGGGCCTGGTTGCCTTCTCCACGGGGTCGTCCTGGTCCACGATGTCGATCCTCTTGCCCAACGTGGTCGGCCTGGCCGCTGCGCTGGGCGCTTCGAGCTGGCTCGGGAGCGAGGGCATGGTGGTGGTCTGCGTGGGCGCGGTGCTCGAGGGTGCGATCTTCGGCGATCACTGTTCCCCGATTTCGGACACGACGGTGCTTTCCTCGGTTGCCAGCGGCAGCGATCACGTCGACCACGTGCGCACCCAGGCCCCCTACGCGCTGGTGGTCGGCGCCGTGGCGCTGGGGGTGGGATACCTGCCCCTGCTCTGGTTGCCCGGTTGGAATCCCCTCGCTTCGCTCGTTCTCGGCGGGCTCGCGCTGGCCGCGGTGCTGTGGAGCTTCGGCCGTTCTGCCGACTGAAGGGGGTCGGGCGCGTACGCCGGCCTCTCGGGGGAAACGCTCCTTTCCATTGCAGCGTCGGCGGGTTACGCTCCCGCTGCCCCCCGATCCGGGGTCCGCTGTGCGCGCGCGGCGTCCGGAGCCCCGCGAGGTGTCGCATGAAGGCCGCAGGCCGCCACCACTTTGACAAGCTGAGCCGGCTGCCGCCCTACATCCTCGCGGAGGTCATCGAACTCACCAAGGCCGCCCGGCGCCAGGGCGAAGACGTCATCGACCTGGGGATGGGGAACCCGGACCTGCCCACGCCCCCGCACGTGGTGGAGAAGATCTGCGAGGCGGCCCGGAACCCGCGCAATCACCGCTACTCGGCGTCGAGGGGCATCCCGAATCTGCGCGCCGCCATCTGCGAGTGGTACCAGCGGCGGCACCGGGTGGAACTCGACCCCGAGCGCGAGGCGCTGGCCGTGATCGGAGCCAAGGAGGGGCTCTCCCACTTCGTGCTGATGACGGTGGGGCCCGGGGACGTGGTGCTGTGCCCGGATCCCGCCTACCCCATCCACCAGTACTCCGTGATCATCGCTGGCGGCGACCTGCGCCAGGTGCCCTTCAACCCCGAGACCGACCTGGTCCAGAGTCTCGAGCAGGCGATGGACCGGACCTGGCCGCGGCCCAAGGTGCTGATCCTCTCCTTTCCCCACAACCCGACCACTGCGGTGGTGGACCGGACCTTCTTTCAGCGCGTGGTGGACTTCGCGCGCGAGCACGACCTGATGGTGNTNCACGACTTCGCGTACGCGGAAGTCTGCTTCGACGGCTACCGGCCGCCGAGCATCCTCGAGGTCCCGGGCGCCCGAGACGTGGCCATCGAGTTCGTCTCGCTCTCCAAGAGCCACTCCATGGCGGGTTGGCGGGTGGGCTTCGCGTGCGGCAACCCCGAGATGATCCACGCCCTGGCGCGCATCAAGAGCTATCTCGACTACGGGATGCCCCAGGCCATCCAGATTGGCGCCATCCTGGCGCTTCGCGGGCCCCAGGAGGTGGTGGCCGAGAACGTCGCCGTCTACGAGGAGCGACGCAACGCGCTGGTCGACGGCCTGGGCCAGCCCGGTGACGGCTGCTGGAAGATCGAGAAGCCCCAGGCCACCATGTTCGTCTGGGCCAGGATCCCGGAGGCCTTCGCGGCCATGGGCTCCATGGATTTCGCGAAGTACCTGATCCAGGAGGCCAAGGTGGCGGTCTCCCCGGGCCTCGGCTTCGGCCCCAGTGGAGAGGGCTACGTGCGCTTTGCGCTCGTCGAAAACAAGCACCGGATCCGCCAGGCCGTGCGCGGGATTCGCCGTGTGCTCAAACAGGGGCCCCCGCCGGGTCTCGAGGGGGGAGGCCTGTAGTGGCCGAGGCTGTCGGTGTCGGACTCATCGGGCTCGGGACCATTGGCACGGGGGTCGCCCGGGTGCTGGCTTCGAACGCGGATGTGATCGAGGAGCGTCTCGGCTTTCCGCTGCGCCTGGTGCGAGTCGCGGACCTCGACACCGAGCGCGACCGCGGCGTGGATCTCGGCGGGGCCCGCTTCGATTCGGACGCCGAGGGCCTGATCGCAGATCCGGCTGTGGAGATCGTGATCGAACTCATCGGCGGCTACGACGTCGCCCGTCGTCTCAGCCTGCAGGCCATCGCGAAGGGCAAGCACGTGGTCACCGCCAACAAGGCGCTGCTGGCGTCTCACGGTGCGGAGATCTTCGAGGCCGCCCGGCAGGCGGGCGTGGACGTGGCCTTCGAGGCCAGCGTGGCGGGCGGCATCCCGATCCTGCGCTCGATCCGGGAAGGCCTCGTCGCCAACCGCATCCGCAGCGTGCACGGCATCATGAACGGCACCTCGAACTACGTGCTCACCGAGATGGAGCGCACCGGGGAAGCCCAGGAGGTGGTGGTGAAGCGCGCCCAGGATCTGGGCTACGCGGAGGCGGATCCGAGCTTCGATCTCGATGGTGTCGACGCCGCCCACAAGCTCACGCTGCTGGCCGCCATGGCCTTCGGCGCCCGGCTCACCTACGAGGCGCTGCCCACCGAGGGCATCCGTGGCCTGTTGCCGGTGGACTTCGAGGCCTTCGAGGAGTTTGGCTACCGGGTGAAGCTCCTGGGGATCGCGAAATCCGAGGGGGAGGCCCACGACTCCCCCATCGAGGCGCGCGTCCACCCCACCCTGATTCCACGTCACAGCATGCTGGCCGGGGTGGACGGCGCGATGAATGCGGTCGCGGTACACGGTGACGCCGTGGGCCCCACGCTCTTCTACGGTGCCGGGGCCGGTGAGCTGCCCACCGCCAGCGCGGTGGTCGCGGACCTCGTGGAGATCGCCCGGGAGGTGCGCCGGGGCGCATCGGGGCGGGTGGCGCCCCTCTCCTACCTTCCCGGCGCCCTGCGTGAGCGCCCGCTGGCGCCCCTGGGAGAACTGGTGGGTCGCAGCTACCTGCGATTTACGGTGCTGGACCGCCCGGCGGTACTGGCGGCGATCACGGGCGCGCTGGGTTCCCGGGCCATCGGGATCGAGTCGGTGCTGCAGAANGGCCGGGCGGGCGCCGACGGCTCGGTGCCGGTGTTGATCCTCACCCACGCTGCCCGGGAGGANGCNGTGCGCGAGGCGCTCCGGGAGATCGACGCCATGGACGAAGTCAGCGCGCCCACCCGGCTGCTTCGAATCGAGGAGGACCTCTAGCCGTGACGGATGGAGCGCTGAAGCCCCGGGCGTGGTTCCGGAGCATTCGGGATCCCGACGAGGTCTACGACCTCGACGAGGTGGTCTACACAGCGCGCGATGGCGCCCTCCTGGAGGTCGCTCACGACATGGACGAACTCCGCAAGGTCTCCGCCGCGGATTGGAAGAAACGCTTCCGCGACCGCGCCGGTTCCACCGAGTGGCCCTACGGCTCCGGGGTCTGGGGGAAGAAGGAGTGGGTGCTCCCGGACGTGCGGGACGACAACGTGGTTTCCATGTACGAGGGAAACACCAACCTCTTCCTCGCCGAGCGCTACGGCGCAGACCTGGGCCTGGACGACCTCTGGATCAAGCAGTGCGGGAACACCCATACCGGTTCCTTCAAGGACCTCGGCATGACCGCGCTGGTCTCCATGGTGAACGAGATGATTCATCGCGGAAAGAGCGTGCGCGCTGTCGCTTGCGCGTCCACGGGGGACACCTCGGCGGCCCTGGCCGCCTACGCGGCGGCGGCCTCGATCCCGGCCGTCGTCTTCCTGCCCCGCGGCAAGGTGTCCGTCGCGCAACTCATCCAGCCGGTGGCCAACGGCGCCATCGTCTTCGCCCTGGACACGGATTTCGACGGCTGCATGGAGATCGTCAAGCAGGTGGCGGCCCGCGACGGCATCTACCTCGCCAACTCCATGAACAGCCTGCGCATCGAGGGGCAGAAGACCGTGGGCATCGAGATCGCCCAGCAGTTCGACTGGGAGATGCCCGACTGGTTGGTGATTCCCGGGGGCAACCTGGGCAACGTCTCCGCTCTCGCCAAGGGCATCGACATGTTGCTCGAGCTGGGGCTGGTGGACAAGAAGCCGCGCATCATCTGCGCCCAGGCGCAAGCCGCCAATCCCCTCTACCTCTCCTACCAGCGCGGCTTCGAGGTCTTCGAACCCATCGCGGCGCGCCCCACCATCGCCAGCGCCATCCAGATCGGAAACCCGGTCTCGATCGACAAGGCGATCGATGCCCTGCGGCGCTACGACGGCATCGTCGAACAGGCCAGCGAAAGCGAGATCGCCGAGGCCTGCGCGCGCGCCGACCGCACGGGGCTCTTCAACTGCCCGCACACCGGCGTGGCACTGGCCGCCCTGGAAAAGCTGGTGAAGGGCGGCCCAATCGGCCCCAAAGACAAGGTTGTGGTGATCTCCACCGCCCACGGCCTCAAGTTCGTGGACTTCAAGGTCCAGTACCACGAGATGAAGCTGGCGGGCGTGGAGCCCGGCCTCGCCAACCCGCTCATCGAACTCCCCGCCCGCTACGACGTGGTGCGCGACGAAATGCTGCGGCAGATCGACAGCCGTTTCGGGAGCTGAGGGTGTTCACGGGGATCATCGAGGCGGTGGGAACCCTCCGTCTCGTGCGTCGAGATGCTGACCTCGCGGAACTCCACGTCGAGGCGCCCGGCATCCAGCAAGGTGTCCGGGTGGGGGACAGCATCGCGGTCAACGGCAGCTGCCTGACCGTCACGCAAGTGGAGGAGGACGGCTTCCGCTTCGAGGCGATGCTGGAAACCCTGGAGCGCACCTCGTTGGGCGGGCTCCGCGAGGGTGCCCGGCTCAACCTCGAACGAGCCATGCGCGCCGATGGCCGCCTGGACGGGCACATCGTCCAGGGGCACGTGGACGGTACCGGCGAGGTGGAGCGTCTCGAGCGTGAGGGAGAGGACGTGCGCCTCTACGTGCGCTGCGGGGACGAGATCGCCCGGGACCTCGTCGACAAGGGCTCCGTGAGCATCGACGGCGTCTCGTTGACCGTGGTGAAGGCGGGCGAAGCGGGTTTCGACGTGGCCCTGATCCCGCACACCCTGGCCGCGACGACCCTCGGCGACCTCCGGCCCGGGGACCGGGTGAACCTCGAGGTGGACGTCCTCGGCAAGTACGTGCGGCGCTACCTCGAGCGCTTGATGCCGGGGGATTCGACGGGAGGCGAGGACGCCGGCTAGGGGAAGCCCCTTCGATCCGCGTGGGATCGGCTAGCATGGCCCCGCGGCCCCCCATGACGATCCTCGAGACCTCCTTCGACGCGCGTAGCCCGGCCGCGCAGCAGAACGCGGAGCGGATGCGTGCCCTGGTGGGCGACCTGCGCGGGCAATTCGCGCGCATTGAAGCGGGGGGCGGGGAGGCCTCGCGAAAGCGCCACGAGGCGCGTGGCAAGTTGCTGCCTCGCGATCGCGTGGCCGGGTTGCTGGATCGGGGGTCGCCCTTCCTGGAATTCTCGGCGTTGGCCGGTCTGGGGATGTACGAGGACGACGTGCCGGCGGGGAGCATCGTGACCGGCCTGGGACGCGTTAGCGGCCGCGAGTGCGTGATCGTCTGCAACGACGCCACCGTGAAGGGCGGC
The DNA here is from genome assembly GCA_013215615.1 of Myxococcales bacterium. GTDB lineage: Bacteria > Myxococcota_A > UBA9160 > UBA9160 > SMWR01 > JABSQX01. The sequence continues at coordinate 42,568 of JABSQX010000004.1, read as the reverse complement.
ACCTACTACCCGATCACGGTGAAGAAGCACCTGCGCGCCCAGGAGATCGCCCAGGAGAACCGTCTGCCCTGCATCTACCTGGTGGATTCCGGGGGCGCCTACCTCCCCGAGCAGGACGAGGTCTTCCCGGATCGGCGCCACTTCGGCCGCATCTTCTACAACCAGGCCAACATGTCCGCCCAGGGCATCCCCCAGATCGCAGCGGTGATGGGCTCCTGCACGGCCGGCGGCGCGTACGTACCAGCGATGTCGGACGAGACGGTGATCGTCAAGGAGCAGGGCACGATCTTCCTGGGCGGCCCCCCGCTGGTGAAGGCGGCCATCGGCGAGAGCGTGACGCCCGAGGAACTGGGCGGGGCCGACGTGCACTCGCGGACCTCCGGCGTGACCGACCACTACGCGCTCGACGACGCCGACGCACTGCTGCGCGTACGCGCCATCGTGGGCAACCTGAATGGCCGCAAATCCGTGGAGTTGGCGATCCGCGAGCCCCGGGAGCCGCGACTCCCCGCCGAGGATCTCTACGGCCTGATCCCCGACGACCTGCGCACCCCCTACGAGGTTCGGGAGGTGATCGCACGCCTGGTGGATGACAGCGACTTCGACGAGTTCAAGAAGCTCTACGCGACCACGTTGGTGTGTGGCTTCGCGCGGGTGCACGGTTACCCGGTGGGGATCCTGGCCAACAACGGCATCCTCTTCTCCGAGTCGGCGCTGAAGGGCGCGCACTTCATCGAACTCTGTTGCCAGCGGGGCGTGCCGCTGGTCTTCCTGCAGAACATCACGGGCTTCATGGTGGGCAAGAAGTACGAGGCCGGTGGCATCGCGAAGGACGGCGCCAAGCTGGTGACCGCCGTGGCCTGCTCGCGGGTTCCCAAGTTCACCTTCGTGATCGGGGGTTCCTTCGGGGCGGGCAACTACGGGATGTGCGGTCGCGCCTACTCGCCGCGCTTCCTCTTCAGCTGGCCCAACGCCCGGGTCTCGGTGATGGGGGGCGAGCAGGCGGCCGCCGTGCTGGCCACCGTGCGCCGGGATTCCCTCGAGGCGAGGGGGGAGAGTTGGCCCGCGGAGGAGGAGGCGAGCTTTCGCGACGAGATCTGGGAGCAGTATGAGCGCCAGGGGCACCCATACTACGGGAGCGCGCGGATCTGGGACGACGGCGTGATCGATCCCCTGGATACGCGGCGCGTGCTGGCGCTCTCCCTCTCGGCCTCCTTGAACGCACCCATCGAGGCGACGCGCTTCGGCGTGTTCCGCATGTAGGGGCGGCGGGATGTTCGAGCGACTTCTGATCGCGAACCGCGGCGAGATCGCCTGCCGCATCCTGAAGAGCGCACGGCGCCTGGGCATCCACTGCATCGCGATCCACTCCGAGGTCGATGCCGGGGCGCTCCACGTGCGCCTGGCCGACGAGGCCCATTGCGTGGGCGGTCCCCGGCCCGCCGAGAGCTACCTGTGCATCGACGCCGTCCTGAAGGCGGCCCAGCGCAGCGGCGCCGAGGCCGTGCACCCGGGTTACGGCTTCCTCTCCGAGAACGCCGACTTCGCGGAGGCCTGCGCGGCGGCGGGCCTGGTCTTCGTGGGGCCGGGTGCCGCCGCGATCCGCAGCATGGGGCGCAAGGACGCCGCCAAGCAGTTGATGGAAGGGGCGGGGGTGCCCGTAGTCCCCGGTTACCACGGCGAATCTCAGGATTTCGATGTACTGGCGGGGGAGGCCGCTCGCATCGGCTTCCCCTTGCTCGTCAAGGCCTCGGCGGGGGGAGGGGGACGGGGCATGCGCCGCGTCGATCATCCCGACGCCCTCGAGAAGGCGCTGGCGGGTGCCTCCCGCGAGGCCACCTCGGCGTTCGGGGACGGCGACTTGTTGCTCGAGCGTTTCGTCGAGCCGGCGCGCCACGTGGAGGTGCAGGTCTTCGGCGACTCGCAGGGGAACTTCGTGCACCTCTTCGACCGCGATTGCTCGATCCAGCGACGTCACCAGAAGCTCATCGAGGAGGCGCCGGCGCCGGGTCTGGGAGAGGGGCTGCGCGAGGAGATGGCCGACGCCGCCCTGCGCGCCGCCCGGACCATCGATTACCAGGGCGCGGGGACCGTCGAGTTCATCCTCGACGCGGGGGCGTCCGGGGAGACTGGCGGAGGGATCGAAGTCGCGGACTTCTACTTCATGGAGATGAACACGCGCCTCCAGGTCGAACACCCCGTCACGGAATTCATCACCGGCCAGGACCTGGTGGAATGGCAGCTGCGCGTGGCCGCGGGGGAGCCGCTTCCCTGCGCGCAGGAAGATCTCCACGTGCGGGGCCACGCCATCGAGGCGCGCCTCTGTGCCGAAGATCCCGCCAAGCGCTTTCTCCCTTCCCCGGGGCTCCTCGAGCACCTGCGCGTACCCGAGGCCGGCCCGCAGCTGCGGGTAGACGGCGGATTCGTCGAAGGAGACGCCGTCTCCCCCTTCTACGACAACCTGCTCGCCAAGGTCGTGGCCTCGGGGGCGGATCGCGAGTCCGCGCGGCGCCGCCTGGTATCGGCCTTGGGAGAGGTCGAGGTGGTGGGTCCGGTCTGCAATGCCACCTACCTGCGCGACGTCGCCGCGCACCCGGCTTTTGCGAGTGGGCAGGTACACACGGGCTTCCTCGAACAGCACGAGAAGGAGTTGCGGCGGGAGGAGGCGCCTTCTCCGCGCACCCTCGCCGCCGCGGTCCTCTACCTGCTGCGTGCAAGAGAGTCCGGCGCCCACGAGCGGGCAGCGGTCTCCGCGGATCGCTGGTCGCCCTGGGAGGCGACGGACGGTTTTCGCCTCTCGACGCCCGCGCGTGAAACCCTGTGCCTTCGCTCGCCGAAAGGAGAAATCCTCGCGGAGGTCGACGTGCTCACGGATTCCGCTGGCTGGCGGATGGAAGTTTCGGGCCGGGTGTCTGCGCTCAGCGGGGAGGGCCCCGATGACGACGGCTCGCTCTGGGTCCGGCTCGATGGCGAGGGCTTCCCGGCCCGGGCCTCGCGCCGCGACGAGCACTTGCACCTCTGGCTCGACGGTGTCTACACCCACCTCTTGCTGCCCGTCCCCAAGATCGCGGAGGAGGGCCAGGTTCCGGCGGGCGGCGGGGTGGTCTCGGCGCTTCCCGGCCGCGTGGTGCGCGTCCTCGTGGAGCCCGGTGCGCGGGTGCGCCGCGGGGACGTCTTGCTGGTCGTGGAGGCGATGAAGATGGAGCACGAGATCCGCGCCCCGGCCGACGGTGAGGTCCGTTCCATCGCCTGCTCGCCGGGAGATGCGGTCGAGGAGGGGGTCGCCCTCGTGGAGTTGGAGCCCGCGCAGTCCTGAGCTGAACGATGGCGAGTGCGTTGCCTTCCGCGCAGCGCGCGGTAGCGTGGCTCGGCGCGCCCAGGGAGATGCGGAAGCATGAGCGAGATCGGGCCCGAGGACTTCCAGGAGGTCGAGCGGTCGACGCTCGACCGGGAGCAGACCCGTGCACGCCTTGAGGGCTGGCTGGCCGGCCGATTGCCCGAGGGAAGCGAGCCCGAGATCCCGGAGCTTTCGAGTCCCTCGGGTTCCGGAATGTCGAGCGAGACGCTGCTCTTCGACGCCCGCTACCGGGAGGACGGGCAGCGCCGCCAGGCTTCCCTGGTCGCGCGTCTGGCGCCTCACGCCGCCGATGTCCCGGTGTTTCCCCGCTACGACCTGGACGCGCAGTTCCGGCTGCTGGATCTCGTCGCCCGGCACTCGCAGGTCCCGGTTCCCGCCGTGCGTTGGCTCGAGGGCGATCCCGCGGCGCTGGGAACCCCCTTCTTCGTGATGGAGCAGGTGGCGGGACGCGTGCCCTCCGACATCCCCCCCTACGCGTTCGGTGGCTGGCTCTTCGACGCCAAGCCCGAAGAACGGCAGCGGCTCCAGGACGCCACCGTCGAGACCTTGGCGGCGCTTCACGGCATCGACGCCACCAACGCCGGGGCGGATTTCCTCGCCTTCGAGGTGGCGGGCGACACGCCCCTGCGCCGCCATGTCCAGAACCAGCGCGGCTACTACGCGTGGACCGCGAGCGACGGGGTTCACCACCCGATCCTGGAAAGGGCCTTCGAGTGGCTGGAGGCCCACTGGCCCTCCGACGAGGGCGAGACCGTGATCAGCTGGGGGGACTCGCGGATCGGGAACGTGCTCTACGAGGGCTTCGAGCCCGCTGCGCTGCTGGACTGGGAGATGGCGGGGCTCGCGCCCCGGGAGGTGGACCTGGGCTGGCTCTGCTTCATGCATCGCTTCTTCCAGGAGATCGCCGAGTCGGTGGATCTACCCGGCCTGCCCGACTTCCTGCGCCTCGGGGACGCCGCCGCGTGCTACGAGCGCGCATCCGGGCACACGCCTCGGGACCTGCTCTGGTACTTCACCTATGCGGCGCTGCGTCACGGCATCATCATGGCGCGCATCCATCGGCGCAGCGTGCACTTCGGCCAGGCGGCCTGGGACGACGATCCGGACGCCGTGATCCCCCATCGCCCGCTCCTCGAGCGCCTGCTTGCGGGCAGCTGGAGCCCTCTCGCCTGAACGCTGTGGAGCCGCCCCGCTTCCCGGCAGCGCCCGGGAGACACCGGGTTGCCCGCCGAAGCTCCGGCACGCTGCCCTCGAAAGCCTAATTATGCCGCCAGTAGCTCGAGGATCCGATCCTGCTCCGCGCGCGCGTCGGCGCGCCCCAGCTCCACGAGTTGGGAGGTGAAGAAGCGGTCGAAGTAGAGGTACGAGAGCAGGTCGGCCTCGTCCGCGGGGACCCCGCTGGTGGAGAGCCGGGCGGCCAGCGCGGCCAGGGGACCCAGCGAGCGCCGGGCGCCGCTGCGTCGCAGGCAGTCCGCGGCGATGCGCCCGATGTCTTGGCTAGGCCGGACCACCGCGCTCTCGACGCGCCGGAAGCCCACGCCCCGCTGCTCCCTCACGCCCCGGTTCACCTCCGGGAGGAAGGCCTCTCCGAAGGCCTCCTCGCCACTCTCGATCATCGCGTTGATGAGCTCGATGTGTTGGAGTTCGTACTCGAGCTGGTCGAGGCTGAGCGCGTCGAGAACCTTGCCGAGCAGGAAGGCCGGCTGGTCGATGGCCTCCTCGGGGAAGGCCGGGGGGTCCTCGCCGGCCAGGGGCTGGTGTTTGAGGGTGACCACGAGTACCCGCTGGGCGCGGAGCCGGAGCACGGGGGAGAGCGGGGTATTCACGCGCAGGCTGCCGTCCACGTAGTAGCGGCCGTCGATGCGCGCCGCGGGGAAGAGGAAGGGAATGGCTGCGGAGGCGCGTACGTGCTGGGAGGAAATGGGCCCTGAGATCGCGTGGGCGGTGGGGTCGTGGGCCCAGGGCGCGGGATCGGCGAGGGGGCCGTCCATGAAAACCGTCACGCGGCCACTGCGGACCTCCGTGCACGAGACGCACAGTGCGTTGTCGTGTGTCTCCAGGTTTCCGCGCAGGGCGTCCCAGGGCACGCGCGTCTTCAGCAGCTGCTGGAAGGGCCTCACGTCCACCAGGCCGCCCAAGGAGGTGCCCTGGGGATTCTTCCGGCGCTTTCGTCCGAAGCCGAGCGCACGCAGGGGTAGCGCAAGCAGGTCGCGAAGAGAGACGTGTAGTACGTCGCTCATCTGCATCTCGCTCCAGGTGCGCGAGAGCAGCTGCGCGCGCGCCACCCGCTCCTGATCGGAGGTCGCGGCGGTGAAGGCGGCATGCACCGCGCCCACAGATGTGCCGCTGATGACGTCGAATTCGAAGTCCGGCCCGAGCTGCGGGTAGACGTGCTCAAAGAGGTGCCCCAGCACCCCCGCCTCGTAGGCGCCCCGGGCGCCGCCGCCGGAGAGCACCAGTCCCGTCCGCGCTTCCCTCAACTTCGGGCTTCCCTCCCGCCCCTTCGCAACCTGGCTCCTAGCCGCTGGCGATTCGATCGAGCAAGAGCGTCGCGATGCCCAGGAAGGCGAAGAAGGCGAAGACGTCGGTGAAGGTGGTGACGATCACCCCGGAGCCCAGGGCCGGATCGAGGCGCAGGGACTTGAGGATCAGGGGCACGGCGGCGCCCATCATGCCGGACACCGTCATCGAGACCACCATGGCGAGGAAGAGTGCCAGTCCCACCACCGGCTCCGCCTGCCACGCTAAGGCGATCCCGGCGCTCACCAGGCCCGTGATCGCTCCGATCGCCAGGCCCACGGCGAGCTCCTTTCGGAGCGCGCGAAACCCCGAGGAGAATTCCAGCTCCCCCAGCGCGATGCCGCGGGTGATGACCGTCAGCGACTGGGTGCCGCCGTTGCCCGCCATGCCGCCCACCACGGGTAGGAAGACCGCGAGCGCCACCATCTGCTGGATGCTGCGCTCGAAGAGCCCCACCACCCAGGCGGCGAGGAAGCAGGTGAGCAGGTTGATGAGCATCCAGGGCAGGCGCTTCCGGATCGAGGTAGGCGCGGGCGAGAAGACCCGGTCCTCCTCGGAGAGACCCGCCAGGTTGTAGATGTCCTCGGTGGCCTCCTCGGTGATCACGTCGATGATGTCGTCGACGGTGATGACTCCGAGCATGCGATTGTCTACGTCCACCACGGGGACCGCCAGCAGGTCGTAGCGTCGTACCACGTCCGCCACCTCCTCCTGGTCGGCCTCGGCGCGGACGCAGACGGGGCTTGCGATCATGATCTCGCCGACCTGTCGCTCCGGAGGCGCCGCCACCAGCCGCCGGATCGGGACCACCCCGCGCAGGCTGCGCTGGTCGTCCACTACGTAGAGGTAGAGGATCGCCTCGTTGTCGTCGCCCATGGAGCGGATCGAGTCGATGGCTTCCTGGCAACTCATCTTCTCGTCGAGGGCCACGAAGCTGGTGGTCATCACGCGGCCGGCGCTGGATTCCGGGTACAGCTCGGCCTTCAACAACTCCTCGCGGCGATGCACGGGCAAGCGCCCCAACACCTCCTCGCGGCGGTCCTCGGGGATCGATTCCGCGAGGTCGATGAGGTCGTCGATTTCGAGGCGCCCGATCACGTCGGCGATGCGCTGGTCGCTGACGGCATCGAAGACATTGGGGAGCAGTTCGTGCGGGAGTTCTCGCAGCACCAGGGCAGCGCGCCGCTGCCGGAACAGCAACTCGATGATGCTGCGGGTCTCTTCCGGGGTGAGATCCGAGAGCAGCGGAGCGACGTCTGCAGGAGGCATCTTCGCCAGCAGCCGCTCGGCTCGGGTCGTCACGCCGCTGGCGAGTAGCCGACGCAGGGTACGCGCTGTGAATTCGGGGGTTGCCATCTCGGAGGTCCAGTCTGCGCTGCCCGGACCCCCTCGAGCGGGGGAACTAGCGGGCGCGAATGCGGCTTGGGGAACCGGATTGGTGCGGCTTTCCGCTCGATTCTTCGTTCATGGGTGCAGCGAACTCCAGTGTTTCGCACCCGGGCAGGCCATCCACACCTCGCGATCAGGCGAGCCCCCCGAGCAGGGGCTCGGCGAAACTCCAGGGGAGATCCGACTCCTGCGGGCGATGGGCCTTGGGGCGTCCCAAATTTGTTTACCGAAGATTCGGATGACCCGCCAATCGGCTTGAATTTCCGAATTGTGGGTTTAGATCCCCTCGGATTCGTCCTTGGCGTCGGGTCCGTGCATCGATTCGTGCGGACTTCTCCTTCAAATCGTCAGGATCGCGCAGCCGAAGGAGCGGCTTCCTGCTAGGATGCAAGACAGCGGAACGGTGCGGAAGAAGAGTTTCCGGGGGGCGTCGGAACGTCTCCTGGGAGGGCAGGGGTAAGAGCACCTGCCAGCGTTCCGGGTGGGTAGGTGAGTGCTCGGTGCGGGTACGCGCTGGCGACGCTGCTATCGAAGCGTGTCGGTGTGCGTTCCGAGACTGCCGCGCTTGTGGAGGACCTGATGAAGTCCCTGATCCAGTCGATTGTGGAATCCCTAGTCGATCATCCCGATGAGATTCAGATCAAGGAAGTGATCGGAGAGCACGCCCACGTGCTCGAGTTGACGGTTGCCAAGGAGGACCTCGGCAAGGTCATCGGAAAAGGCGGCGCCCATGCCTCCGCGATCCGAACGCTGATGTCCGCGGCCAGCGGCAAGGAAAAGAAGCGCTACATCCTCGAGATCATCGAGTACTAGGCGCTGTGCACACCACCACGCCGTAGTGGTGTGATCGAAGGCGCGGCCAAAACAGCGCGACGCCCCGCGGGAACGAGTAGCCCCGGGCGCTCGTTTAGCGCTTCCGCTTGTGGCGCGCTCGCCGCAGGAGCTTGCGCTTCTTGTGCTTGCGCATTTTCTTGCGACGCTTCTTGATCACGCTGCCCACGGATTCTCCTGCCTCGAAGGTGGCGCGGGGGGCGCCATGAGTAGTCCTTCGGGCTATCGAAGTCAACTCCGGGGTGGTCGGCGCGAGGGACGCATGCGGGCCGAGCGTTCGATAGCGGGGCGAATTCGCGGCATTTTTTGTTTTCTTCTCGCAATTTCATGCCCCAGATACCTGATTTTTTTGCGTTTGTCTCTTGACGAACGCGAAAAGTAGTTGTTTAGTCACTCGCAAGAGTTGCTCTAGTACGGCGGTTCCTGAGTGGGAACGAGGCAAGTTGCCTTCAAGTTCTCTCAGCGTCCTCCGAAAACGGGGACAACGGCAGGGGCGGGGGCCAGGATCTTCCGGGTTCACGGCCCAGTCACGCTGAGTAAGAAGCGCCGAGGCTCGAGCACACACAGGGGGGAAACCCAAGAATGGCAGCTCGTAAGAAGAAGGCCGCTAAGAAGAAGGGCACGCGCAAGAAGGCTACGCGCAAGAAGGCCACCAAGAAGAAGGCCGCCAAGAAGAAGGGCCGCAGGAAGAAGGCCGGAAAGAAGAAGGCCACGAAGAAGAAGGCCAGAAGGAAGAAGGCCACTCGCAAGAAGCGATAGTGGGTCTAGGAATCGGCCAGTAGTAGCTGGCCGGAGGACCCCGGCCGACGTCTGTCGGCCGGGGTTTCCTTGTCTGAAGCTGTGCTCTACTCTCCCGTGCTCCACGCATTTCCCTGGGGGAACCCGCGACATGGCCCGTATTACGGTAGAAGACTGCACCCGGATCGTTCCGAACCGCTTCGACCTGGTTCGGATGGCCTCGATTCGGACCAAACAACTGAAGCGGGGCGCCAAGCCGCTGGTGGACGCGGACGAGAACAAGGAGCTCGTGGTAGCTCTGCGCGAGATCGCGGCGGGCTACATCAAGCCCGACATGGGCACATTCGAGGAAGGCGAGACCGAGGATGTCGCGGAGGTCGAGGCCAGCAAGGACGCGTCCGGGTAGGGACCTTTTCTCGGCGAACCCGGGCCAGCGCGCGCTGCGAGGGGCCGCCTAGGGGCGCGCGTCGACCTGCACGGGGATCCGGAAGCCCAGCGTGGTTCCGTGCCCCGCGTCGCTTCGGATCCAGACCTCGCCGCCCAGCAGTGTCACCAGGTCACGGGCCAAGGCCAGTCCGAGACCGGCGCCCGCGCACTTCCGCGAGGCTCCGCCGTCGACCTGGAAGAACTCGTCGAAGACGAAGGCCTGATCGTCCGTGCAGATCCCCACGCCGCTGTCCTCGATCTCACAGCGGAGCTGGGGATCCGCTGGGTGATCGTCGAGGTCGATTCGAATCTCGACGCTGCCGCTGGGGGTGAACTTCGTGGCATTGTCGAGGACCAGGTACAGAATCTGGCCGAGCTTTCCGAGGTCCGTGCCCACCGGAGGCAGGTTCTCCGGGAGCTGTTTCGAGATCGCCAGCGCGTGGGAGTCGATGGTCGCCTGCACGCTGAAGAGCGCTTCCGCCAGCAGCTCCGCGACGTTGACGGGCTCGACCTGGATGGGAAGTTCGCCCTGTCGGATCTTCCACAGATCGAGAATGTTCTGCAGCGTGCGCAGGAAGCGCGTGCCTTCGTCGAGGGCACCGCGCAGGCTCTCTTTGGCGCTCGAGGTGAGGTTCTCGTTCTCGTTGGCCAGGACCCCGATGATGCGCTCGATGATGCCGCTGAGCGGCGTGCGTAGCTCGCAGGACATCTTCTCGATGAAGTCATCCTTCAGCCGCTCGATCATCACGATCTTCTCGTCCTTTTGCAGCAGCTCGATATCCTGCGCGAAGAGGGCCTCGGAGAGTTCGAGAGCCTCCTCGCTGGAGCGCTCCTGGTCGGCGGCGCGATCACTGGCGCGGACGAGCAGGTCCTCGCACTCGCGGCCGAGGCGGGCGTGATCCAGGAGCAGCGCGACGTGGGTCGCTAGGTCCTCGAGGGCGTCGCGCTGTGCGCCCATCACGGTTGCAGGAGCGAGCACGCAGAGCACCCCGTGGGCTCGGCCGTCATGGAGGAGGGGATGCAGGTGGAAATCGCCCGCTTGCCAGGGCTGCCGGGCCGGCTGGGCGGCGCTGCTGGACGTCTGCCCCAGGGCGATCGCCCGCTGCGCGGGTTCCCACAACAGCTCTGCGGCGTCCTGCGCCGCCTCGGCATCCCGGAAGCCCGCTGCCGAGCGGATTCGCCCGTCGGCTTCTGGCGACTCCCCGAATTCCAACAGCAGGGCCGCGCCGCCCCGGACGAGTTCACTCGCCCGTGCGGTGGCCCGCTCGAGTGCGCGGTCGAGTTTGCTGTCGCCGCCGTTCCCCAAGGCGATCAGAATCGCTCGTCCGACTCGAGTTCCATCGGCCCCAGCACCTCCTCCTTCGTCTCGGAAGCGTCCGGGTCGACCCCTTCGAGGGCGAGTCGGGTGCGGAAGTCGGTGGGGTTGGAGGCCGCGGAGAAGGCCGTCTCTGCGGAGATCTTGCTGGCGCGCAGGAGATCCAGCAGATGCTGGTCGAAGGTCTGCATGTTCTCGGTGCGGCCCTTGCCCACGTAGTCGCGGATCTCGCTGATTCGCGCGGGATCCTTGATGCACTCCTGGATGCTGCGGGTACTGCGAAGGATCTCCACGGCGGGAACCCGGCTGCCACCCTTCTTGCTGAGCAGCAAGCGGAGCGAGATGATCGCCTGGAGATTGTCGGCAAGCCGGGAACGCACCTGGGCCTGTTCCTCGGTCGGGAAGAAGGAGACGAGGCGGCTGATCGTCGCGCTGACGTCTGCGGTGTGGATCGAGGAGAACACCATGTGGCCAGTTTCCGCGGCCTTGAGGGAAGTGTCCACGGTTTCCAGATCCCGCATTTCACCCACCATGATGACGTCCGGGTCCTGGCGCAACGCGGCGTGCATCGCGGCGGGGAAGGAATCGGTGTCCGTGTGGACTTCCCGCTGCGTGATGATGCTCTTGTCGTGCTGGAAGACGAACTCGATGGGGTCCTCGATGGTGATGATCTTGGCCTTTCTCGACCGGTTGGTCTCGTCGAGCATGGTGGCCAGCGTGGTCGACTTGCCCATGCCGGTGGCGCCGGTGACCAGCACGAGACCGCGCCGAAGGTGGGAGATATCCCGCAGCGAACCCGGCAGATTGAGTTCGTCGAAGGAGCGGATCTGGGGCGGGATCACGCGCAGGACGATGTTGTAGCAGCGCCGCTGTCGCGAGATGTTCACCCGGAAGCGGCCCTCGCCCTCGAGTTCGTAGGCGAGGTCGATCTCGTTGAAGTCGATGGACTCTTGGCGTGGATCTCCCTCCAGGAGCATCTTCGCCATGGCCTCGGTGTCCTGCTCGGTGAGGATCTTGAAGCGCAGTTCCACGAGTTCCCCGTGGAAACGGTAGAGGGGCAGGTAGCCCACCTGGAAGTGGACATCCGACGCGCCCTTCTCGAGACCCAGGCGGAGCAGACGTGTGAGCTTTTCTCGATCCATCTCGGCCCGCCTCCCAAGCGCATAGAACCGCCCGGGGGGGCGACTCCCCCAGGCCTATCGGCTCGCACAGGGGTGCGCTGAATCGCTTTCCCGCCCGTCCCGGGGCCGCAGCAGGGCTCGCTTGCGGGGGGTTCGCGGGCCGAGGGAGGGCTAGAATCCGCAGCGTGACGAAGCCGCGAAACGCCGTCTGCTGCGTGCTCGCACTGCTGGTCGGCCCGGCCATCGCCGGCTCTGCGCTCGCGCAGGGCGACGCTCGCTCGGTGCCGGCGGTGAGCCTGGAGCGGCTCTTCCAACTGCCCCCCCAGGAGCCGCCGCAGGCAGCGGAGGGGCGCCCGGGAGCAGCCAGCCGGGAGGAGTGGGAGGAGCGCTTCCGTCTCGCGCACGACGAAGTCGACGCGGTCGATGCTGCGCTGCGCGCGGCCCAGGAGGAGGTCGAATCGCTGGCGGCCGGGAGCGCGGCCTGGCAGCTTGCGGCCCCCGGGGCAGGGGCCGGCAGCGAGAACTCACCGCTCTCCTTCCGGCTGCGCCAGGAGATCCGTCGCCAGCGCGACAACCTCGCAAAGGCACAGAGCAAGCTCACCGACCTCCGGGTGGAGGCGAGTCTCGCCGGGGTTCCCCGAGAGTGGCAGGGCGATCAGTCTCCCTCGAGCCACGACCGGCTGGAGGGCAGGAAGAAGAAGGCGGGCAGCGCGAACAGTGCAGTGGATGCGAAGTAGGCCGCGTAGCCCAACGTCTCCGCGAGCAGACCCGAGGGAAGCGAGATGACAGCGCCCGAGGTCGCGTAGACGGCCGTCAGCAGGGCGTACTCCACCGCTGCGTGCCGTTTCTCGCAGATCCTCATCAGGAACGACAGGAAGGCCGCGGAGGCCAGGCCGCCGCAGAAGGATTCGACCACGGACGCCGCGATCACCATCGCCTTCCCGCTCTCCGCCAGCGCGGCGGCGGCGTAACTGAGATTCGAGAGCAACGCGACGGCGCCCAACCACCAGAGTGCTCGATAGATCCCGATGCGCGCCACGATCAGCCCGCCTACGGCAGCCCCCACGATGGTCGACGCCACACCGAGGGAGGTGGCGTAGATGGCGATCTCCTCGTCCGCGAAGCCCAGGTCCACCCAGAAGGGCTTCAGCATGGGCCCGAGGGCCCGGTCTCCCACCCGGTAGAGGAGCACGAAAGCCGCCACCCCCCAGACGCCGGGTCTTGACAGCCAGCGCCGCAGCGGGGCAATCACGCCAGCTTCCCTGGCAGGCAGCGGCACGCGAGGGCAAGCGTAGACCGCAGCCGAAAAGACCAGGCTGAGAACGCCCGCCACCGCGAAGGTTCCGTCCCACCCGATCCAGCGCGGCAGGAAGAGCAGGGCGCTGCCCGAGGCCAGCATGCCCACCCGGTACGCGCCCACGCGCACGGAGTTGGCGGGGCCCTCTTCGCCGCGCTCCACGAGCCCGATCGTGTAGGCATCGATCGCGATGTCCTGGGTCGCGGAGGCCAGGCAGTAGAGGCCCATGAAGGTCCACAGCAGCGGTCCGAGTTCCGCGGGTGCCTGGCTCACCATGAATAGACTCGCCGCCATGGCGAGCAGGGGGCCGCTGATCCAGCGCCGCCGCTCGCCGAAACGATCGATCAGCGGCGACCACAGGGCCTTTGCGGCCCAGGCGAGGGAGAGGCCGCTGTAGAGGCCAATCTCGGTCAGCGAAACCCCGTGCCGGCGAAAGAAGACCGGCCAGACGTCCGCATAGACGCCCATCGGAAAGCCCTCGATCACGTACAGCAACGCGACGAAGGAGAGCTTGCGCGCGAGCGACACCCTCACCCCCGGCGCGCAGTATCGCGACTGCCGGAAAGCGCGGCCAGCCGCGCGTCGAACTCCGGTCCCGAAATTCGTGGCCCAGCGCCTCCCGCTCGACTCCCCGGATGGGGCCCGCTAGGCTCCGCCGCGCTCGCGCAGCGGGCGCAAGGAGAGTTCGAACATGGCGGATGAGCCGCAGGGGAAAACCGACCTGGTGTCGATTCTCTATGTACTTGGCGGTATCCCCGTCATCGTGCTCTTCCTCTTCGTGATCTTCGGGCTTGCCCGATCCTGTAACATCCCCGCCTAGCCGCTTCCTCGGATAGGTTCCGAACACGCGGCCTCCGCCGTCGTGCTCGCGCACCGGCAACTGCGGGGGCAGGGCGCTTGCCTGCGCTGCATTTTCCCCTCGGAACCTGGATCTTTCCCAAAGGTTTCAATGACTTAGAGCCTAATGACAAAGGCGATTTGGGCCGATGGATGTCCGGATGAGGGGTCCGGGACCGACGGCTCTACGAATTGCCTGCGCGGCGCTGCTGGGCGGGCTGCTGCTCTTCGCCGGTGGCTGCGCGAACTCCCTGCTCTCCCCCCTCCAGGACTACCGCTATTTCACGCGGCCGAGCCCTCACGACGCGTGGAGTCGCAAGATCCGGGGCTGGCAGGTCCGGGAGCGGCAGAGCCCGCCGCCCGCCGTGGCGGATGCGGGTTCCCGCCCGCCCGTGGAGGTTTCCGACGCCGATCTGCGCGCCAAGTTCGACGGATTCCGCGCCGAGCGGCGCCGCCAACTCGCGCGTGACCTGGCGGACTGGATCCAGGCCCAGGCCGCGGTTCACTACGTGCCCGACGGGCCCGTGGACCACTGGGCGACGCTCGAGGAAACCCTCGCGCGTGGCGAAGAGGATTGCGACGGTCTGGAACTGCTGAGCTTCAATCTGCTGCGCGACCTGGGCTTCGGGGAAGACGAGATCTTCCGCTCCGTCGTGATGCGGCCCTCGGACGGTCAGCACCACATGGTGACGCTCTGGTTCGAGGATCCCGGGGATCCCTGGGTGATCGATCCCACGGGCGCCATGACCACGGGCATGCCGCGCATGTCTGAACTCCCGGCCTGGGTGCCCCTCAAGCTCTTCAGCGAGACCCACGACTTCACGGTCGTCGGCGAACTCCGCACCGCCCAGCGCTAGCGCTCCCGCGTCCGGTCTCACCGGCAGCCCCGCAGGCTGTATGCTCGCCCCGTGACGCCCCTGCACCCCATCGAGGCCTCCCCGCTGCACGCCCGGCGGGAGCGCGTGTTCTTGCTGCTCGCGGGCCTCTTCCTGGGCTCGATGACGATGCTCAACATCCTGGGCGTGTCGCGCTTCATCGACCTCTCCTTCGAGATCTTCGGGGTCACCATCCCCATGCCGTTGGCGATCGGGGTGCTCCCCTATCCCATCACCTTCCTCTGTACGGACTTCATGAGCGAGCTCTACGGGCGCGAGCGCGCCACCCACGTGGTGTGGGTGGGGCTGCTGCTGAACCTCTGGGTGCTGGTCTTCATGTGGCTGGGGGGAGCGCTGCCCCCGGCGGCACCGCTCGACCCCGCTACTGGACTGCCTCCCACCGACGCCTACGACTTCGCGTTCTACCGGATTCGGCTGCTCACCATGGGTGCGGTGGCTGCGTCCATGATCGCCTACCTGTGCGCCCAGCTCTGCGACGTCTACCTCTTCCATTTCTGGAAGCGCTTGACGGGCGGGCGTCACCTGTGGTTGCGGAACAACGGCAGTACGCTGGTGAGTCAATTCGTCGACACCTTCGCGGTCATCAGCATCACGCATTTCTGGGCGCGCGCACTGCCCATCGACCCGGATCTCGCGGTGTGGCCGCAGCTCTGGATCTTCATCGGCTCGGGCTACGTGTTCAAGGTGGCGGTGGCACTGCTGGACACGCTGCCCTTCTACCTGGGCGTGCGCTGGCTCTCGCGCTACCTGGAGATCGACCCGCAAGCGGAGCACGCGCAGGCGCCCTGAGCCGCGTGGAGCCCCTCAGTTCCGGCCCGCGCCCCCGCGCGCCGGCTCGAGTTCGAGTTGCTTGCGCTGCTCGTTGGCGCGCTGCCGCGCGCGCGCCCGCTCGGCTTCGATCTCCAGCCTCAATTTTCGCTTGATCTGCGCTGCGCGCTCCTGCTCCGCCTCCAGGCGCAGCCCGCGGGCCTGCTCGAGGCAGTCCTCGAGCAAGCGGGTGTGCGGCAACGCGAACTTCCCGGGCAGCGGCGGGCTGGGCGCCTCGGGCGCGAAATGGACTTCGATGAAGCGCTCGGCTTCGCGGGCATCCCTGGCCCGTGCCCGGACGCGCAGGCGATTGCGGCCCGGCGCAAGGTCGACCAGGCCCGCCCAGCTGCCGTCACCGCCCAGCCACAGGAAGCGGGCGGCTTCCTGCCGCGTCTCGTTCCACAGCGTGACTTCTTCGATGGAGGCCAGTTCTACCCCCTCGGCTGCGCGGACGAGGTCTCCAGGTGAGCGCACCGGGGTGAAGGATCCGCGGGTTCGCCGCGCCATCTCGACCGCGGCGACGGGGCCGGCCAGGGCTTCCGGTCCGATCGCGAAGCTATGCACTCGGACACCGGCGCGCTCGGCCCGGTCCGCGGCGCGCAGCACGGCGCGCACGTTGTCGAGCATGGCGTCCGGGCCGTGGGGCAGCGTGGGCTGGCCATCCGTGAAGAAGAGCACCAGTTTCTCGGCCTCGGGGTCGGGCCGCGATTGGGCGCCCCGCAATCCGCGCAGTTCCGTGGTGGCCTGGTCGAGGCCCGCTGCCATGTGGGTGCTGCCCTCCGGCGGCGTCTCGAGCAGGGAGTCGAGGGCCGCTTCCACCCGCGCGTAGTCGTGGGTCAGCGGCTCGAGGGTGGTGGCGGCGGGCGCCCGCCGGGAGTGTCCCTGCCCGGCTCCCCCGAAAAGGCCACCAGCCCGATCCGGGTCTGGCGGGGGTCGAGCCGCCCCACCAGCTGGCGAGCCGCGGCGATTTCCGCTGCGAGGATGGAATCGCCCGGGTCGAGTGCCAGGCGCAGGAAGAAGAAGTCGAGACTCGCGAAGGGCCGTCCGCCGATGCGGCCGTCGCCGTCGATGTCGGCGCCCGAGGGCTCTTCGGTGGAGCGCGAGGTGTCGATCACGAGCATCACTTCGAAGGGGCGCAGCGCTCCGGGCAGCGCGCTGGCACGGCCGGACACGAAGATCCCGCAGGTCGGCTGCGCGAGCAGCGCGCCCGGTGCCGGATAGTCGATCGCGAGGGACAGGACCGTGGTGGGTGCGGATTCCCCTGGCGCAGCGCTTCGCGGGGGCCGGGGGTCGCCGATGCCCAGTGCCTGTTCGAGGGAGCCTGGGTCGACGCGGGGCCGCCCGGGGGTGTCGGTCGCGAAGGTCGCGAAGGCTTCTCCCCGCCCGGACCCGAGGGGCTGGCCGAGGGCCGCGAGGATCGCGTCGATGGGCGCGGCGATGGCTTTCGTGAAACCGGGGACCGAGTCCTGGGCTTCCAGGATGCCGAGCACCCGGTCGCTGTCGGCCGCGAGAATCGGGGCGCCCCCCCATCCTTCCAGCGTGTGGGGTACGTCCAGCACCACCTCGAGGCGCGCGGCATCGACTCGCTCCACGCGGCCGAAGAGCTCGTCCTGGTGGCGGCCCCGCTCTCCGGAAATCCCCCACAGCCGTACGCGTTGTCCCGGCACGGGAGGCTCCCGGGCTGCTTCGAGGGCGCGCAGTCCTTCGGGAGCCGCGTCGAGTGCGAAGACCATGAAATCGGCGCGGAGCGGATGCTCGAAGCTACCGAAGGGCTGCCCGGGCGGTGCGAGGAAGCGTTGCGAACTGGCCGCCACGCGCTGCGTTTCCCCGAGCAGAAAATCGACGCGACCCGCGCGCGCGATCTCCGCGAGCGGCAGCGTGTGCGCGGTGCCCACAGCCGCCACACCGGGGGCGGAATCCACGGAGAGCATGAACACCAGGCCCCGGGCGGGCAGCCCCGCCTGTGGGCCGGGTCGCAGCGCCGGCCGCGCGACCGCGGGCTGCTCGGCTTGGGCGGGCTGGAGCCCGCTGAGCAGGAGCGTAAGGCCGAGCAGCCAGTCGCGTCGCAACGAGGTGTCTCCGGAACCGTGCGTGGTCGCCCCCCTGCGGACGCCGCGCGGCCGGCCCTTCTAGAGTCCCAGTCTGCCGGATTTTCCGCGCGCCGCACGGTGGCCGCGCGAAGCAGCGAAACCCCGCCCGTGTCCCTCACCCCGGTAGCGCGGTCGCCTGGCCTCCCCGCGCCCTGAACTGGGGTACCCTGCTCGGCGCGACGAGGAGGCCATGAAGGGCGAGGGGAATGTGACGCGGTGGCCGAAGCCTCGCGTCCTGTTGCTACTGCTGGCGCCTTGCCTGCTGGCGGGGGATGCGCCTCCGGTGGACCGCTTCGACACCGTGGTGATCGACGCTGGGCACGGGGGCGCGGATGTCGGCGCCCGGGGCGCCGAGGGCTCCCTCGAGAAGCATCGCGTCTTCGCGCTTGCCGAGGAGCTGTCACGGCGCCTGGAGGCACGCGGCCTGCGCGTGGTGAAGACGCGCGGGAGCGACGAGTTCGTGTCGCTGGAGCGCCGTAACGCCATCGCGAACGACGCCCGTGGAGACATCTTCCTCTCCATTCACGCCAATGCCTCCGAGGACGGGGAAATTCACGGCAGCGAGACCTATTTCCTGGCCCTCAAGGCCAGCGACGAATCGGCCGCGCAGGTGGCGAGCCGCGAGAACGCGGCCTTTGCGGCCGAAGGTCGCCCGGAGCTGTCGGTGCTCGAGGATCCCTTCGTGGCGCTGATGGGGGACCTCGTCGCGACCGAGGACCTGCGGGCTTCCAGCGAGTTTGCGGGCCTCGTGCAGGCGGAGCTCTCGGGGCTCGAGGGGTTGCGGTCGAGGGGCGTCAAGCAGGCGCTCTTCGTGGTGCTGAACGGGGTGCAGATGCCCGCCGCTCTGGTGGAGGTGGGTTTCATCACCAATCCCCGGGACGCGCAAACACTATCGAGCCGCGTCGGCAGGGAGCAAATCGTGAAGGCCCTCGAGCGCGCGGTTCTGGCCTTCGGGCAGCGCTACGATGCGCGCCGCGGGGGGATTCCCGCGGATGCGGGCCGTTGAGCGTCCGGCGGGAGGGGAGGGCACGTGAGGGGTGACGGACGCCGCGCGGACGAGCTGCGGGAACTGCGTTTCGAGCTGGACTTCACCGAGAACCCGAGCGGCTCGGTGCTCTGCGGGATGGGACGCACGCTGGTGCTCTGCACGGTCTGCGAGGAGGATGGCGTGCCGCGCTGGCTGCGCGGTTCCGGGCGCGGCTGGGTGAGCGCCGAGTACTCGATGTTGCCCGGCGCCACGGACCGCCGGGGCGATCGAGAGGCGTCGAGGGGGCGACCCTCGGGCCGCACCCTGGAAATTCAGCGGTTGATCGGCCGCAGCCTGCGCGGCGTGGTGGATCTCGACCGGCTGGGAGAGCGCACCCTCTGGGTGGACTGCGACGTCCTGCAGGCCGATGGGGGGACTCGCTGCGCGTCCGTCACGGGCGCCTACATGGCGCTCAGCCTGGCCGTGCAGCGCATGTTGGATCGGGGCGAGCTCGCGGAGACACCGCTCGTGGATTTCGTGGCCGCGGTATCCGTGGGCCTGCTGGGGGGCGAAGTTTTCCTCGACCTCCCCTACGAGGAGGATTCGCGCGCCGACGTGGACCTCAACGTGGTGGCGACGGGCGCTGGTCGCCTGGTGGAGGTGCAGGGCACGGGGGAGGGCGCCACCTTCGAGCCCGCGCAGCTGACGGAGATGACAGCGCTGGCGTTGCGGGGCACCCGCGAACTCATCGAGCGCCAGCGCGAAGCGCTCGAGCGGCATCCGGCGGGCTGAGGGGTGGCGCTCGACGGGGTCGTGGTGGCGACCTCGAACCCCGGCAAGCTGCGCGAGGTCCGGGCGATTCTCGCGGATCTCGAAGCCCGCCTGCTGGCTCTCGATGCGTTCGCGCCGCTGCGCTTTCCCGAGGAAGGTGACGACTACGAGCAGAACGCCGCCGCAAAGGCCCGCACCTGCGCACAGGCCACTGGCTGCCTCTCGCTAGCCGACGATTCCGGTTTGGAGGTGGAGGCCCTGGGTGGCCGCCCCGGCGTGCGATCCGCGCGCTATGGCGGGCCGGACCTGGATGACGCGGCTCGCGTTGCCCGCCTCCTCGAGGAGTTGAGTGGCGTGGCGGCGGAAAAGCGCGCTGCGCGCTTCGTCTGTGTGGCGGCACTCGCCCATCCGGACGGGCGGGTGGTCACCGCGCGGGGTAGCTGCGAGGGCCGCATCCTCGGCGCGCCGCGGGGCAGCGCCGGCTTCGGCTACGACCCGGTCTTCCTGGCCGCGGGCACCGGGCTCAGCATGGCGGAACTCCCGGAGTCCGAGAAGAACCGCCTCTCCCACCGCGCCCGGGCCTTCCGCGCGCTCCGCGGGCGCATCGACGCGGCGCTGACCGGCTGATCGCCCCGTCCCCCGAGAGGCTACCGTGGCGGCGTGTCGCGAACGCGCCTGCTGCTGATCCGTCACGCCGAGTCCGAGTGGAACGCCCGGGGCCTGTGGCAGGGCTGGGGAGACCCGCCGCTTTCCGGCCCCGGACGTGCGCAGGCCGAGACATTGGCCCAGCAACTCGCCCCGCAGCCCCAGGCCGACCTGCTGGTCAGCAGCGACCTGTCCCGGGCGCTGCAGACCGCGGAAATCCTGGGTCGCGCCTGGGCGCTCGTGCCCCGCAGCGATGAGCGGCTGCGGGAGCTGCGGGTGGGGCGCTGGGAGGCTCGAACGCGGCAGCAGATCGCGGGCTTCGACGCGACGGGCCTGGAACGTTTCGATGCGGGCGATCCGCTATGGCGGGCCGGTGGAGGGGAATCCGCGCGCGACCTGGCCCAGCGGGTTCGGCCGGTGATCGCCGAGTACCTGGAGCGCTACGCGGAGCAGCGCCTTGCCTTCGTCCTCCACCTGGGGGTATTGCGCGCCCTGCTCCGCGAGCCCGGCGCCCTCGCGCACGCCAGCTGCTGGGAGTGCGGGCCCGAGGCACTGGAACTCGAACCCGGCGCTCCGGTCTCCCTCGTCTAGCGTGTCGTGGGGCCGCGACTTCAGCCCGGGGCGGGCCGCTTGCGGATCTCGTCGAGCAGCACGCGGCTTCCCTCGAGGAGCACCCAGACGTCGAGTACCAGGATCGCGCTGCCGGTGGCGGCCAGTAGCCAGCGCTCGGAGAAGGCTTGGAAGTAACCGATCACCTCGCTCGTCATGCTGACGAGGGTGGCGAGTCCGATCACGATCATCGGGGCCAGGGTATAGATGCAGCGGCGTCCGTTGGCGCGCAGCCAGATCGACACGATCAGCAGGGTGACGCCGGCCACCAACTGGTTGGTGGTGCCAAACAGCGGCCACAGCAGCAGCCCGCCCTTGCCGCCTCCCTGGGTGACGGCCAGCAGCAGGGCGGCAGCGATGCCCAGGGCGCCGGCCGTGTAGCGGTTGGTGAGGGGCCGCAGGCCGTAACCGTCCGCGAGTTCGGCGATCACGAGGCGCTGGATACGTGCGCCCGTGTCGAGTGAGGTGGCCGCGAAGGCGATCACCATCACGGCGATGAAGGTGCGCGCCGCGTCCAGCGGGATGCCCAGCGCGGAGACGAAACGGGCGCCCCCCGTCACGAAGGCGTCGAGCTTGGCGGAGAGCCCGGAAGCCTCGCCCCAACTCGCGTAGTGGACGTGCCACTCGGCGGCGTCCGAGAAGCCGGCGGTGGCTGCGAGCACGGCCAGCAGGCCCAGCGCCCCCTCGCCCAGCATGCCCCCGTAGCCGATGGCGCGGGCATCGGTCATGCACCCCACTTGTTTCGAGGTGGTGCCGGAGGCCACCAGGCCGTGGAAGCCCGAGATGGCGCCGCAGGCGATGGTGATGAAGAGGAAGGGGATCATGGGGGGCGCGCCCGGCGGCGACAGGTTCACGGCAGGCGCCTGGATGGTGGGCTGGAGGACCAGCAGGCCCAGGAAGAGCAGGCTGAGGCCCGTGATCAACTGGTGGGCGTTCAGGTAGTCGCGGGGCTGCAGGAGCACCCAGACGGGCAGTACCGAAGCCACGAACGCGTAGGCGAGCAGGATCCACACCCAGTCTGCCGCGCTGAGCGTGGCCACCACGGGGAAGGCGGCTGCGAAGTCGTCGCCCACGAAGATGGCCGCCAGCAGTAGCGCGTAGCCCAGCAGGGACGGCGTGAAGATTCCGATCCCGCGCCGGTACACCGCCCAGCCCAGCGCCAGGGCCACCACGGTCTGCACCCAGATCGGAAAGATCGCTCCGGGGTTCGATTCGAAGAGTGTGCCGATGATGAAGGCGAAGACCGCCAGCACGATCCAGATCAAGAAGGAGATGATCAGCAGGAAGAGGGTGCGGGTGCGGGCGCCCACCACCCGCCCCGCGATGTCCCCGATGGAGCGCCCCTGGTTCCGCAGGCTGATCACCAGGGCCGAGAAGTCGTGCACCGCGCCCATCAGGACCGTTCCCACCGCCACCCAGAGCAAGGCCGGCAGCCAGCCCCAGATCACCGCGATGGCGGGGCCCACGATGGGAGCGGCCCCGGCAATGGAGGTGTAGTGGTGGCCCCAGAGCACGTCCTTGCGGGTGGGGAAGAAGTCGACGCCGTCCTCGAACTCCCGCGCGGGCACCGCCTCGTCGGGCGAAAGCTGGAAGATCCGTCGCGCCAGGAAGCCCGAGTAGAAGCGGTAGCCCAGCGCGAAGAAGGCGAAGACGATTACGGCGAGCCAGGCGGCGTTCACCCGGGATCCTCGAAGGGGAGGCGGCGCCTCCGAACTCAGGCGTCGGCGTACAGCATCGCGGGGATTCGCCGGGGTGTCCAGCGATGCAGGGCGCGCACTTGCGCCTGCCCCTCAGGAAGCCGGGCTGGTGATTCGATCCGAAGCTCCGAGCGCCACGCGCCGAACGCGCAGCAACACCAGGACGCCCAGCGCCACAGCGGCCGAGACCACGTCGATCCAGACGTCGAGCATCGAGCCACTTCGGCCGCCCAGCGTGGACTGGCGGGCCTCGTCCGCGCCGGCCACCAGTGCCGTGAAGAGGCCAGCGACGAGCACGATGCGACCCAGCGGGTGGGCGAGACTGAGCCGCGCGGCTCGGAAGGCGAAGAGCGCCAGCACCGCGTACTCCACGGCGTGGGCGAGTTTGCGCGCCCAGCGGAAGAAGAACCAGATGTCGCCGTTGCTGGCCTCGGAGTCGAAGAACAGGACCACCTGGGCGAACCAGCGGTAGCTGCTGGCTGCCGAGAAGCGCTCTCCCCCGAGCAGCAGGACGAAGGCGGTAAAGAGCCCCAGCAGCGCCCAGGCCATCCAGAGCTGGGGATCCCTCAGGCGAGGGTCGGGGTGGTTCCCGGCCGTCGCGTGCGAAGTTTCCGTGGGCTCGCTGGTCATGTAAGCCGCTCCCTCCGGGTGTGCCGGGCTGCGGCCCCCTGGCGGCTGGGGGTCGGGCCTCCGGGTATTCTAGGCGACATGTCCCTCCGTATCGGTCTGGTCTTCGAACTGCTGGACCGCCAACCCCGGCGCCCGGGCGAGCCCCCGGACGCCCACGCAGAATACGAGTCCGAGGCCACCGTGGGGGCTCTCGAGGCGGCCGTGGGGCGTCTGGGCCACCAGCCGCTGCGCCTGGGCTCCCCAGAGGCGCTCCTGGCCCGAATCGGCAAGGGAGAGATGCCTGCCCTGGATGCGGTCTGGAACGTCGCCGAGGGGCGCGGCAGCCGGAATCGGGAGGCCTGGGCGCCGGTTCTTCTGGAGATCGCGGGGGTGCCCAGCCTGGGATCCGACGCGCTGACGCTCTCGATCTCTCTCGACAAGCACTGGACGCGCGTTCTCGTGGAGCGCGCGGGCGTGCCGGTGGCCGCGGGCTGTGTGCTGGGCTCGCCCGAGGAGGCGCGTGACGCAGCGCTCCCCGCGGACTTCCCGCTGTTCGTGAAGCCCCGTTGGGAGGGAACCGCCAAGGGCATTGGCCCGGAGTCGCGCGTGGAGAACCGGAAGGCCCTGGTCGCGGCAGTGGCGCGGGTGGTCGAGCACTACGCGCAGCCTGCATTGGTGGAGGCCTTCCTGCCCGGTGCCGAGTACACGGTGAGCGTCGTGGGCAATCGGCCGTCCCGGGCGCTGCCGGTGCTGCAGCGGGCCATCGAGCCCGAGAGCGGCATCGGGGTGCACGCGCTCGCGGGGCACGCTCCGCCGCCGGGAGGTTGGCGGACCTGCACCCCCGGCCCACTCGACGCGGCACTGGAGGCAGAGCTGGCGTCGCTGGGCGTGCGCGCCTACGAAGCCCTGCGTTGCCTGGACTTCGCGCGTGCGGACTTCCGACTGGACGCAGCGGGTCGCCCCTACTTCCTGGAGATCAACCCGCTCCCCAGCTTCGCGCCCGACGGCTCCTTCGGAGTGCTCGCGGAACTCGAGGGCTGTCCCGTGGAGGCGCTGCTCGCGGACGTGCTGGCCGCGGGCCTCACGCGCCTGGGCCTCCGCTGATGGCCGCGGAAGCCGCCCCCCGCGATCCCCGCTGGAGCGACTGGACGTGGCAGATGCGCCACCGCATCCGCAGCGAAGCGCAGTTGCGCGAATTCCTCGAGCCCACGCCGGAGGAGAGCCAGGGGATCGAGCGCCTCTCCCAGCACTTCCACTTCGTGATCACCCCCTACTACGCGTCGCTGATGGATCCCGGGGATCCGAACTGCCCGATCCGTCGCCAGGTGGTCCCCCACATCGCCGAGGTCGCGGATCCGGCGGGTCTCGCCGACCCGCTGGGGGAGGTGGGGCACTCTCCGGTCAAGAACGTGATCCGCGTCTACCCCGATCGAATCGCGTTCTGCGTGAACAACGAGTGCGCGCTCTACTGCCGCTTCTGCCTGCGCAAGCGCATGGTGGGCGAGCCGGAGTGGGCGATGAAGAAGCGCGAGCTGTCGCTGGCGCTCGACTGGATCCGGCGCACCCCGGAGATCCGCGACGTGCTGCTCACCGGCGGTGATCCCCTGGTCTTTTCCGACGAGCGCCTCGACTGGCTGCTCGGCGAGTTGCGCGGGATCCCCCACGTGGAAATCGTGCGCCTGGGCACGCGCCTACCCGTGACGCTGCCCTTCCGCGTCACGGAGGCGCTCTGCGAGATGCTGGCCCGCCACCACCCGATCTGGCTCAACACGCACTTCAACCACCCCAGGGAACTGACCGGAGAGGCGGCGCTTGCCTGCGATCGCCTGCTGCGCGCCGGCATTCCGGTGGGCAACCAGAGCGTGCTGTTGCGTGGCATCAACGATGACGTGGAGACCATGCGGGCCCTCTGCGAAGGCCTGGTGGCCATGCGGGTTCGGCCCTACTACTGCTACCAGGCCCAACTCCTGGAGGGCACCGCCCACTTCCGCGTGCCCATCGAACGCGGCGTGGAACTCTTCAAGGCGCTGCGCGGACGCACCAGCGGCTTTGCGATCCCCCTCTACGTGCTCGACACTCCGCACGGCAAGACCCCGCTCAGCTACCCCTACTTGCGGGGCCGCGAGGGGGAAGAGGTCGTGGTGGAAACCTGGGACGGGAAGCTCTGGCGCGAACCCAATCCCCCGGAGCCGTGAGCGTGCCCCGCCAACCAGAGCAGCGGCACGCGGGCCTGGATGACGAGATGCTGCGCGACTACTGGGAGCAGGGCTACGTGGTGGTGCCCGGGCTGCTTCCCGAAGCCTCGCTGGCCGTCTGGCGGGAACGCCTCGAAGCCATCGTGAGCGGCGCCGTGCCGCCCGCCCCGGGCATGCTGGTCATGAAGGACGTGATGGTGAGCCGCGGGGTGGTGGCGGCGGCCGCACCCCGGGAAGCGATCGCGAAGCTCCAGGACTTCGAGAACGACCCGGTGTTGTGGGGTTACGCCGAGCACGAGGCGCTGCTCGACTGCGTGGAGCGCATCGTGGGCCGCGAGGTCTTCGGCCTGCATTCGATGCTGATCAACAAGCCCCCCCACGTGGACGGCCGCCACCCCCTCCACCAGGACCTCCTCTACTTCCCCTTCCGCCCCGCAGAGCGCATCGTCGCGGCCTGGACGGCCCTCGAGGTGGTGAACCGGGAGAACGGCTGCCTGGTGGTGGTGCCGGGCTCCCAGCGCGGCCCGTTGCGACGCCACGAGAACATGCAGTGGGAGCACGTCAACGCCGCCTACTGGGGGGCGGAGGGGGTCGGTGCCGATGCGGCGCGCGTTCATCTCGAGATGCGCCCCGGCGACACCGTGTTCTTCCACCCGCTGCTTCTGCACGGCTCCGGGCGCAACCGCAGCCCGGACTGTCGTCGCGCCATTTCCGCCCACTTCGCGAGCACCTCCTGCCATTTCGCCTGGCGCATCGGGGCCGACGACATGCGCCCCTACAAGGTGGTGCGCGGCGAGGGCGTCGGCCGCCGCATGACCTGGGGACGTGGCCCCCAGCAGGACGTCGACCCCATGGACTACCTCCCGAAAGGGCCTGCAAGAGCCCCGGGGAGCGACGCCTAGGCCCGCCCTCCGGCGAGGCGCGCGAAGCGACCCGCTCGGGTTCGGGTGCGCGCGGCCTAGCGGTGTCCCCAGAGACGCCGGGCCTCGTCGCGCAGGGGGTCGCGGTGGTCGGGGTGGGCGATCTCGATGAGTGCCGCGGCGCGCTCGCGCACGCTGAGCCCCATCAGGCAGGCCACGCCCTGATCGGTGACCACGGTGTCCGCGAGTTCGCGGGGGATCGAGACGATCTGCCCTTCCCCGAACTGCGGGACGATGGTGGAGATGCGGGCCTCCCCGGCGGTGGAAGGCAGCACGGTGATGGCGCGCCCGTGCTTCGAGAGGAAGGCCCCGAAGTGGAAGGCCAGTTGCCCGCCCAGTCCGGTGTACACGAAGGGACCCAGCGAGTAGACGCCGATCTGGCCGCTGAGGTCCACCTGCAGCGCGCCGTTGATCGCCACGAAGTGCTCGTGTTGGGCGATCTGCAGCGGGTCGTTGGTGTGCTCATAGGAGCGCAGCTGGTAGAAGGGGTTCCCCGCGATTTCCTCGAGGTCCTCCGGGCTGTTGCCGATGTGGCAGGCCACGAAGCGGCCGGGATGCAGCTCCGCGTAGCGGCTGGTGATGATGCCCCGACGCGCCAGTTCCACGGTGCCGTTGACGGTGAGTTCCGCGAAGTAGCCGAGGTCGTTGGCATCGTCGAAGGCGCCCAGGATCGGCATGGCGCCAGTGTGGTTGCCGAGGCCGATCTGGATGGTGTCTCCGTCCCGGATCAGCCCTTTGAGATGCCGGGCGATGCCCCGGTCGCTATCCGGAAGAGACGCGGGGTCCGGGTCCGGGGCTGTCATGGGCTCGCGGTCCCCGAGCACGATGGCGTCGAGCTGCGAGACGTGCAGCCAGGAGTCGCCGCAGGTGAGCGGCACGTGGTCGCTCTGCTCCGCGAGTACGCGTCGCGCGCGAGGCGCGCTGCTCACCGCGTCCCAGCAGGCGTTGCCCACGCACACCCAGCCCTGCTCGTTGGGGGGTGAGACCACGAGCAGCAGGTTGTCGATGGGCTCGCCCTCGGCGCGGCCGGTGTCCCGGGCTTTGTGCTCCCGGATCATCGAGAAGGGGTGGAAGTCGGCGATCCGGTCGGCGATGGCCTGTCGGTTCTTTGGAGCTACCGCGTACTGGGGTTGGAGGTCCCAGCTGGACATGGCGTCCTCCCGGAACCAGCCCATGTCGGGGATGATGACGCTGCGGATCTTGACGTCCTTCAACTCCTGCTCCCGGGTGGCGAGCAGGGCGAGGATGGTCGGAGGCATGTGGCCGCTGGGCGACCAGCACAGGTCGCCGGACTCGATCAGCCCGGCGGCCGCCTCGGCGCTCATGCACGTGCGCTCGTATTCGCGCGCGGGGTTCACGCCGAGATCGAGTCGGGCCATCCGGCACCTCCCTTGGCGCGCAGGCTACCACGCCCCGGCAGGCGGCCGAAGCGCGCGTGCTGTCGCATACTCCCGCCGGGGGTCGGAGTGGAGGAGTCGGGCCAGGCGGGTCCCCGGGCGGGACGCCTCGGGGTGGTTGCGCTGCTGCTCGGCGGGAGTGTCGTGCTCTCGCGGCTGCTTGGCTACGTGCGCGAGGCGGTGCTGGCCGGCCAGCTGGGTGTGGGCCCGGAAGCCGACGCTTACCGCGCCGCCTTCCTGTTGCCGGACCTGCTCGGCCACTTCCTGACGGGTGGCGCGCTCAGCATCGCGTTCATCCCCTTCTACACGCGTCTCCGGACCCGGGAGGGCAGCGCGGCCGCCGAGCGGCTGCTGGCCGTGGTACTGGGCACCCTCGGCGCCGTGGTGGTGGTGGCCACGGTCTTGCTCGCCTGGTGGGCGGAGGAACTGGTGGACCTGCAGTTCGCGGGTTTTGCGCCCGAGACCCGCGCGACCACCACCCGCCTCACCCGCATCTTGCTGCCCGCCCAGATCTTCTTCGTGTTGGGTGGCGTGTTGCGCGGCGTGCTGATGGCACAGGGACACTTCGCGAGCCAGGCCCTGGCTCCCGTGCTCTACAACCTGGCGATCATCACGGGGGGAGCCCTCTACGGCGCCAGCCTGGGCGCGGAGGGTTTCGCCTGGGGAGCGCTGGTGGGCTCGCTGATCGGACCCTTCCTGCCGGCGCTGATCGAACTCGTCGCCCGTCAGAGCGTGCGGCTGCGCGTGCGGGTGGCCCCCTGGGACCGCCAGTTCCTCGCCTACCTCGCGCTGGCAGCACCGCTCATGCTGGGGCTCTCCATGCTCACCGCCGACGAGTGGTTCGAGAAGTGGTTCGGGGCGTCGTTGGGGGCGGGCAGCATCGCGCAGCTCGGCTACGCGCGAATGCTGGCCCTCCTGCCCGTGGGGGTGGTGGGCCAGGCGCTGGCCACGGCGGCACTGCCCGTGCTGGCCCGGCTCTGGTCCGAGGGTCGGCGAGCGGAACTGGAGGCGGTGGTGCTCGACACCTTGCGGATCGGCCTCGGCCTCTCGCTGCTGGCGGGGGGCGCCCTGTTCGCGCTCGCCGAGCCCGCCGTGCAACTCCTCTACCAGCGCGGCCGCTTCGACGCCGCGGACACGCAGGCGGTTGCCGCCCTGCTGCAGATCTTCGCTTTCGCGGTGCCCGCCTGGATTCTCCAGCAGATCGCCGTTCGTCCCTTCTATGCCCGCAACGACACGTGGCGCCCGATGCTGCTCTCCAGCGTCATCGTGCTGCTCTCGCTCCCCCTCTACGGATCGCTGCGCGACGCTCTGGGCGCACCGGGACTGGCGTTGGCTGGAGTCCTGGCCATGAGTGCCAACGCTGCTGCGACGCTGCTGCTGGCGCGCTGGTTGCACGGCGCCCCCGCTCCGACCGCCCTGCTGGGCACGGGCCTGCGCGCCCTGCTGGTGGCGGCGGGCTCCACGGCGCTGGCGCTCGCGCTGCCCCTGCCGGGAAGTGGAGGAGCGAGTTGGGACGCGGGACTGGCGCTGCTGGGTCGCGGAACCGTCTTCTCGCTCTGCGCGCTGGTCTGCATCCGAAGCGTTGGGGATGAGGCCATGCGCTCTGCGTTGAACCGCTTGCTCGACGTGTCGAGGTTCCGAAGCTCCTGAAGCCGGGCTCGCTGCGGGTAGTGCGCGTCGCCTCGGGGCTTGCCGCGTTTTCGCGCGCCCCCTACCGTCCGCCCGGGCGCGTAGCTCAGCTGGCAGAGCAAGGGACTCTTAATCCCTAGGTCCGGGGTTCGAACCCCCGCGCGCTCACCACGCGCTCGCGTGTCTCTTGCGCGGGCACGGGCTCCCGGACGCACGCGCGGGAGGCTGGCGCTTGCGGCTGCTACCCTCGGGTCGGCTGCGTCGGTGGCGGAACTGGTATACGCACCGGATTTAGGGTCCGGCGGCCTCACGGCCTTGTGGGTTCGAGTCCCACCCGGCGCACCATGTTTTCGCGTCGGCCGCCTGGGCCGTGCAGACCGAGAGAATGGAGACCGCATGTCTACTGCGCGCGATGGCACGGTCCAGGCGGAATGCAGCGAAGATGGCCCCATCGGCCGCCGAGTCGAGGTGAAGGTCAGCGCGGAACGGGTCAGCCTCGCTTTCGACCGCGCCTACCGCGACTTGGCGCGTAGCGCACGGGTCAAGGGTTTCCGCCAGGGCCGCGTGCCGCGGACCGTGCTCGAACGCATGTACGGGGCTTCGGTCGCCGAGCAGATCGAGCAGACGCTGATCCGCGAGACGCTGGGCGAAGCCATCGAGCAGACCGAGATCGAGCCGGTCGGTGCGCCGGAGGTGGACTCCCGGCCGCCCGTCCCGGGCGGCGAGTTCGGCTACGCGGCACGAGTGGAGGTGCGGCCCGACATCGAACTGCCCGAACTCGAGGGCCTGCCTGCGCGTCGTCCCCCTGCGAAGGTCACGGATGAGGACGTCGCCCGGGAAGTCGAGGCACTGCGCGTTCGCAGCGCCCCCCTGGTCGAGGAGCCGGAGGGCACTGCTGCGGAGACGGGCCACGTGCTGAACATCGATTTCGTGGGTCGCGTGGAGGGCGAGGCCTTCGAGGGTGGCACGGGCAGCGACGTGGAGTTGGAGATCGGTTCGGGGCGCTTCGTGGCCGGCTTCGAGGAGCAGCTGGTGGGCGTTCCCGCGGGAGGGGATCGCCAGCTGACGATCGTCTTTCCGGAGGATTACGCGAACGGCGAGCTGGCCGGCAAACAGGCGGTCTTCGACGTCCATGTCGCCGAGATCAAGCGCCGGCAGCTGGCCGAACTCGACGACGAGTTCGCCAAGGACATCGGGGAGTTCTCGAGCCTCGAGGAGTTGCGCGAGCGGGTGCGCTCGGATCTGCAGGCGGGCCTCGACCGACAGGCCCGGGGCGCGCTGCACCGTTCGCTGCTGGACGCCCTGCTGGAACGCACGGATTTCCAGGTTCCCCACGGGCTGGTGGAACGACAGCTCGAGCGCCGGCTCGAGCGAGCCGCTCACCAGCTCCAGGGGAGCTTGGAGGCGGACGCCCTCCAGGCCGAGCTGGCCCGGCTGCGGCGCGAGTGGCGCGAGCCCGCGAAGGCGGAGGTGAAGGACCAACTGCTGGTCGACGCGGTGGCACGGGCGCGGAACATCGAGGTTTCCGATGCCGACATCGCGCAGCGCGTGGAGGCCATGGCGGAGGAGCGGGGAATCGACGTGGAGGGACTGCGGCGCGCGCTCGGAGAGGGCGTGCCGGAGGCCGTTGCGGCCGGGAGTCTCCGCGACGAAAAGGCGTTGGATCTGCTGGCGGCCCTCGCCCGGATCGAGGAAAGCGCCGGCGACTAGCGGGTCGGCGGCCCGAACGCAGAGGCCTTTTCCTCATCCGTGGATTTTGGTTAGTCTTTTGGGACTGAATCCCGTCGAGCGCCGGGGGTGAGGCGTCGACCAGGGAGTCGGCGTCCAGTTCCGCTAGGGTGTGTGCGGACCGCAGCGGTGCGTAATTCGCCCGATTCCGCGGCGCGCCGGTGGGCTTCAGGCGGCGGCAGCGCGTTCCCCTCGACCTGCCGGTTCGCCGCAGGTTATTCTCATGCGCCGATCAGGTCGGAGTTGGGTGCGATGCGAGCTGACATTTCGCGACATGCGCAGAGCGCACTTGCTCGGGCGAGATGCGAGCTGCCGGTGGCTGAAGCACGCTTTCGTGCGGATGAGCATCCGGATTTCACGGAGGGCAAACGGCGCCGTGGGTTGTACCCTAATAGCAGAATTCCGTTCCCGCTGAAGGCGATTGCGAGGAGGAGCCGATGCCGCTGATTCCCATGGTGATCGAGCAGAGCTCGCGCGGGGAACGCTCCTTCGACATCTACTCGCGCCTGTTGCGCGATCGGATCGTCTTCCTCGGCCACGGCGTCGATGATGACGTGGCCAACGTGGTGATCGCCCAATTGCTCTTCCTGGAGGCGGAGGATCCCGAGAAGGATGTCTTCCTCTACATCAACTCGCCCGGTGGCTCGGTGACGGCAGGGCTCGCGATCTACGACACCATGCAGTACGTGCGGCCCGATGTGTCCACGATCTGCCTCGGACAGGCTGCCTCCATGGCCGCGTGGCTGCTCGCCGCCGGCACCGAGGGCAAGCGCTACGCGCTGCCCAATTCTCGGATCCTGATCCACCAGCCCATGGGCGGAACCCAGGGGCAGGCCACCGACATCGACATCCAGGCCCGGGAGATCCTGAAGCTACGAGAACGGATGAACGAGATTCTCGCCTTGCACTCAGGGAAACCCGTCGATCAGATCGCGACGGACACCGAGCGCGACTACCATCTCTCCGGGGAAGAGGCGCTCACTTACGGATTGATCGACAAGGTCGTGGTGCACCGGGAGACGCAGGACCCGCAGCCGAACGGATCAGGGAGCAACGGCGCTGCGTCCGGTGGAGGCCGGGAGAAGTGAAGAAGCGCGAAGACGACGCGAATCTCCAGTGTTCCTTCTGCGGGAAGGGGCAGCGGGAGGTCAAGAAGCTCATCGCCGGGCCGACGGTCTTCATCTGCGATGAGTGCATCGAACTCTGCAACGACATCATCGCCGAGGAATACGGGCAGGAGGAGGGGCCCGCGGCGGTCTCCCGGGTCCCCAAGCCCCTGGAGATCAAGGAGGCCCTCGACGAGTACGTGATCGGGCAGGAGGGCGCGAAGAAGACGCTGGCCGTCGCCGTCCACAACCACTACCGACGGGTGGAGAGCCAATCGGTGGTGGGGGACGTGGAGTTGCAGAAGGCCAACATCCTGCTGCTCGGTCCCACAGGCTCGGGCAAGACCCTGCTGGCGCAGACGCTGGCGCGAGTCCTCGATGTGCCTTTCACCATCGCCGACGCGACCACGCTCACGGAGGCGGGCTACGTGGGGGAGGACGTCGAGAACATCATCCTGAACCTGCTGCAAGCCGCCAACTACGATGTCGATCGCGCCCAGCGCGGCATCATCTACATCGACGAGATCGACAAGGTTGCGCGCAAGAGCGAAAACCCTTCCATCACCCGGGACGTCTCGGGGGAGGGCGTCCAGCAGGCCCTGCTGAAGATCATCGAGGGCACCATGGCGAGCGTGCCCCCCAAGGGAGGCCGCAAGCACCCCCAGCAGGAGTTCCTGCAGGTCGACACCTCGAACATTCTCTTCATCTGCGGCGGTGCCTTCTGCGACCTCGAGGCGATCATCGAGCGGCGCATCGGCGTGAAGGGCATGGGCTTCGGGGCCGAGGTGAAGAGCAAGCGCAACCGCGGCGACGTACTCACGGAAGTGCAGTCCGAGGATCTCCTGAAGTTCGGCCTGATTCCGGAGTTCGTGGGGCGTCTGCCCGTGTTGGCCACGCTCTCCGAGCTGGGCGCCCAGGCGCTGGTGGACATCCTCACCCAGCCCAAGAACGCCCTGGTCAAGCAGTACCAGAAGCTCTTCGAGTTCGAAGACGTGGGGCTCCGTTTCAGCGCTGGGGCGCTCGAAGCCGTGGCTCGGCAGGCCCTGAAGCGTCGTTCCGGCGCTCGCGGGCTGCGCTCGATCCTCGAGTCCGTGATGCTCGATCTGATGTACGAGATCCCGTCCCGAAGCGACGTGGAGGAGTGTGTGATCAACGAAGAGGTCATCGAGCAGGGCAGCAAGCCCCTGCTGGTCCTCAAGCAGGAAGCGGAATCCGCGTAGTCGGCCTCGGCGATCGCGCATGCAGCAGGAGAAGATTCGATGGTGACCCTCACGGAAGGCGGTGGAGTTTCGGACCCGGACGGAGGCTCGGAATCCCTCCGCGTCGTGCCGATGCTGCCCCTACGGGACATCGTGGTCTTTCCCCAGATGGTGGTGCCGCTCTTCGTCGGGCGTGCCCGCTCCATTCGCGCTCTCGAGGAGGCCATGGAGGGCGACCGCGAACTGATGCTCAGCGCCCAGCGCGAGGCCGGCCAGGACGAGCCGGGCGAGGACGACATCTACGAGGTGGGTACGCTCGGCAGCATCGTGCAGTTGCTGCGGCTGCCCGACGGCACCGTCAAGGTGCTCGTGGAGGGCGCTTCGCGCGCCCGCATCGACCGCTTGGTCGACCGGGGTGACTACTACGCGTGCGAGGTCTCCGAGCTCGAAGAGCCCGAGGCCGCGGACCCCGAACTGGCGGCGCTGGTGAGCAGCGTACACACCAGCTTCGAGCGCTACGTGAAGCTCAACAAGAAGGTCTCTCCCGAGACCCTGAACAGCGTGGTGGCCGTCGAAGAGGCCGGCCGCCTCGCCGACTCCGTAGCCGCCCACCTGGATCTGAAGCTCGAGGAGCGCCAGGAGCTGCTGGAGTTGTTGGACCCCAACAAGCGCCTCCAGGACGTGTATGCGCGAATGCAGGCGGAACTGGAGGTCTTGCG
Source organism: Myxococcales bacterium (assembly GCA_013215615.1). GTDB lineage: Bacteria > Myxococcota_A > UBA9160 > UBA9160 > SMWR01 > JABSQX01. Next base: position 8,752 of record JABSQX010000004.1, on the reverse strand, counting down.
GGTCGAGCGCAAGATCCGCGGCCGCGTCAAGAAGCAGATGGAGCGCTCCCAGAAGGAGTACTACCTGAACGAGCAGATGCGGGCAATCCAGAAGGAGCTGGGCGACCGCGACGAGTTCAAGAACGAAGTCGAGGAGCTGGAGAACTCGCTGCGCGAGAAATCGCTGTCCGAAGAGGCCCAGGTCCGGGGAGAGAAGGAGCTCAAGAAGCTCAAGATGATGTCGCCCATGAGCGCCGAGGCCACGGTGGTGCGCAACTACATCGACTGGTTGATCGCGCTGCCCTGGGCCGACTACAAGCAGGAGAACGAGGACGTCGTCGAGGCCGAGAAGATCCTCGACGAGGATCACTACGGTCTCGACAAGCCGAAGGAGCGGATCATCGAGTACCTGGCGGTGCAGACCCTGGTCGAGAAGATGAAGGGGCCGATCCTGTGCCTGGTGGGGCCGCCCGGGGTGGGCAAGACCTCCCTCGGGAAGTCCATCGCGCGTGCGACGGGGCGGGATTTCGTGCGCCTTTCCCTGGGTGGCGTGCGAGACGAGGCGGAGATCCGCGGCCACCGCCGCACCTACATTGGCGCCCTCCCTGGCAAGATCCTGCAGAGCCTCTCGAAGGCGGGTTCCGGGAATCCGATCTTCCTCCTCGACGAGGTGGACAAGATGTCGATGGACTTCCGGGGCGATCCATCCTCGGCACTCCTAGAGGTCCTCGACCCGGAGCAGAACCACACCTTCAACGACCACTACCTGGATCTCGACTACGACCTCTCCCAGGTCATGTTCGTCTGCACCGCGAACGTGCTGTCGCAGATTCCGCGCCCGTTGCAGGACCGCATGGAGGTCATCCAGCTGCCGGGTTACATCGAGGGCGAGAAGCTCGCGATCGCGAAGCAATACCTGGTCCCCAAGCAGCGCGAGGCCAATGGCCTCGCTTCCAAGGACGTCGAATTCTCCGACGCCGCCATCCTCGAGATCATCCGCCACTACACCCGGGAGGCCGGAGTGCGTAACCTGGAACGGGAGATCGCCTCGATCTGTCGCAAGGTAGCGCGAGCGTTCGTGAAGGACGGCGATGCGGCGACCAGGGCGCGGATTTCCCCGTCGCGGGTGAAGAAGCTGCTGGGCGTCGCGAAGTTCCGCTTCGGCCGCGCCGAGGAGGACGACCGGGTGGGGGTCTGTACGGGCCTCGCATATACGGAAACCGGCGGCGAGCTGTTGCAGACGGAGGTTTCGGTCACCCCGGGCAAGGGCAAGTTGCAGGTCACCGGGCGCCTGGGCGAGGTGATGCAGGAGTCCGCGAACGCCGCCATGTCCTACGTGCGCTCCCGCGCCAAGCAGCTGGGCCTCAAGCGCGACTTCTACTCCAAGATCGACGCCCACATCCACGTGCCCGAGGGCGCCACTCCCAAGGACGGCCCCTCGGCGGGCATTACCATCGCGACGGCAGTGGCCTCGGCGCTCACCCGACAGGCGGTTCGCGCCAACGTCGCCATGACGGGCGAGATCACCCTGCGAGGGCGGGTGCTGCCGATCGGTGGCCTCAAGGAGAAGATGATCGCTGCTCACCGCGGTGGCATCGACACCATCCTGATCCCCAAGGACAACGAGAAGGATCTCGCGGAGATTCCCGCCAACATCAAGCGCAACCTGGAGATCGTGGTGGTGGAGCACATGGACGAGGTGCTGCTCGCCGCCCTGGCGCTCGAAAATCCCGAGAGCTTCCTGCAGGAGGGCGACCACGAGGTGGACGAGATCCGCGAGATCCCGCTGCCCGAGGGCTCCGTGGAGGTGCCGCACCCCGCTGGGGTAAACTGACGCCTTCGGGGCGCGTAGCTCAGTTGGCTAGAGCTCCTCGTTTACACCGAGGAAGTCGGCGGTTCGAGTCCGTCCGCGCCCACCACGCGCGCCGGCCGATCAGAGGAAGCTGAGGCCCTCGTCGGAGTCGAGCTTGCGGTAGTAGCAGCTGCGGCGCGTTTTCCCTGCGGCATCCCGGGTGTGGCAGACGCCGCCCTGTCTCGGCAACACGCGGTAGAGGAGCGAGTTCTGCTCACAGTTGACCCGGACCTCCACGAGGTCGAGCACGTCCCCGGAGGTGGCGCCCTTGTGCCAGAGCTCGTTGCGGGAGGTGGACCAGAGCACCGCCTCGCGTCGTGCGAGGGTCTCCTGCAAGGCCTGCCGGTTCGCGTAGCCCATGAAGAGCACGGCTTCGCTCTCGGCGTGCTGGAGGACCACCGGCAATACGGAGCCCTTGCCGCTTCCCACCTTGCGGAGCTTCTCGAAATCCAGCGAGAGCTCGCTGCCCTCTTCGAGTTCCTGCATTTCCTCTTCCCGTTCTGCGGCCCAGGCAGCCGCCGCCGTCCGTCACGGGGCCGCAGGGGCATCCAGCGCGAAGCGTAGCCCCGGACTCCGCGCGCGCCCGTTGCCACGGCGACTTTTCCGGGTGGCTGAATTCTGCTACCCACTCTGCGTTTCCGGGGGGCAGCGGGGGGCTTCCGGCACCCGGCTCCGCTTGGGGCAACGGGACGGTAGTTCAACTGGTTAGAGCACTGGCCTGTCACGCCAGAAGTTGCGGGTTCGAGTCCCGTCCGTCCCGCCACGCCCCACGCGCGTAAGCCCTGCTAGGCTCGGCTCGCACCCGAGGAGGCCCGTCGATGAAGGCATCCGACTTGGTCGAGATCGAGAGCATCAAGCAGCTGAAAGCGCGCTACTTCCGTTGCATGGACGAGAAGCGCTGGAAGGATTGGGCGCAGGTCTTTGCCGAGGACGCCACGCTGGACACCCGTGAGGACGCCAGCGAGGGCCTGGTGACGGGCCGCGATGCCATCGTCGCCTTCGTGAGTGCGGCGGTAGGTGCCGCGATCACCGTGCACCACGGCCACATGCCGGAGATCGAGATCACCGGAGCGCGTAGCGCCCGCGGCGTGTGGTCCATGGAGGACTACCTGGACTTCGAATCGGATCCCCCCTTCACGATCCACGGGCGTGGCCACTACCGCGAGGAGTACGAGAAGGGCGACGACGGCGCCTGGCGCATCAAGTCCCTGAAACTCACCCGCCTGTGGGTGAAGCACGAGGGCACGCCAGTGCAGAGCGTGGTCGAATCCGGGGGTCACGGGAGCTGAGGCTGCGCGCGGGCTCCCGCTAGGCGGGGCCCGCGAGTCGAGCCGTCAGCTGGGTGAAGCCCCGGTTGGTGTCCGAGGCCTGGCGGTGGGAGCGCTCGCGATCGAGCGCGTAGCCGGGGTAGCGGGCCAGCAACTCCTCGAGGCCGACCCGCAACTCCGTGCGCGCCAAGCTGGCGCCCAGGCAGAAGTGGATGCCGAGCCCGAAGGAAAGGTGAGGGTTCGGGTCGCGGCGGGGATCGAGTTGCTCGGCGTCCGGGAAGACCCGCTCGTCGCGGTTCGCTGAGCCGAAGAGCATGTGGAGCCGCTCGCCCTCGCGGATCTTCTCCCCCAGCACCTCGACGTCCCGCGAGGCCACCCGGGAGAGGCCCTGCACGGGGGATTCAAGCCGCAGGCATTCCTCGATGGCGAGCGGTAGCGACTCGGGGCGGGCGGCCAGCTCGGCGCGCAGCGCCGGGTTGCGCTCGAGGAGATGCAGGATGTTCCCCAGCGCGTTGGTGGTGGTCTCCGTGCCCGCCAGCAGCAGGATCGTGCAGAACCCCACCACCTCGTCGTGAGTGAGCTGCCCGCGCGCATCCGGGGGCGGCTGCAGGAGCATGCTCACCAAATCCTCTTCGGGGTCGGCGTCCTGCGCGCGCTCGGGGAGCACGTTCTCCAGGTAGTCGAAGATCCAACGCTGGGCCTCGGCGGCGGCCTCTCCGCGTCCCTCGGTGGTGTGGATGATGGCGTCCGCGCAGCGCTTGAACTCATCGCGATCCTCGATTCCCACGCCCAGCAGTTCGGTCATGACTGCGACGGGCAACGGATCCGTGTAGGTCGAGAAGAGTTCCGTGTCCGCCTCGGGGTCGACGGCGTCCAGCAACTCCACGGCGATCTCGCGTACGCGCTTCTCGAGCGCGCGCATGCGCCGCGGGGTGAAGGAGAGGTGGACGGCTCCGCGCAGGTGCGTGTGGTAGGGGGGATCCTCGGAGATCAGCATGGGCTTTTCGGCCAGGAAGCCGCTGGGCACCGTGCCCTGCCCCGAGGCCCAGGTGCCGGCATCGAGCAGTGTCGCGCGTACGTCCGCGTAGCGGGATACCACCCAGATCTCACGCTCTTCGCTGTAGTAGAGGGGGTGCTCTTCGCGCATCTCCCGATAGATCGGGTAGGGGTCGTCCTCGGCGGTGAGACGGTGCGGGTCGAAGCCCTGCATGGTCGCTCCTATCCGAACTCCACGGGCAGCTTCGGCAGCCCGCGCAGGAAGAGGTTGCTTCGGTACTCGGGGCGCTCCCCGGCGAAGTGCAGCTTGGGGATACGCGCCAGCAGGGTGCGCAGCGCCGTTTGGATCTCGAGGCGCGCCAGCGAGGCTCCCAGGCAGGTGTGGTAGCCAAGCCCGAAGGTGATGTGGGGGTTGGGGTCGCGCCCGAGATCGAGGCGGTCGGGCTGCTCGAAAGCCGCCGGATCGCGGTTGGCTGCGCCGTTGAAGAGCACGCANACCTCTCCCGGNGGAATTCTCTGCCCGCCGATTTCGATCGCTTCGCTGCCCACGCGNTGGCTGATCTGTACCGAGGTGTCGTAGCGAAGGAACTCTTCCACGGCGCTCGGCATGCGCTCGGGGGATGCGCGCAGCCAGGCCTCCTGCGCGGGGTTTTCGAGCAGCGCGTTCACCGCCATTGCGATCAGGTCTGCGGTGGTGCCGTGGCCCGCTTGCAGCAGGATGTAGCAGCTCCCCACGAGGTCCTCGTCGGAGAGTCGCTGGCCCCCGTCCTCGGCCGCGATGAGTGCGCTCATCAGGTCATCACGAGGGCGTTTGCGGTGATCGCGGATGAGGCCCAGGAAGTAGTCCTGGAAGCCGCGGGTCGCCTCCTCGCCACGTGCGACCACCTCGTCGGAGATGAGGCCCAACTCGCCGCGGCGGTGGGAGTCGTGGCCCCAGCGCCGGAAGAGCGGAAGATCCTCGGCGGGGACGCCCAGCATCTCGCAGATCACCACCATGGGCAGCGGGTACGCGAAGTCGGCCACCACGTCCATGCCGCCCTGGTCGGCCACCCGGTCGAGGAGTTCGTCCACGACCTCCTGGACGCGCTGGCGGCGCCCTTCCACCGAGCGCGGTGTGAAGGCCCGGGAGATCAGGGCGCGTACGCGATCGTGCTGCTCGGGCTCCATGAACAGCAGGGTGTTGAGCTGCATCTCGTAGAAGACCCGTCCCGCGGGCCCCTGGTCGAAGATCTCGACGCCCCGGTGGTCGCTGCGCGCCGCGCGGTGACGCAGGATGTCTCGCACGTCCGCGTGGCGGGTGAGCAGCCAGGCGGGGCTCCCCGTCAGCTGGTCGGTACGAAAGCGGGGCGCCACTTCCCGGAGGCGGTGCAAGTAGGGGTAGAGGGCGCCGCGACGCGCCGGGTCGGCGATGATGCCGAGGATCTCCTCGGGATCCTCGAGTTCCGTCGTGTCCGGCTGCGTGACGGTCTGCAATCCGAAGTCCACCCGACCCGACTATAGGGCTTCCTGGCGAGGAAGGTGCTAGGGAGTCGGGGAGGGGAGAGCCTCATGGCGGAGCGCAAGGTGCTCGTGGCGGGGGCCCTCGGCGTGGTGGGGCGCGCCGTGGTGGAACGCCTGGCCGCGCGCCGCGACGAGTGGGAGGTGGTGGCGCTGTCGCGTCGCGGGCCGGATTTCGACACGCCCGCGCACTTCGTGGCCGTGGATCTGCGCGACGCGGAGGCGACGAGGGCGGCCTTGTCCACCCACGCGGACGCCAGCCACCTCGTCTACGCCGCCCTCTTCGAGAAGCCGCAACTGGCCCGTGGCTGGTCGGAGCCCGATCACATCGAAACCAATCGCGCGATGCTCGCGAACCTGCTGGACGCCGTGACCTCCCCGCGCCTCGAGCACGTCACCCTGCTGCAGGGCACCAAGGCCTACGGCGCCCACCTGGGTCAGCCCATGGCCCTGCCCGCCCGGGAGCGCGACGCCCGCGTCGAGCACCCGAACTTCTACTTCGCCCAGGAGGATCTGCTGCGCGAGCGCGCCCTGCGCACGGGGTACGGCTGGACGGTGTTGCGCCCCCAGGTGGTCTGCGGCGTGGCGGTGGGCAGCGCGATGAACGTGGTCGCAGGTATCGGCGCCTACGCGTCGCTCTGCCGGGAGCGGGGGCGTCCGCTCGTTCACCCCGGCCACCAGAACCTGCTCACGGAGTGCACGGATGCGCGCCTGCTGGCCAGCGCCGTGGAGTGGGCTTCTACCCGGCCGCGGGCCTCCGGCGAGATCTACAACGTCTGCAACGGAGACGTGTTGTGTTGGCGCGATGCCTGGCCCCGCATCGCGGCGCATTTTCAGCTGGAGGTGGGTGAGCCGGCCCCGCTGAGACTCGCCGAGGTGATGCCCGCCGAGGAGTCGCTGTGGCGGGAACTGGCGCGCCGCGAGGGACTGCGCGTGGAATCCCTGGACGCGTTGATCGGTCTCTCCTGGCAGTACGCGGACATGATCTGGGCGAACCCCGTCTCCGCGGATCGACCCGGGCTGGTGAGCAGCATCAAGCTCCGCGAGCACGGCTTCTCGGACTGCGTGGACAGCGAGGACGCCCTCATCGAGCTCTTCGAGGCCATGCAGGCGCATCGCTACCTGCCGCGCTGAATCCGCGAGTGCGGGGACGCGCCGGGAGGCCCATCCGGTGGGCACTCCCCGGCGTGTTGGCGTAGCTTGGGCCGGAACCGCTGCGAGGAGAAAAGCATGGCCGGGCTCGTGAACCACGACGAGATGTTCGATCTGCGCATGTCCGAGGGCGCGAAAACCCTCTTCGACCAGGTGAAGACCTTCGTGAGCAAGGAGGTGGAGCCCGTCACCATGGAGTTCCATCGGCTCGGTGAGGCCCGGGAAGAGCGATGGGACTGGGGACCGGGCCAACTCGAACTGCTCGACGGCGTGAAGGCCAAGGCCAAGGCCGCCGGGCTCTGGAACTTCTTCCTCCCCGACGACGAGACGGGGCAGGGCCTCGCCAATCTCGACTACGCGTACATCGCCGCGGAACTGGGAAAGAACCCCATCGCCTCGGAGTGCCTCAACTGCTCGGCACCCGACACCGGCAACATGGAGGTGCTCGAGCGCGTGGGGACGCCCGAGCAGAAGGCGCGCTGGCTCACACCGCTCCTCAACGGAGAGATTCGCTCCGCCTACGCGATGACCGAGCCGGACCTGGCCTCATCGGACGCCAAGAACATCGCCTGCCGCGCGGTGCTCGATCGTGACGAGTGGGTGATCGACGGCGAGAAGTACTACATCTCGGGTGCGGGAGATCCGCGCTGCAAGATCCTGATCACGATGGTGCAGACCGACCCGGACGGCCCGCCGCACCTGCGGCAATCGCAGATCCTGGTGCCCATCGACGCCCCCGGCCTCGAGATCGTTGGCCCCATGCGTGTCTTCGGGCAGGACGACGCCCCGCACGGCCACATGCACCTGCGCTTCAGCAACTGCCGGGTCCCCAAGGACAACATCCTGCTGGGTGAGGGTCGGGGTTTCGAGATTTCCCAGGTGCGCCTGGGACCCGGGCGCATCCATCACTGCATGCGCTCCATCGGTGCCGCGGAGCGCGCCATCGAGTTGATGTGTCGGCGCGGCTTGTCGCGCACGGCTTTCGGCAAGCCCATCGCCCAACTCGGCGGCAACGTCGAGATCATCGCCCGGGCTCGCGTGGAGATCGAGTCCATGCGCATGATGGTCTTGAAGGCCGCCAAGGCCATGGACGTGCTGGGAAACACGGAGGCCCGGATCTGGGTGAGTGCCGTCAAGGCGCTGGTCCCGGAGCGGGTCTGCAAGATCATCGACCAGGCGATCCAGATCCACGGCGCCACCGGGGTCTCCCAGTGGACGCCGCTGCCCGGCATGTACATCTCGCAGCGCACCCTGCGGCTCGCGGACGGCCCCGACGAGGTGCACTGGTTCGTGGTGGGCCGGGCCGAACTCGCGCGCTGGGTGGAGGACGGGGCCAGTCTCTACGACCCGAAGGCTGCCGCCATGGAGGCGGGTGAGCCGGGTGGAGCCTTCAGCGGGCCGTGATGCCACCTGACGGGTCCCTACCGGGACCCCGTCGGGCTCTACGCGGACGACTGAGCGGCTGGCCGAGAGCCCCTCACTGTTCCGGCCCGTACCAGATGGGCGAGCTCCAGGCGCGCTCCTGGGTGGTGAAGGCGACGTCCGCCGCGCCGCAGTAGTCGGGCTTCTCGCCCTCGGGCGCCTGGGCGCACGCCCAACCCGTGGTGCGGCAGCTGGGGTTCTCGATCACACGCGCGTAGTAGACGGCGCGCTGGTCGGGGTCGAAGTCGCGGTCCGTCCAGACGCCGCAGAGGCTCGCGGCACCGCGTCCGGTGGGCGCGCAGCTCGCGGCATCGACTCCGGCACCGTTGGTCCCTCCCGCCACATCCACCACCTGCTGGTGGTAGCGGCCCTGCGGGTCCGCCCATCCCTTCACGACCTGGACGCGTTGCAGGAGGTTGCCGGGTCGTTCCGGCGTGCCCGGGTCGCGCAGTGCAGCGACCACGAAGCGGGGACCGCGTGCCTGTTCGGCGGGCCGCGGAGGCAGGTCGCTGCCCATGGGGACGCCCCCCGCGTATCCCTTTGCGACCAGGTCGGACTGCTGGCAGAGATCCCACGCGTACTCCCA
>JABSQX010000039.1 GCA_013215615.1 Myxococcales bacterium | reverse complement strand
CCGGGAAAACCGAGCGCGGGGTGGGGATCGAGGGCGCCTTCCCGGAGCTGGCGGCCTGCCTCGACGCGCTGATCGCGCAGCGCGCGGCCGCGGGCCCCGAGGCCCACGACGACCTGCTGTCGCTGATGGTCCACACCCGTGACGACGAGGGCTGGCAGATCGGCGCCCACCACATCCGCACCCTGGTGGTGAACATCCTGGCCGGCTCGCTCTCCGCCAGCTACATGCTCGGCAATCTCCTCTACCGGCTGCTCGACGACGCGGACTTCGACGCGACGTTGCGCGCCGAGCCCGGCTCGATCCCCGCGGCAGTCGAGGAGTCACTGCGCCTCGAGGCGCCGGTGACCTTCCTCTTCCGCACCGCCCGGGCGGAGGCAGAGATCGGCGGTTGCCCGGTGCACCACGGCGAGCACGTGATGCTGGGCATCGCCTCGGCGAACCGGGACGAGGAGGTCTACGAGGACGCCGAGGCCTTTCGCCTGGACCGCGACGATCCCCCCGAGCACCTGGCCTTCGGGGTCGGCCCCCACATCTGTCTCGGCAACCACCTCACGCGCATGATCGGCCGCGTGCTGCTCGAGGAGTTCCTCGACGTCTTNGCNCCCGGCCAGGTGCAGTTGGCGCCGGGCTTTGACTGGGAGTGTGTGGACCACCTCCAGGAATACGGCCCCGAGTCGCTGGCGGTCGTGATCGCGCGCTGACGCTCTCGAGGCGTCCGAGAAGCGGTCTCCCTCTTCTGGCCGCGCTAGGTGTCGGCTGGCTTCTTGCGCTCGAAGAGCGCGATGGCGCCGAAGATGAAGATCAAGGCCGCCACGTAGAAGGCCAGGGTATGGAATGCGGCCTGGTTCGCGGACTGCAGGATCGGCGCCTGGGCGCTGGGGTGCAGCGCTGCGAACGCTTCGGCGCTGCCGGCGAGTTCCCGCTTGGTGGCGCCGGTGATGCTGCCGAGCGCGGGCAGCACGTACTGGGTAGAGATGGCGCCCGCGACACCCATCAAACCGATGAAGAGTTCGCCACCCCTCGGATAGCGTTCGGAGACGTTGGCCAGCATCGTCGGCCACATGAAGCAGACCCCGAGGCCCCAGACCGTGGCTGCGAGCAGCCCCGTGAGCGCGGAGTCCGCGTAGGGGAGGATCCAGAGCCCGATCACGGCGAGCACGGCCGATCCGCACAAGATCGTCATGTTCGAGAGCCTGTGGGCGATGGGACCGGCGAAGTGGCGGAAGACGAACATCATGGCCGAGACGTAGACCACGATCCATGCGCCGCGGATCCCGATCGATTTCGTCAACGCGAAGTCGAACCATTGGTTCGGTGCGAGTTCGGCGGCCGAGGTCAGCAGCATGCATAGCCAGAGCACGATGAACATCGGGCTCTTCGGGATCTCGCGGAACATGTCGCCCATCGAGGCGCCCATGGCAGCCCGCTCGGTGCTCGGAAACGCCGTGCCCACGTAGAGGTACATGCAGCCGAGCGCGGGCAGGATCACGAAGGCGAACTGGCCGCGCCATCCGATGCCCATTTCCGCAGCGGTGAGTGCGACGAGCGTCCCCGCGATGAGCCCAGCCGGCCACCAGGCGTGCACGACGTTGAGCCGGCTGGTCTTGTCATCCGGGTAGAGGGCTGCGGTCAGCGGATTCACCGAGGCTTCCATGAACCCCCACCCGAGGCCCGAGAGCAGGAAGCCCGCGCGCAGCAGATCGAAGACGCCTGCGCCGCTCGCGAGTGTGCTGGCAGACACCGCGACGCCGGTTCCTGCCGCAAAACAGATGGCGCAGAGCAGGATCGAACGACCCATGCCGATGCGCTCGAGAAAAACGCTTCCCAGGAAGAGGGTGAGCGCGAAGCCGCCGAAGGCCGTGCCCAACAGCTCGCCCGCCAGGGCATCGGAGTGGGCGGGGTCGATCTCCCGCAAGACCTCGACTTCGATCGCCGCGATGATCGCAGCGCGCAGCGCGAAGCTGAGCCCAGCGGTGAAGAGTGCGAGGGAGCTCAGGACGAAGATCTTCTTGCGCGGATAGCCCGTCGCATCCGTCATGGGCCGCAGCATACGGACCCGCGAGAGTGCGTGGCAAGCCGCGCCTGCCGCGCCCCTCGCGCCCCGGAGCGGGCGACCTCGCGGGTCATCCGCCGCCGCCGAGACTTCCATGAGCGGGCGCCCCGCGAGGTCCCCTAACCTGCGGATCCGGAGGACGCCCATGGCCATCCAGTTTGGAATGAACCTGCTGCTCTGGACCGACGATCCCACCCAGGAGTCCCTGCTTCCGCTCTATGAGCGTCTCGGCGCGATGGGCTTCGACGGTGTCGAGCTTCCGCTACTCGCGGGCGATCCCGCTGATCTCCCCGCCCTCGGCCGCCGCCTGGACGACATGGGCCTGGCACGCACGGCCATCCAGGTTTGTCCCCCCGAGGCGAACCCCGCCTCCGGGGATCCGGCCATCCAGCAGGCAGCCACCGACTTCCTGAAGCGGGCCGTCGACGCGACCGCGAGCGCGGGGGCGAGCGTCCTCGGCGGCCCCCTCTACGCGGCGATCGGAGAGTTCAGCGGCGCGCCCGCGACCCCGGCCGAATGGGAGGCCAGCGTGTCGGTGATGCAGCAGGTCGCCGACCACGCCGCCGGCGCGGGTGTCTCGCTCTCCCTCGAGTTTCTGAATCGCTTCGAGATCTACCTCCTGAACTGCGCGGCCGACACCGAACGCTACGTGCGGGAGATCGGGCGCGACAACGTGGGCGTGCACTACGACACCTTCCATGCACACATCGAAGAGAAGGACCCGGCCGGCGCGATTCGGGCGACCGGCCCGGCGATCCGCCACGTCCACATCTCCGAGAACGACCGCAGCACGCCCGGGAAGGGCCAGGTGCGCTGGCAGGAGACCTTCAGCGCGTTGAAAGCGATCGACTACGAGGGCTGGTTGACGATCGAGGCCTTCGGGAGCGCGCTCGCCACACTGGCCGCCGCCACGAAGATCTGGCGTCCGATGTTCGAGGACGAAGAGACCCTCGCCAGGGAGGGCTTGGTGTTCATGAAGGAATCCTGGGCCGCCGCGAAGTAGAGAGGACGCCTCGCGCCCTCGTTGCAGACGCCGGTCTCGCGCCCGCTCAGGTCACCTGGCAGCTGCCGCCGTCCACCATCAGGGTGTGGCCGGTCACGTAGCGGGCGTCTTCGGAGAGCAGGAAGCGCGCGGCGCCCCCGATGTCCGTCACCGCGTCGCCGAGGCGGCCCAGCGGGTTGCGGCCCAGCACCCGGCCCGCCATGGCGGGCTCGAGTTCGAAGGCACGGGTCATGGCCGGGCTCGCGGCCAGCGGAGCCAGGCAGTTGACGCGGATGCCGTCGGGCCCCCATTCCCGGGCCAGCGCCCGGGCCATGCCGCGTTGCGCGGCCTTCACCCCCGCGTAAGGGGAGAGCAGCGCCTTGCCCTCGAAGCCGGCCTCGGAGGTGAGCAGCAGCAACGCGCCACGGCTTTCCGCGAGCAGTGCATGGGCGGCGCGCGCCAGCAGGAAGCTGCCGCGGAAGGAGACCGCCAGGTGGTCGCGGAGTTCGGCGAGAGGGGTTTCGGCGAGGCGCACTGGCTTGGGGGAGAGTCCGCTGGTGGCGTTGTGGACCAGTCCGTCGAGGCGGCCGTCCCGTGCCTTCAGCGCGTCGAGGGCGTCGCGCACCGAGCCGTGCTGGGCGACGTCGCACTCCACGTAGCGTCCCTGGCCTCCCGCGGCATCTACTTCGGCGGCCACCGCCTCCCCGGCTTCGCGCCGGCGCGCCGCGATCCAGACCGTCCAGCCCGCTTGGCCGCAGGCCAGGGCGATGCCACGGCCCACGCCGCCACTGGCGCCGCTCACCAGCACCACCGGCGCCGGGTCGGCGCTCACCAGGTCCTCCCGCAGTCCGCGGCGAGCGCGCAGCCCGTGATGCCCGCGGCTTCCGGCGACAGCAGCATGCGCACCGCGCCCACCACCTCGTCCTCGAGTTTGCCGGGAAAGTTCGTCAGCGGCGGTTGGGGGTCGACGACCGCGCCGGTGGTGAGGCGGGCGGGGGTGGTGACGGTGTTCGCGCGCACGCCACGGGGCCCCTCCGAGAGCGCCAGTGAACGGGTCAGGGCGGCCACTGCTTCGGCGACGCCGGCCTCGGGCACCCAGCCCGCGGAGTCGAGTGCCGCCGGGGCCTCGACCACGGCCACCAGCGCGCCGCCGTCGCGGCAGCGCCCGATCGCGTAACCGAGTGCCGCGTTCCACACCAGCAGGGGATCTTCGCCGCGCTGCTGCCAGTGGGTGTCGTCCAGTTCGAGCAACGGCGCGGGCGCCGGCTGCGGCGACCAGGCTGCTACCACCACGCGCTCGTGGCTCGCTTCGTCGGCCGCGCCGGCCCGCCAGCGCTCGAAGCCGGCTTCATCGGCCAGGGAGGGAATCGGCGCGAAGCTGGCGCCCAGCGCGCGCGAGAGATCCTCCACCACCTCGCAGGGCGTTCCGATCAGCAGCGGGTCCATCCTAAGTAGCGTCTCCCTCTTGCGAGCCCAGGCGCGCCGAGTGCCTCGCGCGTCAGCCGAGTTCCAGTGTGCCGCCGGCCAGCCAGCCCTCGAAACTCTCCCTCGAGGCGTTGTCCACTAGTTCCACCCGCAGTCCGTGGTGGCCCGCGTGGAAGGCGAAGAGGGCCGGCGTGTTGCCCTCGGCGTCGACTCCCACCGCCTCGCGGGCGAGCCCGGCTGCTTCGAGGCGCTGGGAGGCCTCCGCGAGGTCATCCACCCAGCGGCCCACGTGGTGGAGGAAGGGCCCGTTGGGAGCCGCGTAGTAGCCGCTCGGCTGCGCCTCCAGGAGTTCCAGGAGAACCGGACCGCGAGTAGAGAACACGAAGCGCAGCGACACTTCTTCGCGCCCCGTCGGGAGGTCGAGCGTGAGCGGGGCCTGCTGGACGGGTGTCCACTCGATGCCCAACCACGTCGAAAAATCCCGCATGGCGGCCTCCAGGTCCACCACCACGAAGCCCGCCTTGAAGACCTCTCCCTCTCCGGTCGGCGCCGCGCTCTTCTCGGACGGCATGGCTGCGAACGGCCTCCCTCCGCATACTCCCCGCCAGGGTGGGGTCGGCGCGTTTCTGCGATCGGCCCGCGGATCGGGAGGACGGTACGCGATGGAAAGTCCAGAGGGCAAGCTCGAAGGGCGCGCCGCCATCGTCACGGGTGCTGCCTCCGGCATCGGGCGGGCCACGGCCGCCGCGTTGGCCCGCGCGGGCGCGTCGGTGTTGATCGCCGACTTGCGGGGGGATGGTGCCGAAGCGGTGGCGCAGGAGATCCAGGCGCAGGGGGGCCGGGCGTACGCCCAGCAGGTGGACGTGGCGGAAGAGGCCTCGGTGGTCGACATGGTGGAGGCGGCCTGCACGCACTTCGGAAGGCTCGACATCCTGCACAACAACGCCGCCGACTCGGACCCGGCCCTGCAGTCCCGGGACCGCGAACTCGTCGACATGGAGACCGAGGTCTGGGACCGCGCGCTCCGCGTCAATCTCCGTGGCCCCATGCTGGGTTGCAAGCACGCGATCCCGAAAATGCTCGAGCAGGGCGGCGGCGCGATCGTGAACACCTCGTCGGCCGCGAGCCTGGTGGGGGACCTGGCGCGGCCCGCCTATGGGGCTTCCAAGGCGGGGCTGGATGCGTTGACGCGCTACGTGGCCACCCAGTACGGCAAGCGCGGCATCCGCTGCAATTCGATTGCACCGGGAGTCATCGAGACGCCCGCGCTGGCCGCCAACGTGCCCGCCGAGCAGATCGCGATCTACGCGCGCAGCCATCTCACCACCCGCCTCGGCAGCCCCGACGACATCGCGCGGGCGGTGGTCTTCCTGGCCTCCACGGATGCTGCCTTCATCACCGGGCAGACCCTCTGCGTGGACGGTGGCATGCTCGCCCACCACCCCACCTACGCGGAGTTCAACGCCCTGCAGGGCTGAGCGGCTCTTCTCGCCGCGCCCTGCGGCAGCGCGCCAGTCGGAACGGAGTGAGCGGTGTGGCGTCTGCGGCTGGGGTAGCGTGGGCGGGTGAGTGCGGCGCGGATCCGGCAGACCTTCGAGCGTTACACGCAGTGCGTGAGCGCGGGAGACGTCGCGGGGCTGGTGGCCCTCTACAGCGAGGACGCCTGCATCGAGATCCCGGTGGGCGGCCCCGTGCACCGGGGCATCGATGCCATTCGAACCTTCTACGCGGACAATGAGCTCGCCGAGAGCCTGGCGATCTCCGGAACCCTCTGCGTCGCGGGCGACGAGGCCGCCGTGCCCCTGGTGGCCTGCGTGCGTCGCGACGGCCGACTCTACGAGCTGGACGTGATCGACGTGGCGCACTTTCGCGAAGACGGCCGCTTCAGCCGCTTGCGGGCCTTCTTCGACCTGGAGGGCGCGCGGCCGCTCTGAGGCGGCTGCGTTCGGCCAAGCGATGGAAACTTCCGCGGCTGTGGAGGACAGCCTCGTCGAGGTAGAGATCCGCGGCCTGGCCGCGGAGGGAGACGGTCTCGGCCGCGGGCCAGACGGGCGGGTGGTCTTCGTGCCCTTCACGGCACCGGGGGATCGGGTGCTGGCGCGCATCACCCAGCGCCGGGAACGTTTCTCTCGCGCGCGTCTCGAAAAGCTCGTGACGCCGGGCAGCGGGCGCGTCGAAGCGCGCTGCCCGGCCTTCGGGGAATGCGGGGGCTGCGCGTGGCAGCACGTCGACTACCCGCTGCAGCTCGAGGCCAAGCGGGAGGCGCTTCGGGAGGCGATGCGGCGCATCGGGGGCATCCCGGTGCCCGAGATCGAGATCACGGCCTCGCCCAGCGCCTACGGGTACCGCGCCCGCACGCGCGTCTTGCGAGAGGGAGGCCGGGTCGGATACCGGCAGCGCCGCTCCCACGCGCTCCGCGAGGTCGCCGGCTGTCCGGTGCTCACCGCGCCCGTGGAAGACGCACTGGTCGGGCTCTCCGCTCGAGAAGATGCCCCGGACGGCGAGTGGGAACTTGCGGCGGCGGGAGCGGCGGTGCGCGCTCTCCCCGTGGAGGGGGCGGAGGACGCCCCAGCGCTGGAACTTCCGGTCGGGAAGGATCGCCTGCGCGTTTCGCCCGGCGTCTTCTTCCAGGCCAACACGGGCCTGCTGGAACCCCTCGTCGAGGCGGTGCTCGAGGCGTCCGGACACGGCGAGGTCGGGCTGGAGGTCTTCTCGGGTGCGGGCCCCTTCACGCTGGGACTGGCGCGCCGTTTCCAACGGCTGGTGGCGGTGGAAGGAAATCCGCGAGCCGCTGCGGACTGCCGGTACAACCTCCAACGAGCGGGGCTCGGCGGGGTCGAGGTGGTGGCACGTCCCTTCGAGGAAGGCTGGGAGGCGCCCCCGCTCCGCGATCTCCGCCCCGAGGTGGTGGTCCTCGACCCGCCGCGAAGGGGGCTGCCCGAGGGTTCCGTGGAGTGGTTACTCGCGCGGCGCCCCGCGCGGATCGTCTACCTCTCGTGCCACGCCGCCACGCTGGCCCGGGACGCGGCGCGGCTGGCCGCGGGCGGCTACGCGCTCGGCGGCTTGCGGGCCTTCGATCTCTTCCCTCAGACCGCCCACGTGGAGGCGCTGGCGCTGCTCACGCATCGGCCGGCTTGAACGCGCGATCCAGCGGGAGGAGGTAGGATCTCCGGGGCGGCAGGGGCGTGCTGGGAAAGCGGGTCGCTCGTCGCATCGGTGCGGGAGAGCAGGAGTGCGGAAGGTCACATCGCCGCCGCGCAGGCCGTCGAACTCGAAGACTAACTTCGTGCTCTACGTGGAGGGTCCGCGCGACCGCGGCATCCTGCGCGCCTGGGCGTATCGACTGCTGCCCCGACAGGCCCGGCCGCTCTTCGAGGGCGCGGTGATCCTGGGCGGACGGCGCCCCCGGCGCGCCGTGGAGCATTTCGTCGCTTCGGGTGCCGAGGGCGGGCTGTGTGTGCTGGACCTCGACGACGTCGATGCCCCGCTACCCACGACCGAGGGCTCCCTGCGCTTCTTCACCTGGAGCCGNCGCCACATCGAGAGCTACCTGCTGGTTCCGGCAGCCATCGAGAGAGCCCTGGGACTGCGCAGCGACGATCGTCGATTGCAGCGCTTCTTCGACAGCCACGTGCCGGAGTTNGGCGATGTCGACGCGTGGCGCAAACTCGACGCGAAGCGTCTGTTGGGTGAGCGTGGCGAGTTCAGCAAGATGCTGGGACACGAGATGCCCCTGGCCCGGGTCGCTCGCGCGACGCGCGTCGAGGAACTGCATGCGGACGTCCACGCCCTCTTCGAGCGTCTCGAGGGAGAACTGGCGCCGCCGGGCACTCCCCGGCCCCAGACCTCTTGACGGCTCGCCTGCTGGCACTGGACTTCGACGGCGTGATCTCGGACAGTGCCGCCGAGGCTTTCCTGGTGGCGCTTCGCACCTTCGCGGCGCTGTGGCCGGGCAGCGGAGTCGCGAAGCAGGCGCGTTCGCTCGGCGAGCTCCCCACGCGCGCCGAAGTGCGCAGCTCACCCCTCTACCTTCCCTTCGTGACCCGCATGCCCCTGGGCAACCGCGCCGAGGATTTCGGGGTGGTGCTCGACGCGTTCGAAGCGGCGGTGGCGCTCCCCGACCAGCCCGCTTACGACGCCTTCCGCGATACCCATGACGAGGTCTGGCTGCAGGCTTTCCACCGGCGCTTCTACCACGAGCGCGAGGAATTGTCGTCGCGCCATCCCAAGGCGTGGCTGGACTTGATGGCCCCCTACGCGCCGCTCCTGGAGGTGCTGCGTCGTCGCGCGGGGAAGGTCACGCTGGCACTCGCCACCGCCCGGGACCGGCGCAGCGTGAAGCTGCTGCTGGACGCTTACGGGATCGCGGATCTGGTGGAGGACGCGCTGCTACTCGACAAGGAGGCGGGCCGCTCGAAGCGCGCGCACCTGCGGGCCCTGACGGCTCGCAGCGGCATTGCGGCTTGCGATTCGCGTTTCCTGGACGACAAGCTCAGCCACCTGGAGAGCGTCGCGGAGTTGGGGGTCGGCTGTGCGCTGGCCGCCTGGGGGTACAACGGCGAGCGCGAACAGCGGCAGGCTCGGCAGCGCGGCTTCCGGGTCTGCTCCCTGGCGGATGTGGAGGCCTGGGGGATCGACTGAGAGAGGTGGGGTGCTTCCATGTGACCGCGAACCTGCTGGGCCGATCTTGGCCGACGCCGCGAAATCCGCCTACCCTAGGGGCTGACGCCAATGGCGGTCGGGAGTTCTCATGGCCTCTCTGGACACACAGCTGGGCTTTCGCATGCACGCCGAGCGCACGCCGAATCCCCATAGCATCAAGTGGGTGCTGGGTTCCGAGGTCGCGCCGGGAAGCGGGGGTGCAAGTTTCCAGCAGGCTCCCGACGAGTCGGTCTCTCCGCTCGCGGCGCGTCTGTTCGCCGTGGAAGGCGTGGTCTCGGTCTTCTTCGCCGCGAACTTCGTCACCGTCACCAAGCGGCCGGAGCTGGAGTGGACGCAACTCGCGCAGCCCATCGTCGATGCCATCAAGCAGGTGCTCGAGGGCGGTGGTAGCGCGCTGGGACCCGACTACGAGCCCGCCGAGGCCGCCGAGGGCGACGCGGTGGTGGAGCGCATCCTCGAGGTCCTGGAGCAGGAGATCCGCCCCGCGGTGGCCATGGACGGCGGGGACGTCTTGTTCGTGGGCTACCAGGATGGGATCGTGGAACTCGCGATGCAGGGCTCTTGCGACGGCTGCCCCAGTGCCTCCGCGACGCTGGGAATGGTGATCGAAACCCGCCTGCGCGAGCGCGTGCCGGAGGTGCAGGAGGTGGTTTCGGTCTAGGGATTTCGCGGGCGAGTTGGATCGGGACGAAGCGCTGGCGCAATCCTCCCCCTGGACGGCGCGGGCAACCGGAGCGGGTGGATATTTGGCGGCCAAGAGATGGGGGGGGCGCGGGGGCGCTCGACTGCGGGGCGAGGATCGCGAGGCGCACTGGAGGCGTGCGCAGCGGGATCGTCGGCGCGTGCTCACGGCGCGGGGCCGCGTGCTGCTGCTCGGCCTCTGGCTCGGTTTTGCGGGCCTGCTGGCCTGGTGGCTCGAGGCGCCTCCCTTTGGGACGGCGGTGCTGGAAGTGGCATCCGATGATCCGGAGCGAGGCGGCTTTCCCATCGCGGTGCGGAGGCTCGCCCCCAAGGAACTCCTGGGCCGCCTGCCCGTGACGCGCAAGCAGCAGGAGACCGGGCTCAACGTTCGCGAGCTGCCAGGCGGCGCGGGGCGCCGGCGCTTCTTCGAATACGTGGACCTGCCCGCGAAGGCTCCGGGGGTTCGGCCCGAATCGTTCACCGTCGAGTACACGCTGGATGCGGATCTCAGCCGGCGGGTCTTCCGGATCTTGAAGCGGCGCAAGGTCGATCTCGGGCATGTCATCCTGATGGATCCCGTCACCGGTCGCCTGCTCGCCTACGCGTCTACGGATGTGGATCGCTTCTCCCCCACGCGCGACTACCCGGCGGCGTCTCTCGTGAAGGTGATCACTGCAGCGGCGGCGCTGGAACGGAACCCGGATCTCGCCAAGTTGCCCTGCCGCTACCGCGGCAACAAATACAAGCTGACGCCGTCGAGCCTCGACCCCCCAGAGGGATGGGGGACGGAAACGAAGCTCCGGATCGCCCTGGCCACCTCGAACAACAAGTGCTTCGCGCAGCTGGCGGTGCACGCAGTTGGCGCGGCCCCGTTGCTCGAGAGCATCCGTCGCTTTGGCTGGTTCGATGCACCGGCTCCCTCGCACGCCGCCGGAAGTGCCGACGCCGGGCCCGACCGCTACCAGCTGGGTCGGCTGGGAAGCGGTCTCGCGGGCGCCCGGATTACTCCCCTGCACGCCGCACAACTGGCCGCCACCCTGGTGGAGGGCGAGTTGGTGGCGCCGCGCTGGATCGAAAGGGTGGAGGATTCCCTCGACCGGCCCCTCAAGATTCCCGCGCGCTCGCATCCGCGCCGGGTGCTCTCGCGGGAAGTCGCCCAGCAACTGAGGGGCTGGCTGGTCGCGACCACGAGCCGGGGCGATGGCACCGCGCACGGAGCTTTCTTCGACCGGAAGGGCCGTCCGCTACTGGGCGAGGTGCGGGTGGCGGGCAAGACGGGCAGCCTGCGGGGCGTCGATCCCGACGGCCTCTACCAGTGGTTCATCGGCCTGGCGCCCGCCGAGGCGCCGCGGATCGTCGTGGCGACGCTGCTCGTGCAGGGGGATCTCTACTGGAGGCGATCCGCCGAGGTGGCCGCCGAGGTCCTTCAGGCGGTTTTCTGCGAGGGGCGCCGTTGCAGCGCGGAGCGCGTGGGGCGCTTCCTGGCGCCGGCCCAGCGAGGCCCGAAGCTCGCCGGTGCGCCGGGGGAAGCCCTCGCGAAGGGAGCCGCAGGGCTCCGGCGGGTTGCTGGGGCTTCGGCTGCGCTCGCGGGAGCCTCGGAGGGAGGCCCCTCAGCCCGCTAGCCCCACGGGGAGCCGTCCGCGATCCTGGGGGCTTTTCGGTGATTATTCTTAGGGCTTCGAGAAAAACTTCAGATTTCTTGACACGTGAGAGTCATCTCGGCCACTTACACAGCATAAAACCAATACCCTTCCCAGGGAGGCCCGGGATCGCACGCGATCCCGGGCTTTTCTGCTTCTGTAGCGCCACGAGCTTCTTCACTCGACTCCGGGGGCACGACCACCGGGTCCATCCGCACGCCGGGTGCCTGGAGCCAGGCTCGGGACACGGGGCAGGCGCTGGGCTCGTGATTCCGGCCAGGGCCCCCGCGGTTCAGGGCTTGGGGACGTCCCGGTCCAGCACCGTCTTGCGGCCCTCCCGGCGGGCGTTCTCGATCGCCGCGTCACAACTGACGCGCAGGATCTCGGAGAGCGGACCCAGTGCCCGCTCGGAGGTGTTGAAGCCCGAGCGCGCACGCACGTAGTCCTTGAGGCGGTTGGCGATCACCAGGATTTCGCGAAGCCTGTCATCCGCGGGCCGCTCTGTGGCTCCTGGACGCACCAGGCGTCGCTTTGGGCGGGTCGCGGGCTCGGCGCTCTCGTCGGCTTCGGCCGCAGCAGTGCCTGGAGCCCTCTGCTCCTCCGCCCAGGCGTCCCGATGCCGCGCCACGGGCAGGTGGGCGTCCCAGCAGCTCACGCTGCAGAAGAAGAGGGCGGTGCGTTTGCGGTTGCAGGTGGACACGCTGCACGTCCAGTAGAGGGCACCCGTTTCGATGCCTTCCTTGCAGGAACTGCANCTTCTCCAGATCNTCTTGTCGGCCAAGCAGCCCTCCCCGGCCGTCATGATATCCTCTTCATCGCTCACCACCGAGTATGGCATGAGCGTTTCCGGCGCGGCCCGGGCGCGCTATTGCCTGCACGGGCCCCCGAGAGGACCGATCACCATGACGAAGCGGAAATTCGCGGCGATACTGGGCGCTTGGGTCTGCCTGGCGGCGGCGCCCCTGCCTGCAAGTGGCGCGGAATTGATGGTCTACAAGTCCCCCACCTGTGGCTGCTGCTCGAAGTGGATCGAGCACCTCGAGGCCCACGGCTTCGAGGTGAAGAGCGAGAACCGGCAAGATATGAACCTCGTCAAGGCCCAGAACGGCGTACCGCGGCAGATGGCGTCCTGCCATACCGCCATCGTGGAGGGCTACGTGATCGAGGGGCACGTTCCCGCCGAGGACATCGCGCGCCTGCTCGAGGAGCGCCCGGCCTTCTCCGGCCTGGCGGTGCCCAAGATGCCCATGGGTTCGCCGGGAATGGAGGGTCCCAACCCCGTGCGCTACCAGGTGCTGGGTTTCGGTGGCGAGGGCGGCGTGGTCTCCTTCGCGACCCACGGCCCCTGAGGGGTTGCGGCGGGGTCCAAGGGGTCCAGGAAAGCGCTTCGGGCAGGGCTCCACGCGCGAGGGGTGCCTTAGCGCGAGTTCTCTTTCTCGGCCTTGGCGCGCTTCAGCTTCCGCTTGCGCCGCTGCTTGTGGCGGTGGCGGCTGATCTTCTGCTTGTTCTTGCTGCGCGCCATGGGTCTCCTCGAGGCGACGGAGCCTAGGCGTCCGGCCGGGACCCTGCAAGAGATGCGTCTGCGTGCCGGGCATGAAGCGGGACGGAGAGAGATGCGAGCTAGCCGCTGAGGATCTCCGAGAGCACGACGCCGAGCGACTGGGTCTCCCCCGCTTGAAGCGGCTCGATGATCGGTAGCTTCGCGATCCAGCCTTCCAACGCCTGCTCGATCTCGCGGGGCAGGGGGTCGAAGATCGCCACCAGGCCTCCGTCCCCGTCATCCCTCCGGATGGCCGCCCAGACCAGGGCGGGCGGCTCTTCGGCATCCCCGTAGATGGCGAGATGGATGCGGTCTCCCAGTTCGAGCCCGGAATGGGGCTCGATGCGCATGCCGCGCGTCGAGAGATCGCGCCCCATCAGCACCCGTAGCGCGTCCCTCCCGAAGGCGGGAACCCGCTGGTAGAAGCGCGCTCGGGTGGACTCGCGTTGCTCGCTGTCGCCGAGATCCAGCTCATCCCCGGCGGGTTCCAGCCCCTGGGTGCGTTCCGCGACCAGGCTCAACCGGATCTCGGGCAGGTCACGGCTCGTGGTAGCGAAACCCTCGTGGGAATGCCGCGTGTCCCCGGCAGCCTCGGGGGTTTGCGCTTCCCCCGCTGGCCCGAGCGGAACCTCCATGCGGGCTGGCCCGAGAAGGTGGTCGGCCACGGTCTTTTCCAGCGCGCTGCGCCTCGCTTCGTCCAGCGCTTCGAAGGCGATGCCGAGGCGCCAGCGGTGAGACGAGCCGGGAAGGCTGTCCTCGTCGGCGCGCACCACCCGCCCGGGCAGCGTTACGGCGGCGTTCTCCGAGTCGCGTTCTGGTAGTTGGATGCGCACGCGCCGCCCCAGCGGAATTTGCTTTTCTGCGAGAAGGCGACAACCGCCCACCGAGAGATCGATGAGAGTGGCGGGGCGGGTCAGCAGCCCGGAGCGGAAGGAAACCGGCGATCCCACCACGACTCGAGTGTCCTCGCGCTGCTCGTCCCCCTCGTACAGGCAACGAAGCAGCAGCAGGCGCAGTGCCTCCGGGTGCACGGGTCGGCGGACCAGGTAGTCGAAGCCGGTGAGCCGCAGCTGGGCGCGCATCCCCACGGAGTCCCCTTCGCTCACCACCACGCGCCGCGGGATCTCCTGCAACTCCGCGGGATCCGCGAGCGCTGCGATGCGCCGGGGCGTGGTGACGAGGAGCTGCCTGGGGGTCGGGATCTCGCGGAGCATCTCGCCGCCGCACAGGCGCTGGCAAGACGCCTGCATGTCTTCGAGCAGGGTCTCGACGTCGTCGAGTTCCCCATCATCCATCAGTAGCACTTCGGGAGCGTGCACCGATCACCTCCGCGGCTCGTTGCTCGCGCGAGCCTCCCTATCGGTCGACCGGTTTGCCGTCGTACTGAAGCCCCGAGCCGTCGCCGCTCCCGGGGTTCCCCGGCGGGAGTCCGCGCCAGAGCGCTCCCCAGCTCCCGCCCCAGATCGCGAGCCCCAGCGCCGCGGAGGTCGGCGAGCCCTCGGGGATCAGCCCCCCCGTGGCCGCCAGGCCGATGGCCACCGTGTTGTTCGCGAGATGGCAGAGCATGGAAGTGCGGGTGCTGCCGCCCAGGTGCGCGGCCAGGCCCAGTTGGACGCCCAACGGTGCCGCGAAGATCGCGTGGACGGGGTCGAGATGCAGGGCCGCGAAGGTCGCGCTGCTGATTGCGATCGCCCAACCCGGGCCGCTGCGTCGCAGCAGGGCGCGCTGCAGCAGGCCCCGGCACAGCAGTTCCTCGCCCAGACTCGGCGCCAACGCGAGACCCACGAGGGCGAGTCCCAGTGCAGGAAGCGATGCCCCCTCGAGCAACTCCCCAAGGGCGCCGAGGCTGCTGGCGTCGCTCCACCCCGAGAGTTCCAACCCCGTGTACAGGGCATGGCTGAGCCCCAGGGTGGACGCGACCAGCCACAGCGACTGGCGGGCGCGCAGGCGGCTGGGTGCGAGCCCCAGTGCCTCGCGCACGGGCCGTTTCATCCGCGCTGCGGCTGCGAGGGCCAGGCCCGCCAGCAACAGCTGGATGGCCAGGCTGCGCAGCGCGGTGGCCGGCAGGCCGGGCCCGGCCCGATCGGCCCCGGCCAGCAGCAGGAAACTCGCCAGGGCGATGCCCGCCACCGAGACGGCGCGGATGTCGGATGCAGAGGAGCGCACGGGCGGCGACGGTACCGGAGTTTGCGGGCGGCACGTCCCGATCTCGCTCCGGGCCAGCCGCGCAACCTGCTAGGCTCGCTGCGTGTCGAGCGATCCCCTGGCGCCGGGGCTGTTGGTCGCGATGCCGCAGCTCGTGGACCCGAATTTTCACCGCGGCGTGGTGCTCATCGTGCATCACGACGAGGAGGGCTCCTTCGGGGTGGTGGTGAACCGGGCGGCGCCCATCAGCACCGATCGCTTGTGCCGCAGCATCGGGATCGAGTGGCGGGGCGATCCCGACCAGTCCGTCTACATGGGCGGGCCCGTCCAGCCGGAAATGGGCTGGGTGCTCTTCGACGAACTCCAGGGCGAGGAGAACGGCGAAGACGTTCAGCAGCTCTGTACGGGTCTCTATTTCGCGGGCTCACTCGACGTGTTGCGGCGCGTGGCCAGCCAGCCCCCCCCGCGTATGCGGGTAATGCTCGGCTATGCGGGTTGGGGCCCGGGGCAGCTGGAGGAGGAGCTGGCTGCAAGCGCCTGGCTGGTGGTGCCGGTNGACCACGAGGCACTCTTCGAGGTGCCGCCAGACGATCTCTGGGAACACGCGGTACGCAGCCTGGGCGTCGAGCCGGCCAGCCTCGTCACCGGGCAGGGGATTCACTGAGGCGCCCAGCGCCCGNGGCGCTCCGCCGCCTCCTGGAGCAGCGTCGTCTCAACGTCGCCCGCTGACAAGCCGATGCACTGGAGATGCGACTTCCCGTAGTCGAGGGGGATCTGCCGCCGGCCTCTGGCCCCCTCTCGCTGGGCGAGGCCTTTCCGCACATCGGGCGGCTGTTCTCGGCCTGCGGTGCGATGGGGGCACTGGTTGTGGACGCCTCCGGGCTTGCAGGCATCGAGCGCTCCTACGGGGCTGAGACCCGCGACCAGGTCTTTGCGGCCCTGGCCGAACTCGTCGCGGACCTCCTGGGGGATGCGTTGGGCGCGGAGGATCGCGTGCTGCTGGGCGAGACGGGTCGCTCGGAGGTGCTGGCGCTGCTCTTCCGGGGGCCAGCAGAGGTGGAGTTCTACAAGCGTGATCTCGACCGGCTACAGGTCCGCCTACAGGCGGGCATCGAGCAGCGCGGCAGCCGCGTCGCCTACCCCTACGTGCGCGAACTTCCCGCCCTGCACGTGGGTAGCGGCAGCGCGCTGCGCAACCCGCTGCTGGGTGCGGACACCCAGATCCTCGGCGCCCTGGAACAGGCCCGCGAGCACGCCCACATCGCGGCACGCTTGGCCTCGCGACTCCGTCGCAAGCGCCTCTTCGACCTGGTGGTGGAGGGTCGGGTGCGCTCGGTCTACGAGCCCATCGTGGAGGTCGAGAGCCGCACCGTCTTCGGCTACGAGGCGCTGGCGCGCGGCCCCGAGGACAGCGAACTCCACTCGCCCGCCAGCCTCTTCGCCACGGCCAGCGAACAGGACCTGCTCTTTCAGCTCGATTGCCTCTGCCGCAAGAGCGGGCTCGATGGGGCCCGCGACTTGCCGGGGGACACGAAACTCTTCCTGAACATCCGGCCCACCACCATCCACGANCCCAGCTTCCGAGCGGAGGCCCTGGAGCGCACCCTGGAGCGTTGTGGNCTGTGCCCCAGCGACGTGGTGCTGGAGATTTCCGAGCAGGAGTCCATCGACAACTTCGAGATCTTCCGCGAGGTGAGGGATTACTACGGGAAGTTGGGCTTCCAGATCGCNCTGGACGATACGGGCTCTGGCTACGCGAGCCTCAAGGCCGTGGTGGAACTCTCTCCGGAGTTCATCAAGGTGGACCGCTCCTTCGTGAGCCGCATCGACGAAGATCCGGGCCGACAAGAGGTTCTCTCGGCATTCCAATCGGTCGCGCAGCGCATCGGCGCACGCATCATTGGCGAAGGCCTGGACACGCTCGAAGAACTCGAGACGCTGGGAAGGCTAGGCATCCCCTTCGGTCAGGGTTGGCTCTTCGGCAAGCCCCACCCGCTGCGCAGCGATACCTGAGCGCGGCGTCGCGGCCGGTGCTTCGGCTCAGGGCGTCGGCGAGTTGCGCAAGGAGGCGAGATCGGCGCCCGCGGGCTGCTGGAAGGCCCGCAGTCCGAAGCGAGGTGCGACCGCCAGGAAGTGCTCGAAGAGATCCGCGAGGATGCCCTCGTAGGCCGCCCAGTCCGTGGTGCGCGTGAAACAGTAGACCTCGAGAGGGATGCCGGTGGGACCGGACGCCAGCTGCCGCACCATCAGCGTCATGCCGGGGTGGATCTGCTCGTTGGCGCGCAGGTAGAGCTCCATGTAGGCGCGGAAGGTGCCGAGGTTGGTGAGGCGGCGGATGTCCGCGTCCACGGACGGGTCGAGGCCGGGTCGTTGGTTGTTTTCCTGCAACTCCGCGCGCTTGCGCACCATGTAGTCGCGCAAGAGTGCGAAGCGCGACAACTCCTCGATCTCTTCGGCCTCGAGGAAGCGCACGCTGGTCAGATCCACTTGGAGTGCGCGCTTGATGCGGCGGCCGCCCGAGAGGCTCATGAAGCGCCAGTTCTTGAAGGGGTCCGAGATCAAGCTGTGGGTTGGAATGGTGGTGATGGTCTTGTCCCAGTTCTGGACCTTCACGGTGTGCAGCGCCACGTCGATGACGTCGCCGTCGGCACCGAACTGCGGCATCTCGATCCAGTCGCCCACCCGGACGAGGTCGTTGCCGCTGATTTGCAGGCTCGCCACCAGGGACAGGATGGTGTCGCGGAAGATCAGCAGGATAACCGCGGTCATGGCGCCGAGACCGGAGAGGAAGATCACCGGCGAGCGGTCGACCAGGATGGAGAGGATCCCGATGGCGGTGAGCACCGCCACGACGATCTTCACCACCTGCAGGTAGCCCTTGATGGAGAGGTTCTGGTGGCGCTGATCGCTCTCGTAGATCACGTTGGCGGCGGAGAGCAGCGCCATCAACGAGCGCGAGCCCACCAGCAGCATGACGGCGAAGGCGACGCGGGAGACCACGGTCTGCACCGTTTCGTTGCCGTCCGGAATCAGCGTGACCCCGAACCAGGCGACGACGGCGGGGACCAGGCCCGCCAGGCGTCCGAAGACGTCTTCGTCGTGCAGCGCGTCGTCCCAACCGGTCTCGCTGCGCCGGACCAGTTTCGCGATGCCGGCGACCACGAAACGGCGTGTCAGCCACTGGGCGAGCCAACAGATCGCGACGAGTGCCAGCAGTGCCAGGACGAGTTGGGAAAGCGGGTGCCCCGCGATTTCGGAGAGCCACGCCCCATCCATGCCGGAACCATAACACCGTCCTTCGAGGGAGTGTTATCCTGCGCCGCGGAGGGAAGCCATGAAGATCAAAGCTGCCGTCGCCTTCGAGGCCGCCAAGCCGCTGGTCGTCGAGGAGATCGATCTCGACGGTCCCAAGCAGGGCGAGGTGCTGGTCGAACTGGCGGCCACCGGGGTCTGCCACACGGATGCCTACACGCTGTCCGGGCGGGATCCCGAGGGCCTCTTCCCCGCCGTGCTCGGCCACGAGGGGGCGGGGGTGGTCGTAGAGGTGGGCGCGGGCGTGACGAGCGTGGCTCCCGGCGACCACGTGATTCCCCTCTACACGCCCGAGTGCGGGCATTGCAAGTTCTGCCTCTCCGGAAAGACCAATCTCTGCATCACGCTGCGCGAGAAGCAGGGGCAGGGACTGATGCCGGACGGCACCAGCCGCCTTTCCCATCGCGGCAGCCCCATCCTCCACTACATGGGCACTTCGACCTTCGCGACCCACTGCGTGCTCCCCGAGATTGCGCTGGCGAAGATCCGCCCGGATGCGCCGCTCGACAAGGTCTGTCTCTTCGGCTGCGCGGTGACTACGGGCATCGGCGCGGTGCGCAACACCGCGAAGGCGGAGCCCGGCTCCAGCATCGCGGTCTTCGGCCTCGGGGGCGTGGGCCTCTCCGTGGTGCAGGGCGCGGTGATGGCGGGTGCCGAGCGCATCATCGCGGTGGACACCAATCCGCGGAAATTCGAACTCGCGCAGCAACTCGGCGCCACCGACACCCTCGATCCCAGCAGTGTCGCGGATCCCGTGGAGGCGATCCTGGAGATTTCCGGGGGCGGTGTCGATTATTCCTTCGAGTGCATCGGGAACGTGGAGGTGATGGCCCAGGCCCTGCAGGTCGCACACCGGGGCTGGGGGCAGTCGATCATCATCGGCGTCGCAGGCTCCGGCCAGGAGATCCACGCGCGCCCCTTCCTGCTCGTGACCGGGCGCTCCTGGCGTGGCACGGCCTTCGGGGGCGTGAAGGGCCGCAGCGAACTACCCGGCTTCGTCGATGAGTACATGGAGGGCAGCATCGAACTCGACGCCTTCGTGAGCGTCACGATGCCCTTGGA
>JABSQX010000038.1 GCA_013215615.1 Myxococcales bacterium | reverse complement strand
TTTCGATCGACCGCGATCGCATCCACATCGAGCGCTTCGTGTCGCCACCCGATCGCGCCGCCGATGCGCCGCCCGAGACGCTCGCTGGAGTCGATGACAATTCGGGGGCGCCCGAGCGTGTCACCATCGTGCTCGACGGTAAGACCACCGAGGTTTCCTACGAGGCGGGCGAGCGCATCCTTGGTGCCGCGCGTCGTGGGGGGCTGGATCCCCCCTTCTCCTGCGAGGAGGGCTACTGCTCGTGCTGCATGGCGAAGCTCGTCGACGGGAAGGTCCAGATGGTGGTCAACGACTGCCTTACGGAAGACCTTCTCGAGGAGGGCTGGATCTTGACCTGCCAGTCGCAGTGCGTCGCGGGCAACGTCAAAGTCGAATACCCCGACTGAAGCCCGCGGTGGCCGTCTCGACTCCTTTCCGGCGGCGATTTCGAACCGGGTTGAGAGCGGCGAAAACGCTGCCGGAAGCTCCGCGCGGTTCTCCCTGGCGATTTCGCCCAGCGAGTCCGTGAGCGGGAAATCAGGCCGGGGGGTCGGTGTCGAGGTATCTCGCGCGAATTTCAGCGACCTCGTCGAGGTCTCGCGGTGGCTTCACGTGCTCGGGGGCGTTCTCTTCCACGTAGGCGCGGATCCCGGCGGGCAGCGCGCCGTAGTCGTCGTAGCGGCGGGCCACCGTCTGGAGCAGGCCGTCCCCCGCTCCCGCAAAGGCCGGCAGCGTTCCGAAGCGGTTCATCACCATCACGTCGGGTGGCGTCGATGCATTGTAGCTTTCGATGAACCAGACCTGTCCCATGGGCGTGTCTACCTGTCCGAAGAGCGTCCAGGAGAAGAAGCAACTCTCGTCCACGTGGTGGGCGAAGACCTTGTCGTTGCTGACCCGGGCCAGGCCGAAGCGCCCGCCCTGGTGGGGGCCGCTCAATCCCTCGGTGTCGATCACCATGCGGCGTTCCTGCAACTCGAAGCGCGCCACGATGTAGGGATATTCCCGAAGGACGTGTTTGCCCTCCTCGTCCTTGAGGACGGCCCCCGTCTCGGGGTCGCGGTAGAGCAGAATCGTTCGACAGACCGCCACAGCTGTCGTCCCGCCATGGGCGACCCTGCGATTGCTCACCAGCGCTTCCACCCCGGCGATGATTTCCCCCTTCGGTTGGCGATAGAGCTTGCCCAGACTGTGCCAGTAGATGGGGGGGCCGTCTCCGATATCGAAGGAGAGGAAGCGCTGGAACATCTCCCCGTCGAAGCCGTGATCGGTGTCGGCGGCTACCGGAAGAGCTTCCGGGTCGGCGGGTGTCATGGGTCGTTCTCCTCGAGAGGGGGCTTTCGATCGAGATCGAAGCGATGAGCGGCTGACTTGGCGCGAAAGAGGCGACTTGATTTCCTCTGCCCCGTAGGGCCCGCGTCTCAGGGACGGAGTGCGCTCGCCGTGCCCAGGGAGACGCGGGTTTCGTCGTCCTTCTCGACCCAGACGTCGCAGTGCACTCGCGTTGCTCCGCCTTCGGGCACTTCTTCGCGAACCTTGCCTCGCGCAACCACGTGCTCGTCGACCCAGAGCACGTTGGTGAGTTTGACGGACATCTTGCCGCCCCGGAGCCAGCCTTCCCCGAAGCTGTCGTGCATGATCTGCGAGACGAAGCAGGTCGACATCATCCCCTGCACGACGATGGTGGGAAAGCCGAGCTTTCGCGCCTGCTCGCGGTCCGTGTGATAGTTGGCCCCGGGGCCGGAGAACATCCAGCAACGGCGCTCGTCGATCTGCTTCTCCAGCGTCCCCAGATCCGTGCCCGTTGCCGTGGGAAACGCGGGCCGCGGTTGTTTACGCGTGGCGCTGTCCCTGTCGACCACGAAGCCGGCGCCGCCCTTCTCGGGCTCCTTGCCCTCCTCGGGCAGGAAGGATTGGTGGGTTCGCCCGCGCACCAACAGGCGTCCGTCGCTTTCGTCGAAGAGGTCCGTCTCGTTGACGACGTAGAGTCGCTCGCGCTTCTGGTAGCGGTCGATGATGGTGGAGACGGATCGAATCTTCCCTCCGACCGGGATGGGCGCGAAGAGCTCCCAATCCTGCTGGGCGTGCAGGTTTCCGAAGAGATTCTTCAGGTACCAATCTCCGACGAACTTGTAGCACTCGGAGTGGTGGAGCAGGGGCGGCGCCCACTGCTGGTAGGCGGGGTGGGGGTCGTCGAGGGCGTCGCAATAGAAGGCGACGACCTCCGGTGTCACCTCGTAGGTGTTGCTGCCGCAGAATCGTCCGACGTGGGCGGGTTCTCCCCTGAGATTCGTCATGGACAGCCCTCGTCTCTCCGCTCTTGCGGATGCGGCCAGAAACCCCGGCGGTCCACCGAAGCCGGCTACCATGGAGGCGATAGCGCGCTGCGACGATTTTCGCCAAAGTGCTCCCTTTGCGAGGACATTCGTCGCTGTGATCGGGCCGCAAGCCGAGAGGGGCGAGCCCGATCGCCGACACTCACGGGGCCGGGAGCCATGATCGCGATTCGAGCGGAGGTGGAAGCGGATCACGAGCGCGTCCTCGAGATCCAGGCGGCCGCATTCGGGCGCCAGAACGAGGCGGACCTCGTCGAAGCCCTGCGACGCTCAGCTCATCCGATGCTCTCGCTGGTCGCAGAGGAGGGAGGCGGGATTTCCGGGCACGTCTTCTTTTCGCCAGTGGGTCTCGACCCTCCAGCGACCGCTCCGCCGCTGGGGGGTCTCGCGCCCGTGGCCGTGGAGCCCGAGCGCCAGGGGCAAGGCATCGGCTCCGCGCTGATTCGTGCCGGCCTCGAGCGATGTCCCGCGCTGGGCTGGCAAGCCGTATTTCTCGTGGGCAATCCCGCCTATTACGCGCGTTTCGGTTTCGAACTCGCCGCCCCCACGGGCCTGCGTTATGGCGATCCCCGCTTCGACCCGGTGCTCCAGGTTCTCGAGTTCCAGCCGGGGGCCCTGGCCGCGTGCAGCGGCCGCCTGTGTTTTCACCCGGCCTTCGCGGAGACGGGCTGCGGCTGAAATCCCGGGGGCGAGGGTCGCTCCCTGCTTCGACCGTCTGCGCGGCCAAGTGCGGGAAGAGTCGGTGGGCTTGCCCCGCGTATACCTTGGCGAGGGCTTGGTCTAGGCGGCATGCTGCCGGGATGGCGCGCTTCCTCAAGCTCGTGGCAGCGCTGGTGGGCGTGCTCCTGTTGCTCGCGGGCGCGGGATACCTGCTGCGTTTCGAGTTGCTGCGCTGGCGGCTCGATCTGCCGGCGTGGAGCCACGACGCCGCCGGCGAGCGCACCCTGCGCGTGGCAATGCGCGATGGCGTCGAACTGAACACCATCGTCTTCGAGCCCGAGGGCCGCGGTCCGTGGCCTACGGTGCTGATCCGAAACCCCTACGACGTGCCCTTCATACAGGGCTGGTGCGGGATCTTCGTCCGAACGGGCTACGCGTGCGTGTACCAGGAAGTGCGCGGACAGGGAGAATCGCAGGGCGTGTGGGAGCCCGCGGTCAACGAGTTGCGCGACGGCGAGGATACACTCGCCTGGCTCGTCGAAGCGCCTTTTCACGACGGCAACATTGGGCTCTATGGCCCCTCGTACCTGGCCAGCGTCCAGTGGGCGATGGCCGCCCGGGGACTTCCGCCCGAGGTGAAGACCCTGGTGCCTCTCGTGTTCGGCACCGACATGTATGCCCTCGCCTACGAGAGGGGGATGTTCCGCCACGAAATCCTGACCGCCTGGAGCAGCGTGATGCCGGGGCGTGGTTTCGCGAACGAAAACAGGGAGCGCTACCAGGACATCGTTCGCCACCGCCCCCACGTCGAAATCGATGAGCGCTACCTGGGGCTGCAGCTCGACTGGTATCGCGACTACGTGACGAGCCCGGGCCGAGGTGATGCCCTCTGGACGCGGGCGGATGCGGCGGAATTGCTGGCGGCGCCAGCGCGGACTCAGGTACCCGTGCTGATGATCGGGGGTTGGTACGACATCTTCTTCGCCTCCCAACTCGACGACTGGAATGCGTTGGGTGCACGCGCCGAGAGCAAGTTCGTGATTGGCCCCTGGACGCACCTGCTCTCGACCGGGGGCGATCTCGAACTCGCCGACGCGCGCGGCGATGCCTGGCAGTGGAGCCTCGTGCTGGATTGGATGGGGCACCACNTGCGCGGCGAGCCACTCGATCAGCCGGTGGGCGTGGTGGAGAGCTATGCGATCGGGGAGGGGCGCTGGCACACGCGCGAGAACTGGCCACCGCCCGGCCACGAGCGGCGCTTTTATCTCTCCTCTCTCGCCGCTTCGGGGGAGTGCGACGGAGGCCGCCTTGCCCCCGCAGCACCC
This sequence comes from Myxococcales bacterium, assembly GCA_013215615.1. Classification (GTDB taxonomy): domain Bacteria; phylum Myxococcota_A; class UBA9160; order UBA9160; family SMWR01; genus JABSQX01. The sequence goes on along the minus strand of JABSQX010000038.1, from coordinate 20,643 downwards.
CCGGCGGAGGAGCGCGTCTCCTACACCTACGACCCCGACGATCCGGTGCCCATGCGCGGAGGCGCCGGGTCGCTGGCGTTCATCCTGACGGACGGNGGCCCGGTGCACAGCGTTCTCCAGGAAGGGATCTGCGAGCGCGCGGACGTGCAGAGCTTCGCGAGCGCGCCCCTCGACGCGCCGCTGCGGATCGCCGGTCCGATCCGCGTGGGGCTGTCGGTCAGCAGCGATGCGTCTGACACCGCGTTCACCGCCAAGCTCGTCGAGGTGCGCGCGGATGGCAGTGCCTTCAACATTCGCGACGGCATCACATCCCTTGCATACCGCGGCGGCGAGTGGGCACCTGAGCCCTACGAGCCCGGTTCCGTGGTGTCCGTCGAGATCGATCTCTGGCCCATCGAGTGGGTGGTGGGCGCCGGATCGCGGCTGCGACTCGACATCTCGTCGTCGAATTTCCCGGCCTTCCACGCCCACCCGAACCGCGCGGGAATTTGGTCACTACAACGCGAGGCGGAGCCCGCTCGACAGACGCTCCATGCCGGTCCGGGTCGGCCCGCCTGGCTCGTGCTCCCGGTTGCGGAGGAGCGGGGAGGCTGAGGGGCTTCATCGGGCAGGGTCCGCGGGCGGGAGTCCTGTATCGTGGGCGCCATGTCTGCGAAGGGCGAGGGCGCTTTTGCTGCGCTGAAGATCCCTGTGTTCCGGGTGCTGTGGCTCGGAACGACCCTCTCCTTCCTGTCTTTCTTCATGTCCACGATCGTTCAGAGCGTGGTGGCCTTCGAGATCGCGGGAAACAACAGCGCCGTGGGCATGATCGTTTTCGGCCAGGGCCTCGCGATGCTGTTGATGGGACCGATCGGGGGCGCCTTCGCGGATCGGTGGCCCCGGCGGAGAGTCGTCGTAGTCGGGCAGTTGCTGGCATCGGTCATCTTCCTCGGAACCGCCATCCTGATTGCAAAGGGGGTCCTCACGATCTTCTGGCTGGCGTCCAGTGCGTTTTCGACCGGAGTGGCCATTGCCTTCGTCGGACCTGCCCGCCAGGGGATGACGGTCGACGTGGTGCCCGCTTCACTGCGCGGGAACGCGATGGCGATCAACACCGTGGGGAACACCACCTCGCGGGTGCTCGGTCCGGTCCTGGCTGGCGTGCTGCTCGCCTGGGAGGTCTCGGAAGCGGTGGGCGCATACCTCGCCATGACCTGCTTCTACATCGCTGCCGCGGCTTCGATGAGGTGGGTACCGCCCTCGATCGTGCAGCCCGGTGCGCGATCACGGCCGGTTCTGGCCGACGTCGCCGAGGGCCTCCGCTACGTGTGGGCCAACAAGCGCCTCAGGCTCCTGGTTCTCTTCTTCACGATGGTCATCTTCATGGGCTTCCCCCACGTGACGATCCTGCCGGGCCTGGCGGAGAACGTCTTCGGGCGCGGCGCGGCGGCGGTCAGCGAGTTGTTCTTCGTTTCGGCACTCGGGGCACTGCTCGCAAGCCTCGCGGTGACACGCTTCGGAGACTCGCCCAACGCGGATTTCGTCTACATCGCCATGGCGGTGCTCTTTGGGGTTTCACTGCTCGGGTTGGCCTGGGCCCCCGGTTTTCGCAGCGCGCAAGTCGCGATGTTCGGAGTGGGCGCGGGCAGTGGTGCCTTCCAATCCCTCAACGCGGCCGTCATCGCCCGGGAGACGGAGATCGCCTACATCGGCCGCGTGATGTCCCTGGTGATGCTGGCCTTCGGGGGTTTCGGCCTGATGGCCTTGCCCTATGGCTACCTCGCGGACGGGCTGGGCGAGCGGAATACCGTGATGCTGATGGGCTTCAGCGTGCTCGGATTGGCGGTGATCTTCGGAACGCTGCTGCTTCGTGAACGAGCGAGTCCGGCTGCCCCGCATTCCTGAGCCGTCGGCGGGCGGCGGAGCGCTACACTCGCAGCGTGCGTACGAAGCTCGAATGGTTCGTGGCCCGCGGGGCCTTCCCCCTCGCGGTCATCGCCGCGATCGGCGGAGCGATTCTCTGGATGGATGCCGGGGTGTCGCCGGATGCCGTCACCGCGCAGATGATCCTGCTCTCCTACCTCTTCATCGCGCTGCTCGAGCGACTCTTCCCCTTGCACCCGGAGTGGTCGAGATCCCATGGAGATCTGGGCGCCGACGTGGGGCTCGGAGTCACCAACGCCATCGTCCTCGCCGCCGCGCAGCCCCTCTTCATTGTCGCTTCGGTGGCGGCCGCCAGCTGGCTCTCCGCGGAATACGGCGCCAGGCTCTGGCCCCAGCAGTGGCCACTTGCCATCCAACTGTTGCCCGCCCTGGTCATCGCTGAACTCGTCGAGTACAGCGCGCATCGCGCCATGCACGAGGTCCCGTGGCTGTGGCCCCTCCACGCCCCGCACCACAGTGCGAAACGGCTCTACTGGTTGAACGCGCTTCGCTTCCACCCCGTCGATCTCCTGGTGGTGGGCCCCGGAAAACTCGTCCCCCTCGTCATGCTCGGCGCTGGCGGCCCCGTGATCGCGCTGGTCGGCATCTTCTCCGCCGTGCACGGCGTCTTCCAGCACGCAAACCTGCCCTGCCGCCTGGGCCCCCTCAACTGGTTCTTCAGCATGGCCGAACTGCACCGCTGGCATCACTCGCCGGACAGCGCCGAGGCAAACCACAACTACGGGGGCAACCTGATCCTCTGGGACATCGTCTTCGGCACGCGCTGGCTTCCGCAGGATCGCGAGCCCCCGGTGGCGACCGGGATCGCCAGTCTGCCGAACTTTCCGAAGGGCTACCGGGCGCTGCTCGGCGCGCCCTTCCGTTGGCGCCGGCTGGTCGCGGAGTCCGGCCTGTCGGACCCGACGCCCGGCATCGCGGAGCAGCGCTAGCCGCCGGCCTCCGCGCTCCGCTCCTCGAGCAGTGCGCGCAGATCGCCCCAGACGTTCGCCGAGGCCGGCCAGCCCGCGTAGTGGGCGAATTGAACCAGCCACTCCCAGAGTTCGCTCTCGCTGATGTCTCCGCTCTCGAGCGCCCCGCGCAGGTGGGCCATGTACCCGGTCTTTTGCCCGGAGGCCGCGGCCAGGGTGAGAGAGATCCAGCGTCGCTCCTTGCGGGTGAGACCTGGACGGTCCCAGACGCCCGAGAAGACGTGCTTGTAGCTGATCTCCAGCCAGGGGTCGTCGGGTTCGGCGTCGACGCCGCAGATCTCCCGCATCAGTTCGCGCCCTCTTTGGATCCGGCTCTCGTCGTCCTGCACGGGTCTCCCCTCCTTGTCCCTTTCGGTAGCGGCCGGCGGACCGGCCTGGTTTCCGGGGGCCCCTCGGAATCCCCGCAGCCGACTTTCGCCGTGATCTGCGCGGACTCGGGTCACTGGCGAGCACGTCCCGGTCGCGTCCCGAAAAATCTAGACGATCGACCCGAAAAATGTTAGATACCCGCGTGGTAACACCCCCCACCACAGGATGGAGATCGATCATGAAGCTCATCACCTTCACGGAAAGCGCTTCCACGCGTGTCGGCCTCCTCGACGGAGACGAGATCGTGGACCTGCAGGCAGCTGCAGGGGATGCCCCTAGCGAAATGACTGCCTTCCTCGAAGCCGGCGAGGCTGCGTTGGCGGTGGCCCGTGCCGCGCTCGAGGCCGGAGGCGCGCGCCTCGCGCTCGGAGACGTGCGCCTCGAGTCGCCCGTACTGCGCCCGCCCAAGATCCTGGCGGTGGGCCTCAACTACGCGGACCACGTCGCGGAGTCGGGCATGGACACGCCGAAGCACCCGATGATCTTCAACAAGCAGTCCACCGCCGTGCACGCCCCCTACGAGCCCTTCCACCTTCCGCGCGTATCGCCGGCCCTCGATTACGAGGGTGAACTGGCCTTCGTGATCGGCAAGCGCTGTCGCCACGTGCCCAGGGAGCGCGCCACCGAGGTGATCGCCGGCTACACGATCTGCAACGACGTCTCGGTGCGCGATTGGCAGCTGCGGGTGCCGACCTTCACCATGGGGAAGTCCTTCGACACCCACTGCCCGCTGGGTCCCGCCATCGTCACCCCCGACGAGATCCCCGACCCTCATAGCCTGGATCTGCGCACCTGGGTGAACGGGGAGCCGCGGCAGTCGAGCAACACCAAGCACCTGATCTTCGACTGCTTCACGCTGGTCGAGCACCTCTCGACGGCCTTCAGCCTGGAGCCGGGGGACGTGATCTCCACCGGCACACCGAGCGGAGTCGGTGCTGTCATGAAGCCGCCGAAATTCCTGAAGGCCGGCGATGTCGTGAAGATCGCCATCGACCGCCTGGGCGAGATCGAGAACGCGGTCATCGAGGAGCCCGAGAGCACCACGCGCATCGGCTGAACGAGCATTGCGCGTGCATCCCGCGCTGAGGGGGTCCCGCTGTTCAGACCTGGTGGGTTTCCGCCCAGGCGCAGAAATCCTCCAGGGTCTTCGAGAGTCGAAGCTTCGTCATGTCGTCGACGAGCGCCCCGGATGCGTCGAACTTCTCGTGTACGGCCGGGATTGCGAAACTCGGCCCCACGAAGGTCGGTGTCGCGGTCCCCTTGAGGACAGTGGCGAGCTGCAACTCGGCGCGTGCGCCGCCCGTGGGGGCGATCGAAAGCGCGATGATCAGCGACGGTTTGTCCTTGATGGGCGAGCGATACGCGGGCCGGGATGCCCAATCGATGGCGTTCTTGAGTGGACCGGGGATCCCGTAGTTGAACTCGGGCGTGATGAAGAGCAGGGCGTCCGACCCGCCGACTCGTTCGAGCAGTTCCACGACGGCGGGGGGCTTCTCCTCGCCGTCGAGATCCTGGTCGTAGAGTGGAAGCTCGCGTCCGTCGGTGAACTGGAAGGCGGCGCCCTCCGGCGCGACGTCCTGTGCGGCCCGCGCGAGCTTTCGGCTGAAGGACTCGCTTCGAAGGCTTCCGATGAAGACAAGGATTTTCACGACGCTGCACGGCTCCCGGGTCGATCGGGGGGCGACCATAGCAACCGGGCCGGGAAGGCGCGGAGGTTCCGGGTCGCTCAGGGAAGGGGGTGGTGCATCACCCGGTCGAGAAGGTGGGTGTCGATGTAGGCGCTTCCTTCCGCGATGCGCCCCTCCTCGAAGCGGAAGATCCAGCAGTAGTGGTTGTCGTAGGGATCGCCCCAGGTGGTCCGGCCGCTGCCCTTCCAGAGCAGGACCACCCGGTCCCCCTCGGCGAGGCAGCCTTCGACCTCGGCGCGGATGCCGCCATCGATGCGAGCTCCCAGGACCTTCAGGCAGTTCTCGACGAAATCTTCGCGACCTTCGTATCGACGGCAGAGCGCGCCGCTGCCCTGGATGGTCCAGACCAGGTCCTCTGCGAAGAGGTCGATGAGGGGCTGGTTGGAACCGTTCCGGGCCTTGATCTCGAAGGCCTCGAGAATCGCCCGGCGATTCGCTTCGGGCGTGCTCGCGGCGGGCGCCGAGGCCGCAAAGGCCCCGGTCGCCGGGTGCTTGAAGTAACTCTCCCGATCGATGCTGTCGTCGATGTGCACGGTGAAGTGGACTCGCTCGTCCGCCCCCGGGAGCGCCTCGCGGAGCACCGCGAGGAGCAGCGGTCCCAGCCGGCTCTTCCAGTCCCCGCTCTTGGGGAGGATCTTCACGCTGAGGTGGAGGTAGCCGGGGTGGTCCGCACCCTCCGCGGCCCTCCAGTGATCGTGGACGACGGCTCGGCTCTTGCAGGCCTCGAGCGGGACGTCCCCCTGATCGGCGAGGACCCGGTGCAGCGCGGCGAGCGTGTGATCTGCGTCGAGTTGGAGGGCGAGATCTCGGGTCGCCTCCAGCGTGATGTGGGGCATGGTGTTCCTCCGTGCTGGCCCCCGGGTCTCAGCGTTCGAGTGTGAACTCCTGCAGGATTTCGGTCATGACCTGCGTGCCGTGCCGCAGGTTTTCCACCGAGATGCGTTCGTCGTTTCCGTGTACGCCGCGTGACTCGCCGACAGACATCATGAAGGGCGAATAGCCGTAGCTGGTGATGCCGAGGTCTCGGAAGAAGTGACTGTCCGTGAAGCCCGAGGAGACATGGGGTACCACGAGAGCGCCCGGAAAGTGTTTGTCGCTGACACTGCGTACGGCCTCGAAGAGATCCGTGTCCGCACTGCTCACGGCCGGGCTGAAGCCCATGATGCGCTCGATCTGAACATCATCGTCGTTGATGATCGTCGCGAGCTGCTCGATGAAAGCGTCGGGATCCTGGTCGGGGAGTAGCCGGCAATCCAGTTCTGCCTGGGCGCGAGCGGGCACGACGTTGATCTTCGCGCTGCCGGCGAGGCGAGTGATCGAACAGGTGTTGCGCAGCAGCGCGTGGGTTCCGGGGTTGTCGATTTGGAGCGAGAGCATGAATTCGTCGTCGGCGATGGCTCGCCGTGGGTCCTCGAAGAAGCTCGAGAGGGATTCGTCCTGGAGCGGGGCAAGGCCCTGGAACATTTCTGCCACCGCGGGCACGACGCGAGGCGCAAAGCGCGTCTGGGCGATCCGGTGGGTCGCCCGGAGCAGACGCGTCACGGCGGTCTCCACCTGGGGCGCGGAGCCGTGGCCGGGGCGCCCGCTGGCGGAGAGCCGCAGCCACAGTGGCACCTTCTGCGTGACCTCGACCATCACGGCGAGGCCTTCGCCGATCTGCCGGACGGCGCCGCCCTCGTTGAGCAGGTAGCCCACCCCGGCGAAGATTTCCGGGTGGGCCTCGATGAGCCAGCCGGCGCCGAAGGCGCCTCCCGCCTCCTCGTCCGCGCTGGCCACGTACCAGACGTCCCGCCGGAGCGGCTGTCCGGAGTCGGCGAGGGCAAGGAAGGCCTGCAACTGCACGATTCCGAGGCCCTTGGTGTCGAGGGCCCCTCGGCCATGCACGTAGCCATCCTTCACCTCTCCGGAGAAAGGCTCGAAACTCCAGGATTCGCGGTGGACGGGCACCACGTCGATGTGGTGGAGGAGGACCAAGCCGGGTTCGTCGCCGCCCTCGAGTCGGGCCCAGAGATTGCCGCGCCCGGGTGCCGACTCGCCGCGGCCGTAGGGAATGCCGTGTTTCTCGAGGATTCCGGCGAGGTAGTCGACGCCGCGCGACTCGTTGCCGGGGGGGTTCACGGTGTCGACCTGCAGGTAGCCGCTGAGTCGCTGTGCCGCGGTTTCGCGATCGTCTGCCGCGGCAAGGTCGGCACCGATGATCGTTAGCCCGAGCAGTGCGCAGATCGCAGCGGGTCTCGAAGCCTTCACGTATCCTCCAGATCCCCCCGGCGCTGCCGGGCCTGCAGCGACGAGAGTTTCGACGACCTTCTGCGCGGGCACAAGCCGTGGGAACGAGGTAACCGGGGCGGTCACGATCCGGGCCGCCGCGCGAGCCGGGGCGTGTCCTGTTCAAATCGCCCCGATGCTCCCGTGCCGCCCTGAGGCGCGCCAGCTAGGATCGGGGCAGGGTTTCGGATGATGGAGGCGATTCTCCGAGTGGGGCGCGCCTCGTGGGACGGCATCGGGCCTATGGGTGTCCGGATGCAGCGACATCCGGACCTGCTCTCGCGACTGAGCGCTGTGGGCGGACAAACGCTTCGAGGAAGGGAAAGGACATGGACGAGACCTCGGCAGACGACGTGAAGGACGCGGCGGGGAGCGGCACAGCGTGAGACGCGTCGTGAGGACCGTGCTCCTGCTCTTCGCCCTCGCGGTGGGAGGGATCGTGGCCGCGGCCTGGTACGCGGGGGACAGTTCCGACCTGGAGATGGAGTACGAGGGCTTCGACTGATCGCCATGGCGAAGCGCAAGCGATCTTTGCTGCTCGCCAACGTCGCGCTGGTGGTCTTCTCGGCTGTTGTTTCCCTGTTGCTGCTGGGGCTGCTCGAAGTGGGCCTGCGCGTGGCAGATGTGGGCGAGGATCAGAGAACCTCGCAGCTCAAGTACCAACAGATCCATTTTCCCACGCTGGTGCCCGGGACGCTGGCAGACGGCACCCCGGTGCTTCGCCCCGCCGACCCGCGTCTGCGTTACCAGAGCGTGTTACGCGACAAGCCCGAAGGCGCGTTGCGAGTGGTCACCTTCGGCGGCTCTGCGACTGCTGGGCTGGGTTTCAGCCCGAACGTGACCTTCTCGAGGGAACTCGAGAGGGCTCTCCGAAGCGCCTATCCCGGGTGGAAGATCGAGGTTCTCAACCTCGGAGTCGTGGCGCTGGCCTCGAAGCAGGTGAAGCTCCTGGTCGCGGAGGTGGCCCGGCTCCACGAAGCCGATGTGATGATCGTCTATTCCGGGAACAACGAGTTCCTGGAGGTACACGCCGAGAAGTACGCGGAGGCCAGCGCGACTCCCCTTTCCATGCTCGGCTCGCTCCTGATGGATCTCAACCTCTACCGCTTCGTGAACGGGCTCATCCGCGGGCCCCAGCGAGGCGAAGCGCTCGTCGAGCAGGAGTTCAGCAACGAGGAGCTGCAGCTCACCCAGGACGCGATCATCCAGCACGTCTCCATGACGCAGGCCGAGATCGCGGAGGTGGTGGACCGCTACGAGGCCAACATCGAGGAGATGGTCGAGGTGGCTGCGCGGAGCGCGACGCCCATCGTGCTGGTGAGTGTTGCCTCGAACTGGGCGTGGCGCGGGCGGAGCGACCTGCCCGATGGCTGGCTCGCAGAACTGGTCGGAGAGCCCGCGACAGGGGAGGGGCAGGTCCTCGAGCGCGCCCGAGAGATCCTTGACGAGCGCATCGCGGACAGCCCAGCCGACGAGCGTCACGAGTGGCTCTTCAAGCGTGCGCTCGTGCACGAGCGAAGGGGCGATCTAGCCGCTGCCCGCGCGGACTACCGGGCCGCGATGAACGCCGATCCGCACCTGCGCCGCGCCCTCGACGCGGCCAACGAGCGGCTCCAGGCCGTCGCGCTGCGCCGGGGGGCCGGCTTCGTAGACAGCGTTGCGGTGCTGTCGAGCCGTGCGCCGGGCGGGATCGTGGGCTTCGGAGATTTCTACGACTACGTGCACTTCACGCCTCGAGGAAACGTCCGGATGGCCGCGGCGCTCTTCGACGCGCTCGAGGAGATGGGTGTGACCGAGCCGATGCCGGGATTCGACAGCGAAGCCCATGCCCAGGAGCGCCTGGTCGCACTCGAGGCGCTGGACTCCGACTCCCTGGCCGTCGAGGACTGGATGGGCTTCGCGTTCGATCCGGCGACGATCGGGGGCCGGGACCTCTGGAAGTACGACAAGGTTCTCGAGGAACTCGACGAACGGATTGCCGCCGATCCGGAGGACGTGGCCGCGCGGGTCTACCGCGGCAACGGTCACTACTTCCGCCTGGGAGGTGGGGCCGATGCCGGGCGCGACTATCGGGCTGCCCTCCGGCTCGATCCGGGGAATCCGGTGATCCGCGCCAACCTGGAGCGGCTCGAATCCGAGGGACGCGAAGACGGCGGCGGCTGAGAGGGGGATTCCGCGGCCTGGCCCACGGGTCTGGGGCGATCTCCCTCAGCGCTCAGGAGAGCGCGTCGTCGAAGATGGCCTCGTACTCCCGCGCGATTCGATGGGGATCGTTACGCTTCATGCACAGCGCGTAGCCGTTGCTGCCCAGGCGCTCGCGCTGCTGGGGCGAGTGGACCAACAGGTCCAGCAACTCCGTCATGCGGCGCCGGTCGTCGAGGGGAGCCAGCACGCCTCCCTTGCCGATCACCTCGGGCATGGCGGATTCCGCGTAGCTGATGATGGGGGTTCGCTGGGACATCGCCTCCAAGAAGACGATCCCGTAGGCCTCGTGGAAGGTGGGGTAAAGGAAGATGTCCGCGACGCGAAATAGGCTCAGCTTCTCGTCCTCGCTGAGGAAGCGGTTGAGGACGGTGATGTTGGAGTCGAAGCCTGCGAGGAGGTAGCGGCGGGGTGTCCGGATCACGAAGTGCACGTCCGGGTTTCGATAGCGCCGCGCGATCTTCATGAAGTGGTCGTTGCGCGGTCGCTCGTTGCCCAGGGACAGGACGATGGTCTTGTCTTCGGGGAGGCCGAAGTAGGCGCGGTCGAACTTCGGCGCGTAGTCAGAAGTGTCGAAGGGATGGTCGATGTGGACGATCTTGTCCACCTCGCGCTGCATGGAGAGCACGTATTCGGAGGGCACGACGACCCGTGTGGTGACCGCGAGGTTGCCGGGTAGACGCGGGCACATCATTGTCTGCGTGACGGGCACGCGCCGGGCCGCACGCTCGATGTATTGGTGATCGACGCCTCCGCCGGGGCAGGCGTGGACCAGGTCCGGTGCGAGTTCGTCCATCCAGCGGTCGATGGCAGGGTACTCGTTGGCGTCGTAATGGACCTCGTAGTGCGCCTCGAACTTCTCGGAAAGCCCCCCGGGTGCCGAAGCGAGAATGATGGGCTCGAAGCGCGTCCGATCGATGAACTTCGCCCAGTGATGGACGCTCAACTGCGAGCCGCCATACACGAGGGGATGAGTGCAGATCAGGATTCGCTTCATGACGCGCTGGAATTGCTCGGACTTCTGTTGGGGAAACTAAGAGTCGCCGCGGGCCCGGCGCAGGGGGGTGGGGCGAGCGAAAGCGGGGGATCGCGACTTCGGACCCGGAGGATAGCCAAATCGCGGTTGCCGCGTATCCCGTGGGCCCTGAGAGCCTGCCTCTGCGCGGTCCATGAAGGCCCCGGAGATCTCGCCCGCTGCGTTTCTGGGGGTGAATTCAACTGAGAGACCTCGGGGGAAGACCCGTGGGGCGGCCGCCTGGCGAGTGACCCGCTCGAGGTGCTTCGGCTATGCTCGGTTTGCGACACGAAGTGGGGGCGGATCGAGAAGAGCCGGCGATGAACATTCTCGGGATCTCGGCCTACTACCACGACAGCGCTGCCTGCCTCGTACAGGACGGCCGGATTGTCGCCGCGGCCCAGGAAGAGCGCTTCACGCGCAAGAAGCACGACCATCGCTTCCCCGAGCACGCGATCGCCTACTGCCTTCGTGAGGCCGGTATCCGCGAAGAAGATCTCGATTTCGTCACCTTCTACGACAAGCCCCTGCTGAAGTTCGATCGCCTGCTCGAGACCTACGTCTCCTATGCCCCGCACGGTTTCAAGCTCTTCCTGATGGGTTTACCTCTCTGGCTTAAGCAGAAGCTCCACACCCCTCGCGAACTGCGCACCGGCCTGCAAGAACGCTATGCCGGGCGCTTCGTGTTCACCGAGCACCACGAGTCGCACGTGGCGAGCGCCTTCTTCCCATCGCCCTTCGACGAGGCCGCCATCCTGACGCTCGATGGCGTGGGCGAGTGGGCCACCGGAAGCATCGGGGTGGGTCGTGGAAACGAGATCGAACTCCTCCAGGAGTTGCGCTTCCCCCACTCCCTGGGCCTCCTCTACTCCGCGTTTACCTATTTCACGGGCTTCAAGGTCAACAGCGGGGAGTACAAGCTGATGGGCCTCGCTCCCTACGGCGAGCCCATCTACGCCCAGAAGATCTTCGACGAGATGCTGGATCTGAAGGAGGACGGCTCCTTCCGGATGGACATGTCCTACTTCGCCTACTGCTACGACGACGTGATGACCTCGCCGAAGATGGATGCGATTTTCGATGGGCCGCCGCGCAGAGCGGAGAGCGAGATCACACAGCGCGAGATGGACATTGCCGCATCGATCCAGGTGGTGACCGAGGAAATCGTCCTGCGGATCGCGCGGCATGCGCACGCTACCACGGGGATGAAGAACCTGTGCCTCGCCGGAGGTGTTGCGCTCAACTGTGTCGCAAACGGCCGCATCCTGAGGGAAGGCCCCTTCGACGACGTGTGGATCCAGCCGGCGGCCGGCGATGCTGGCGGCGCCCTCGGCGCAGCGCTCTTCGTCTGGCACCAGCTGCTGGGCAACGAGCGCGCCCCCGATGGACGCGATGCGATGCAAGGGTCGCTGCTCGGGCCGCGCTACAGCCACGATGAAATCCGCCGCTTTCTCGACGAGCAGGGCTCGGTCTACCACTACTACGATGACGAAGCAAAGTGCGTCGACCGCATCGCCGAGCTCATCGCGAGCGAAAACGTCGTCGGGCACATGGGCGGACGCATGGAGTTCGGCCCCCGGGCCCTCGGGGCGCGCTCGATTCTCGGAGATGCCCGTTCGCCCAAGATGCAAGCGACGATGAACCTGAAGATCAAATTCCGTGAGTCGTTCCGGCCCTTCGCACCGGCAGTCCTGAGGGAGGATGTCGACGAGTACTTCGAGATGCGCCCGAACGAGGACTCACCGTACATGCTTCTGGTGGCGCCGATTCGCCCCGAGAAGCGGCTCGAGGTCGACGATGACGGAAAACGCGGACTCGACAAGCTCAAGCAGCGACGCTCGGTGGTGCCGGCGATCACCCACGTCGACTTCTCGGCTCGCGTGCAGACGATCGACATGGAGCGCAACCCCCGCTTCTGCCAGATCGTCCGCAGGTTCAAGGAGCGCACGGGCAGTTCGGTGGTGATCAACACCAGCTTCAACGTGCGGGGCGAACCGATCGTGGAGAGCCCGGCGGATGCCTATCGTTGCTTCATGGCCACGAACATGGACGTGCTCGTGCTCGAAAACTTCATCTTGCTCAAGCAGGAGCAGCCCGACGTACAGGAAATCGACGTCGAGGCCTACCTTTCGGAATTCGCGCTCGACTAAGGCGCGCTCGTAGACGGAGAACCACCGTGGCCCGGATGATCGACCTCCAGCTAGACCCGGACGAAAAGACGCTTCGTCACTTCGGCTTTATCGCCCTTGTTGGATTGGGGGTCATCGCCGCCCTCGCTTGGTTCGAGCGGCTGGTCTTTGCAGGCGGCTGGCTCGGTGATGCCCGTGAAACGGTGGCTTTCGCGCTGCTGGGAGTCGGCGCGCTGGCGGCGCTGCTCTCGCTCATCCACCCCAAGGCCAACAAGGGGCTATTCATCGCTTTGTCGGTCGTCGCCTACCCGATTGGTTTCGTGCTGTCCTACGTGATCATGGGTACACTGTTCTTCGCAGTCATCACGCCTACGGGATTGGTGATGCGCGCCCTCGGCAAGGATCCCCTCGAGAAGCGTTTTACGGCCGACGCTCCAACATATTGGAGCCAGTGTCGCTCCAAGCGACCTTCTGCAAGCTACTTTCAACAGTTCTAGGCACCGGCACTGCCGCGAGGAGAAACCTCGAATGACCGAGTCCCCGAACGACCCGCAGGATTTTTCGACCCAGGCGTCGGAGGGCAAAGACCCCGGCCTGCTGCGCGAAGTCTTCGACTTTCTCAAGGACAACAAGAAGTGGTGGCTCGCGCCGATCCTGATCTCGGTGCTCGGGCTGGGGCTGCTCGTTCTGCTCGGCGGCAGCGCTGCGGCGCCCTTCATCTACACCCTCTTCTAGCCCCGCGAGCCCCTGGGCCTGCGTCATCGAGGACGATCTGCTTCCGCGAGAGGCCGGAAGGGCCGTTTCCTATTTTGGGTCGTGATCGTCTGATTGGAAGCAGGGTCGGAGGGGCTACCCTCGCCGCGTGATCTGGAAGATCTTGCTCGCAGCAGCGTCTGCCGCCTTCGGCATCTTGTTGCTCGAGATCGGTTTGCGATTGGCGGGCTATCAAGCGATCTACGATGTCTACTCGAAGCCCTCCATCTTCTGGGAATACGATCCCGTGTTGGGCTGGGCCCACACGCCGGGTTCCGAGGCAACCTACGTCGGGCCACGCCCCTGGCCAATCGAGTTCTCGACTCCCATCCGCATCAACTCCCAGGGGCTCCGAGGCCCCGAGATCGATCCGCTGCCCCCGATGGGAGTCCGCGTTCTCCTGCAGGGCGACTCCCGCGTGGCCGCCTTCGAGGTCGCCTACGAGGACACCTTCGGTGCACGGCTCGAGACTGGCTTGAGCGAGGAACTGGGCGTGCCGGTCCAGGTCATCAATGCCGGGGTTCGTGGCTATGGGACCGACCAGAGCTATCTCTACTTCCTGGAGCGCGGGCACGAGTTCAATCCCGACCTGGTGATCCACGTCCACAGCGGGAACGACACTCGGAACAACGTCACGATCCACCGCATGCGTCGACCCTTTGCGAAGGCCGCCTTTGCGCTGACGGACGGAGAACTCGAGCTCCGGGGCGCGCCCGTCTCTGCCTATCCCCTCTGCTCCGCCTACCGCATGGGCGCCGATTTCAAGCTGAGGAAGATCAGCAGCCGCAGCAGTGAGATCGTCTGCGGGTTCCAGATGCTGCTAGCAGACCGCTCCGCCCTCTTCACCCTCCTGACGCTGCGACTCGTCGAAAATCGTGCCCTCGTCAACATACTCTACGGTCTTGGAAGCCCCACAAGATCCGATCTCATCGATCAGAAATCGACCCTTGGAGCTGTGGGCTACGAGACCCGGCTCACGAGAGCCCTGATTCGCGCATTTTCGGACGCTGTCGAAGCCAACGGATCGAACTTTCTGCTGTTCACGGGGCAGCCGGTGTCTGCAGCGAAAGCCATCGCGCCGGAGGACATAGAGGTTCTCGATCCCTCGAAGGCGTTGGAGGGAGTGTCGCCTCGTAGCGTGAGCTACCAGAACGACGGGCACTTCAACGAGCAGGGTCACCGGCTCATTGCGGAATACCTGACGCCGCGGGTCGCTGCATTCTTGAGAGAGCGCGGAATTCCGCCGGGGTCCCCCGGCCCAGAGTGACCCGCGCCGCGTCTTATGGACGGCGAGCAGCGACGCCCGGCGCGAAGGCCCGCTTTTCAGAACCCGTCGGGCCCCAATCGGCTTTTCGTCAGTCGATCGATGGGACCGTCTTGTCGACGAACATCCGGCACCAGAGTTCGATGCACATCAACGAAAAGATCGTGTAGCTTGCGTCGTAGTGCTGATCGCGGTCGTGTCCGATGAGCTGCCGGACACCCGACGGATCAAAGAGACCACGCCGCTCGAGCGATGCATCCGCGAGCAACTCGTCGACCAATCCCGACAACGGCCCGCGCAACCAGTTGCGGAGTGGCGCCCCAAAACCCGCCTTGGGCCGATACAGGACGTCGCGTGGGAGATACGGCTCCATTGCCTTGCGGAGCACCCACTTCCCCGTCGCTCCCCGCTGTTTGTACCTGAGCGGCAACCGCCCCGCCAGATCGACGAGTTCGGGATCGAGCAGCGGGACGCGAACCTCGACGCCGTGGGACATCGATACCTTGTCCACGTAGTTGAGATTGTGGTCAGCCAGGAAGAACTTTCCCTCCAGATAGAGCATCCGGTTGAGCGCCGGGACCGACTCGTCGAGTTCGTCGAGCGCCTGCTGCACGGGGCTGATCGGAGCTCTGGCAAGCTCGGCGCGTAGTTCGGGGTGGAATACCGGGTCGAGTTCATCGGGGCCGATCCACTGAAAATACGAAGCGAGGCGCTCGTCACCCGAGAGATGCGCGTAGCGAAATGCCTTCGAGAGGCGACGCTGGGTTTCATTCGTGGGCGGGATCTTGCGCGCGGCCCAGCTCAGGCCCAGCCGCGTGCCCCGCGGCAGCCAGTTCCAGAGGCCTTCCAGCATCAGGGCCCGGTGGCGCCGGTAGCCGGTGAAGATATCGTCGCCGCCCGTTCCCGAAAGCAACACCTTGACCCCGTGTGAGCGTGCGAGCTGGCTGATGAAGAGCGCGTTGATCGGCGCGGGGTCCGCCTGCGGCTCATCGAGATGAAAGACCATTTTGGGGAGCTCATCCACCATCTCGGGCCCGACGTAGATCGTGTGCAAGTCGACGTCCAGGTGCTTCGCGACGCGCTNGGCGTAGGGGAGGTCTTGCGCCATGCCCTCCACGTGCGCGCTCGGATCGTTGAAGCCGATCGTGTAGCACTGGAGCCGGTCGCCCCCCATGGCGCGGCTCGCCAGCGCTACGATGCTGCTCGAGTCGACGCCGCCCGACAGGAATGCACCAACGGGGACGTCCGAGACGAGCTGGCGCTCGACGGCCCGCGTGAGGTATTTGCGAACCTGCACCACCGCATCTTCTGCCGGCCAGTCCACAAAGTCCTGCTGGAGGGGGAGGTCGTAGAAGCGCCATTTTCGCTCGATCCGCCCGCCCCGCACGCGCAGTGCAAACCCCGGTTCGAGCTTCCGAACCGCGCGTAGCATCGTCATCGGCGAAGGAGTCCAGAGGTATATCAGATGATGGCGAACACTCTGGTAGTCGAGATCCCGGGAAATCGAGGTTTCGTGAAGCAGAGCCTTCATCTCGCTCGCGAACACGAGTCCCTTATCGCACTCGGCGTAGTAGAGTGGCTTGACACCGATTCCGTCGCGCACGATGAGGAGCGAGTCGTCCCGATGATCGTGGATCGCGAAGGCATAGATTCCGTTTAGCCGCTCCATTGCCTTCTCACCGTCTCGCAGGTACAGGTTCAGCAAAACTTCGGTATCGCATTCGCTACTGAACTCGAAGCCGTCCTCGACGAGCTCGCGCCGCAACTCTCGATAGTTGTAGATCTCGCCGTTGTAGACGATCGTTGCCACTCCGGTGACGTTGGTCATCGGCTGGCGACCGCGCGGCGATAGATCGATGATCGACAGTCGCCGATGTGCCAGTCCGATCCCAGCATCAGGATCGAAGGCAATCGCAGCGTCATCCGGGCCGCGATGGGCAAGTGCCGCATTCATGCTCTGGAGGAGCTGCTGGTCGAACTGACCACTGAAGCCGGCTATTCCACACATCGTAGAGTCTCCGCGGTCTCGCGCAGCTTCGGAAGGTTCCCTGTCGCGAGAGCCATCAGGCCAAGTGCTGTCGGAGTGCGCGCGAGTCCAACCCTTGCAGTCACGGTTCGTTTCTCCCGACCGTGGACTTCACCGCTCGGAACTTGCCGTTGGGCTCCCGTGCGATCTCATTCACGAGTCGCAGCTGGATCTTGATCTCGTTCCCGAGGCGGGAGCGGATCTCCCGGATCACGCTCCGCTCGCTCGTCTTGTCGTAGTTGTCGCGAGGAACGATCAATACCTCGATCGCACCCGGATCCACCTGCACGATCTGTGCCTCGGCGACCGCCCACTGCTGCTTGAAGACGTGGTCCATACGGCCGACGCGCCGTCCATCGGGCGTAAGCACATAGTCTTCGGTACGCCCATCGATCTCGAGGAACGAGTCCCCCGGTCGTCCACAGGGGCAGGCTTTACGGGCGCGGCGGCCGACGTCCCCGATGCGGTAGCGGAACATCGGCATGGCATCGTGCGACAGTCCGGTGATCAGCAACGGGCCTGCTTCGAAGTCCTCAGACTCCTCTACTACCTCGACTTCGACGATGCAGAACTCCATGTCGACGTGGAGGCGCCCGCGATCGCACTGCGTCATCGAGGCCGCGAACTCGCTGACTCCGTAACGGTCGCGTACTGGCGCAGCAAAGGCTTGCTCGAGCGTCGTGCGCTGAAAGGCGAGCAGCGACTCGGAAGAAGTGAACACCGCAGCCAGCTTCCCCTCGGGCAGTGGCCGCCCCGCCTCGAGCATCGCGCGCGCCACGAGGTGAATCGAGGAAGGGTATCCCTGGACGTAACGACCGGGCGCGGCGTGTACTGCGTCGATGTAGTGACGCAGGTTCGCAGGAGTCATGTGATAGATCGAGAACAAGGTCTGCTTGCCGTAGTAGTTCGTACGCCAGTAGGGCTCCCGGCTCTGCTGGACTGGAACGACCATCTGGCCGGTGAATGACATACAAGGATCGCCGATGTCCACACCGACGCGGCGACGCATTCTCCAAACGGTCGCGTATTCCTCGGCGAGCGTTTCTGGCGAGTGCCAGAGTTCGAGGGCTGATCCGGTGGTACCGCTCGTCTGCCCGGTGTATAGCCGTGCCCGCGAAGATTTTCGCGAAAGGAAAGCCAGCGGCTGATCGCGGTACTCGCGTTTCTCGAGCGGGGGCACCGAAGCGAGTGTCTCGCGGATGGCTTCGTCGGGATCTCGCTTGTCGGAGGGCGGGGCCAGGTCGCGGTAATAGGGAATGTGATCGCGCGCCAGGCGCACCAGACGATCGAGCCTCGTACGCTGGAGTTCATGCAGCTCTTCGAGCGACCGGTCCTCGCCTTCCGTCCACTCGAGAAGCGTGCGGTGGAAGTGGCGGTTGAAGCGTGCTCGGTGACGTATGAAGCCGCTCGCCGTGCAAGCCGCGTTTTGCAGCAACAAGGGCAAGCGGGGGTACACGCTCTGGTTCAGGGTGGTGGTGAATCTGTTCACTGGATACTCCGCCCGCTCGTCCAACGCCTGGGACTCCGCGCCCGGCCCAGCGACGAGGATACCGCCCCGCCGCCCCGCCCCGGAGGGCCATCTTGCGGATTTCGCGCCTGGATCGGCTTGCCGGACATCCAGCGAGAGCCGATCCCCCAGGGGGAAGGAAGCGGCTCCGGCGGGCCGATGGCGGCTACCTGCCCGGCTCGGCGGACTCGAAGACGAGATGGGCGTTGCCGGTGCCGTCGATCTCGACGCGCGGTGGTGTGGCCATCGCGCAGCGACGGCCGTCGGGGTTGCTGCCGTCGGTCAGGGAGAAGCGGTAGCCGTGCCATGGGCAGACCAGGTAGCCGTCGACGATCTCCGCTTCCTCTAACGGCCCCCCCAGGTGGGGGCACAGTGCCGCGTGGGCAACCAGTTGGCCCTCGCTCTCCCGAAGGCGAAAGCGTTGGCCCTCCACCTCTACGCTGTAGGGCAGGCGGGCTCGAAGCGTCGAGTCCGGGCCCAGTGGCACGGCTGCGCGGATGGGCGGTGGCTTGACACGCCCCAGCCTGCCTTCGAAGAAGGCCTGCCGCCTTTGCATCATGATGTCGTCCTGATCCCACAGGCCGGTGTAAAGGGTCACCAGCGCATCTCCGGTAGCGCGCACGACTGAAGGTTCCCCTTCCGGAATCCAGAATTCCACGCGGACGTGGGTGCGGTGATCGCCCCGGGCGCTGAGCGTGGTCCGCGTGTCGGATCCGCTGCCCGGGCCTTCCAGCGTGCGCGTGTGATAGGTCGGAGCTCCCTCCTCGCAGCGGAGTTCGATCACCAGGTGACGATCCAGCTCGCGCGGGGTCAGCTGTACGCGCGCCCGCCAGCCCCAGGGCCCGGAATCCAGCAGCTCGATGCCGCAGAAGGCCTGGGCGTGCAGCCAGGGAAGGTGCTCCCAGTCGTGGACGTTCTCCCACACGCGCTGCAACGAGGCCGAGACCTCGCGCTCGTAGACCGCGGCACGAGTGAGATCGATGGTCATCGCCGTCCCCGAAGCCCTCAGCTGAGGCTTCGGTGGACGATGTAGCGCCCGTCGCGGAAGTCGTCGAAGAGATGCTCGAGCAGGGGGTGTTCGATGGGGGCGGGCGGATCGGCAGCTTCGAGGTTCTGCTCGGCCACGTAGGTGGTGTGTTGAGCGCCATCCGGGAGCACGTGGTACCAGGGGCGATCCCGCGACGGCCGCGAACGCGCGACCTGCTCGTACCACTCGTCGCTCCCCTCGAAGCACGCGTCGACATCGAAAATGACGCCCCGATAGTCGAAGAGGCGGTGTTCGACCACGTAGCCCACGGAAAACATCGCGCCGTCGGTACTCAAGGGATTCTCGCGCCTCCTGTCGCTTTCCGGGCTTCACGCTGCTCTTCGAGGCCGGGCGCCCGCGGCATCCAGACCGCTATGTTCCGGCCGATCGAAGAGGGTTCCATGAGTCTAGCCACTTCTCCTGACGCCTCTGCGGCCACCTTGGCGTGGCGTGATTTCTGCCAGCGCATCGAGGCGTTGGGGGAGCGTATGCTGGGAGACGATTTTCCCGATGACGCGACGGCCCGCGCCGAGGGTGTCGCCCATCTCGCCGACCAGGTCGCCTGCTGGCTGGGTTGGAGTCTCGGGCACTCGGACCCGCGGGCGCCCTTCTTCCACCGTTCCAACGATCTCGTCACGCAGTGGGGTGGCCCCAACCAGGACAACGTCTACCACCACGCCAGCATCGACCCCTCGCTCCGTTACCGAATTCGCGGCCACATGCACAGCTGCGAGGATTTCGTCCTCACCCTGCGGGCGGGCTTCATGCACATGGAGGTCTGGGGCACCCGTGCCACGCTGCGTGCGTCGGAGCGTGGCATTGGTCGGGGCGAGCCCTTCGAGTTGCTGCTGGGAGGCGACGGCAGCGATCCCGACTGGATCCAGATCCCGGAAGGCGTGGTGGCGGCCTCCCTCCGCGAGTACTACGTGGATTGGCAGAACGAGGAGCCCGCGGTCTTTACCATCGAGTGCCTCGACGAGCTACCCGCACCTCCGCGCGCCACCAGTGACGAGGTGGCGGCACGCCTCGAGGCGGCCTTCGCGCAGATCGAAAGCTCTATCGTCTATTGGAACGACTACATGCGTGACGGCCGTGCCCAGGGCGTGGACAACGAGTTCGCGATGCCCATGAAGGTCGCCAAGGGCCTCGCCGCAGCCCGCTACGCGTTCTGCTTCTGGAACGTCGAGCCCGGTCAGGCGCTGCTGCTCGAGAGCGACGTACCCGACGCGGACTATTGGGGGTTGCAGCTCTACAACGAGGCCTGGTTCGAGCAGATCGATCCCATCCACCGCATCACCTCCATCAACCAGGAGCAGGTGGTGGTCGATGACGACGGGCGCTTCCGGATGGTCCTGTCCCACGAAGATCCGGGTGTCCCCAACTGGTTGGATTGCGGGGGGCATTCGCGCGGGCTGCTCAGCTACCGCTGGTTCTGGCCCGAGGGGGATCCCTCCTTCAGCACCCGGGTCGTTCCTGCCGCGGGAGTCGGGGACTGCATGCCCCCCGG
>JABSQX010000037.1 GCA_013215615.1 Myxococcales bacterium | reverse complement strand
TCGGGCCGGGGGGGCCGCACGCCGCCGCGCGGGATGCGCTGATATTCCTGGAAGTCCCAGAACATGCGATGGGGATCTCGGGGATCGGGGCGGTGCCGGAACAGCCAGAAGTGGCCGGGGCTGATGTTGAACGTAATGTTCGGAAACAGGCTGTAGTGGACGTCCATCCACAGCTGCTCGTCGTTGAGCTGTGAGAAGTCGAGCCCCCCCTGCTCGCCGACCTCGCGCAAGCGCTTCATCATCGCGGGGCGAACGTGCCGCATGTCCCCCTCGAAGCTGTCGGGGTCGACGCCCAGGCTCTGCAGGATCTCGCGAACCTGGGCGGTCAGTTCGTGGCGGTCCCGGTAGCCCGCGCGCTGGGCTCGCTCGTCGGTCCAGCGCGGGCTGGGCCGCAGCACGTGGAAGAGGAAGCGGCTGTGCAGGCCCAGCAGATCGACCGGACAGTCGACGTCGTCGCTGATGTCGAGCAGCTCCGGGTGGATGCCCTGCACGTGGTAGACCTCGTTGAAGGCGTCCACGCCGATCTTCCAGTTGCACTCCCACTCGAAGGTCATGTCCTGGGCGAGTGCGTAGTTGGTCTCGAAGTCGTAGGGGTCGAGGTGGTCGGGCACCACGCCGAGGTATTCCTGGAGCGATTTGGCGCCGGGGTCGAGGTTTACGAACACGAAGCCCCCCCAGCTGTCGACCTGGACCTGCGGGAGCCGTGTCGATTCCGGGATCTCCTCCCCGAAATCCTCGCGATCGGGCACGCGCGTCAGGCAGCCGTCGAGATCGTAGGCCCAGAGGTGATAGGGACACACGAAGGCGCCGGTGCGCCCGCAACCCGGCCGTGTCACGACCCGGCTCGCCCGGTGCTGACAGACGTTATAGAAGGCCGAGATCCGCTCGGCGCCGGAGCGGACCACGAGGATCGACTCCTCGCCGATCTCGAAGGTGAAGTAGCTGCCCACCTCGCCGAGGTCGGAGACGGGGCCGGCCAACAGCCAGGTGCGGGTCCACATGCCCTCCCATTCCCGGCGCGCAAAATCCGTCGAGGTGTAACGCTCCTTGGGGATCGTTCCGCCGGGGAGCGCGGGCTCCTCGAATTTGTCGAGCGGGGTTCCACGGGCATCGGCCATGAGGGTCTCCTCTGGAGGCGGTCATGGTACCAGCCAGGCCCCGCGAGCCTACGGGCCCCCTCCGAGTNCGAATTTCTGTGGCGGCGGCTGCTCGGCCGAAAAACCTCAGCCGAGACCTTCCAACCACTCGCGAAATCCGAGTCGCTCGACCGCGAGGGCGCTGCGTCGGGTGATGGCGCGGACCGTCTCGTTTCGCTCGCTGAGGTTGCCGAGGCCNAGAGGTACGACACCGACCAGCAACGTCTGGAGCGAGAACGCGCGGTACTGCTCGAAGGCCTCCTCGCGGCCCAGCGAGACTCCAAAGCTTGCCAGTTCCTCGCAGTAGCCGCGGATCAACTCCGCTTCGTTGGCCTCGAGGACGTCGGGTTCGAGCGAATTGATCAGGAAGTACTGGACGTCCCGCATGCCCTTGCTCCAGTGGATCGCCTGGAAGTCCATCAAGCCCACCCGCGGACCCTCGGGGCTGGGATACTCGAAGCAGTTGCCGAGGTGACTGTCGCCGTGGACGAGGGTGAGCGGCCCGGCGTACCAGGCATCGAGGAGCGTGTCCCACTTCTCGATGGCGCGCCGGTACGTTTCGCCGACGCGTTCGGACAGGATGTCCGGGGCGGCGCGCAGGGCGGGAGCAATCGCCGAAGCGTTGAGTGCCCGGGTCATCTCCCGCCATCTCGGCGCGAGGAAGGTGTTGTACTCCGCGGGCAGGAGTTTCTCTCGTTCGATCTCCGGCCAGCCCCAGAACGCCGCGTGCAGTTCCGCGAAGCTCCGCAGCACGCGTGCGGCTCGTTCGGGAGTCGTGCCCGCAGCCATGTCACGATTGACGAAGAGTTGCGCACCGGGGATTTCCTGCAGGTTCTCGAGCAGCAGCACGAAGCGCGAGCCACGTCGGGCGACGGCGTAGACGCGCGGCACGCGGATCGGGAGGTGTTGGGCGACGCGCTCGCAGAACGTGCATTCGAGCGACCAGAACCCGAGGGTGTTGGCGAAGGAGCGCGTGGTGAGTTCTTTGCAGGGGAGCTTCACGTAGGCGCTTCGAGGGAGCGCTTCGCCGGTGTCGCTCGTCTCGAAGTCGAGCTCGACGAGGAAGTTCCTGCAGTTGCTGCTCTCGAAGTCGATGCCGGGGAGCCGAATCGCTCGGACAGCTGGGAGCGGCGTTTCGCCCGGTGGTGAATGGCGATGCAGGAGATTATTGATCACTTCGGGCTGTGCGATCTGCTCCGGGGTGCGCGGAAGCGCGGAGCCGAACCTCTCGCTCGCGGCGTCGGCCGCGATCCGGGCCAGGGAGTTCGCGCTGCGTGCAGCGAGTTGGAGCCGACCCTTCCATTGCCGGCCTTGTCGCATCCATCGCCTCGCCCTGGGGAGCGCCAAAGCGTATCGCAACCGCTCCGGGACAAGGGATGATCTCGGGTGCGAGTTCTCCGAATGCGGACGTCCGCGGCCGGAAAGCATCCTGCTTCACCTAGGGCGATCCTCTACCATGGATTCTTGGGGCCTTCGATGCGCCCGAGTAGCAGAAACGCCGATTCCCGCATCCCACTGGGATCCCACGAAGGAGGATTCGATGGCCAAGGATGGACCGGACCCGCTACGAGCCGGCCTCGAAACCCACATCGGCAAGCCCCTGGGCGGCGCGGGCCCGGCGTCGGCGCCCGACGAAGTCAACCTGCCCATGATCCGGCATTGGGTCGATGCCCTCGACGATCGGAACCCGGTGTATCTCGACGCGGACTTCGCCGCGACCACCCGCTTCGATGGGATCGTCGCTCCCCCCGCGATGCTCCAGACCTGGACGATGGCGCGCCCCCGAATCGAGGGCATCGGCGCGCGGGGAGGCGCGGCGGGCAAGATCGCTGCCGACAACCCGCTCACCACCCTCTCTGAGGCTGGCTACACGGGTACCTTGGCGACGAACTCGGAGCTCGAGTTCGAGCGCTACCTGCGGCCCGGGGACCGTCTGCAGTCCTCCACCGTGCTCGAGGACATCTCGCAGCGCAAGACCACCGCGCTCGGCACCGGCTATTTCGTGACCTGGGTGACCACCTATTCAGACGGCGATGGAGAGGTCGTGGGGAGACAGCGCTTCCGCATCCTCAAGTTTCGGCCGGGCGACGCCGGGGAGGACTCGTGATGAGCCGGAATGCCACTTCGAAGCGCTTCAGCGAGATCGCGGTGGGTGACGAGATGCCGCCCTTCGATCTCCCGCTTACGGCCACGGTGATCGTGGCCGGGGCGATCGCCTCGCGTGATTTCATGCCCGTCCACCACGACCGCGATTACGCGATCGCGCAGGGCGCACCCGACATCTTCATGAACATCCTCACCACCAACGGCTGCGTGTCGCGCTTCGTGACCGACTGGGCGGGGCCCGAGGCCGTGTTGCGCAACATCAAGATCCGCCTGGGAGCCCCGGCGTTGCCCGGCCAGATTCTTCGATTTACCGGGCAGGTGGCCGCTGCGAGTCAGGAGGCGAAAGAGGGCGTGGTCGAGCTGACGATCCGGGCTGCAAACGAGCTGGGGGATCACGCGACCGGCAGTGTGGTTCTCGCCCTGCCCCTCGACGAGCAGTGAATGCGGTGGGGGCCGAGTCGGGGGTTCCACTTCCTCCGCGGCTTTGCGCCCCCCGCCCTGGCGTCGAGGGAAGAGCCGCTCACTTCGGGGTCGAAGCGCGGGAGGGAGCGAGCCCCGTCAACTCCTCGCTGAGTTCCCACAGGCGTGCGGCAGCGTCGTCGTCCTGGCCCGCTGCCGAGGTCGACGTCTCCCTGCAGCGCGCGAAGTAGCGGCCCGTTACCCCTTCGAGCTCGGGAGCGGTTGCTACGAACAAGGAGGTTGCCGCGCCCTTCTCCGGGCTGTTGAAGAAGAGCCCGAGGGTCCGCGTGAGCGCCTTCGCCCAGCCGCCGTTGTTGGCACCCAGCCCGGTGGCGACCGCTCCGGGATGGAGCGAGTTCGCGGTCACCCCGCTGCCCGCGAGTCGACGTGCCAGCTCGCGGGTGAACAGGATGTTCGCCAGCTTCGAAAGGCCGTAGACGCGCATGGAGGCGTATTTCTCGCGGTGTCCCGGATCCTCGAAGTCGATTTGCCCGACGAACTTGTGCGCGTGTGATGCCACGTTGACGATTCGGGCCGGGGCACTCTCTCGAAGGCGCTCCAGCAGTAGCTGGGTGAGCAGGAAGCAGGCGAGGTGGTTGACCGCGAAGACCGTCTCGATCCCGTCGACGGTCTCGGAATAATGGAGGTTCACCACGCCGGCGTTGTTCAGCAGCAGATGGATCCGGGGGAAGGCATCGAGGATCTCGGCGGCAACCGCGCGGACCTGCGCCTGCGACTCGAGGTCGGCGCGAAAGAGGCGGATCTCGCCGTTGTCGGTCTGGGTGCGAATGCGCTCGAGCGTCCGCTCCCCCTTGCCGAGGTCGCGGCACAACAGGCCGAGGCTTGCTCCACGCGCGGCCAACGCAACGGCGGTCGCCTGTCCGATGCCCGACGTGGCGCCCGTGACGATGCAGTTCCTTCCCGCGAGATCCATGACCGGGGATCATGGCATGGGCGGGCTCGTACGCAAACGCCCACAGAGCGCTCTTTGGGGCTCCCGGGTCTCGCACGCGCCATGGGAAGCCTCGATCCAGGGGTTCTGCCGAACCCCGCCTGCATTTTTCCTATCCTTTCCAAGAGCAGGGCTGGTGTGGAATGGAGCTGCGGTGAGTGGAGCAATCTGGCTTCGGTGGTGTGCGATGTCGTGCCTGGTCGGCCTCGTGTCCGGCAGCACGGCCTTCGGCCAGTCGATCCGCCGGGTTCCCGCGGAGTTCGAGCCCCAGCAGGCCATCTGGCTGCAGTGGCCCGGTCCCTTCGAGAAAACCTACGAACCGGCTTACGCCGAGATCTCGAATGTGATCGTCCAGTACCAGGAACTCCACATCCTCCACGACACGAATGCAATCCGAAACCAGGCGCGCGCAGCGATTAGCAGCGCGGGTGGAGACCCCGACCACCCGAACATCAGCTGGCACCCCGTTCCCAACGAGAACGCCTGGATGCGCGACAACGGCCCCGTCTACGTGGTTCAGGATGGCGCGCTGAGGATCCAGGACTGGGAGTTCGATGCCTGGGGGGGCGCCTTCGGAAATTTTCCCTTCGCGGACGACGACGCTGTGCCGGTGGCCGTCGGCAACCTGCTGGGAATGCCCGTCGACCCCGTCAACATCGTTCACGAGCGCGGAAACCTGGAGTTCAACGGTGTCGATACCGTGGTCCTAAACTGGAACGTGATCGGGAACCCGAATCGCGGCAACGGCTACGCGAATAAGGCGGAGGCCGAAGTCGATTTGAAGAACTGGTTCGGTGTGAGCCAGGTCGTCTGGGCCGATGGTCCGATCTCGGGTGATGACACCGGGGGCCATATCGACGGCATCGCCCGCTTCATCGACACGAACCGGGCCGTGGTCGGCAACTGCACGGTCAACGGACATTGCCAACCCGGCGATGCCGACGATCAGGTCTATGACGCGACGGCTTCGAGCCTCGCGGCAGCAGGCTTCGAAGTCCTCAGGATGGATTTCCAGGCGGAGATCTCGCACGGCGGCTTCGACTTCGATGCCGATTACATGAACTGGGCGGTGGGCAATGGCTGGGTGATCCTGGTCGGCTTCGGCAACCCCGCGACGGACGCTGCCGCCAAGTCGCAACTGGAGGGGTGGTTCCCGGGTCGTGATGTCCACGTAATCGAGATGCTCGACTCCTGGATCGCCGGTGGAGGCGTGCACTGTCACACCAACGATCAGCCCGCCGCGTCGACCATTGGCATCGCGCCGATGGCGGACTTCTCGGCGGGATCGACCAGTGGTCCGGCGCCCCACGAGCTGCAATTCTTCGATCTATCGAGCGGAAACCCGACGGCGTGGACGTGGAACTTCGGGGATGGCGGATCCTCGACGGAGGAGGATCCCATCTACGCCTACGCGGCGGAAGGGACCTACACGGTCAGCCTGACGGTCGCCAGTGCCGCGGGCTCCGACGTGCGGGTTCGCACGGACTACATCAGCGTCCCCGAGCCCGGCGCGCTGCCACAACTCGCAGCAGCGTGCCTCGGCCTGCTCGCGTTGAATTCGCGTCGCCGCCGGACCTAGGCGGGGCAAGAGGAATTTCGAGAAGCTCCGAAGGCGCAACCCGCCAACCGAAGGCCCCGGGGATTTCGCCGGTGTCCCTCGGCGGTTAGCCGCTTGTGAGTTGCTCCGGGTCGAGCACGCAGTGGGTGCCCCGGTAGATGGTGGCCATGCACTTGTTGCACTGGACGCAGAGTGAGGACTGGCTGCGCCCGTCGCGCATCTCGTTGACCAGGTTCGGCTCGCGCAACAGGGCGCGGCCCATGGCCGCGAACTCGAAGCCCTCCTGCATGGCGCGCAGCAGCGTCTCCCGGCCGGTGATGCCGCCGAGCAGCACGAGGGGCATGGACAGGGCCTCGCGGAACTGCCGCGCGTAGGGGAGGAAGTACATTTCCTCGAAGGGGTACTCGCGGAGAAAGCGCCCGGCCACGAGCTTGAAGCCCCAACGCAGGTAGCGGGGAAAGGCGCGTGCCATCTCTGCGATGGGCGCCTCGCCGCGGAAGAGGTACATGGGGTTTTGGAGCGAGCTGCCCCCGGTGAGTTCGATGGCGTCGAGCGCGCCGTCCTCCTCCAGCATTCGCGCCACCTGGACGCTCTCCGCCACCCAGAAACCATGGGGCGCGCCGTCCGCCATGTTGAGCTTGGCGAGTACTGCCACGCGGTCGCCCACCGCCTCGCGCACCCGGGCGATCACCAGGCGGGGGAAGCGCGCCCGGTTTTCCAGCGAGCCCCCCCACTGATCACCCCGCCGGTTGACAGCCGGGCTCAGGAACTCGCTGAGCAGATACCCGTGTCCCACGTGGATCTCGATGGCATCGAATCCGTTGTCCACGAGGCGGCGCGCCGTCTTCGCGAAGGCCTCGGGGATCCGCTCGAAGTCATCCGCCTGCATGGCTCGTGTGCGGCGCAGCGCCAGGGGGCTGAAGAAGCGCGAGGGTGAGAGCCCAGGCAGTCCCGCGCTGGCCCCCACCGCGCCGGCGTGTCCGATCTGTCCCGAGATCGCGGCGCCCTCCGCGTGGACCGCGTCGGCGAGCTTACGGAGTTCCGCGCTGTTGTCCTCGTCGGGCACCAGTTCGTTGGGCGCGCCGCGTCCGTCGCTAGAGACCCCCATGAAGGCCAGTGTGCTCATGCCGACGCCCCCGGCGGCGAATCGGCGATGGAAGTCGATGAGTGATTCGGAAACCCGGTTGCCGCCAGTCATTCCCTCGAAGGTGGCTGCCTTGATGACGCGATTGCGCAGGGTGAGCGGTCCCAGCCGGGCCTCGGCGAAGGGATCGGGGGGGGCGGGTGCCGTCATGGGAGATCTCCTCGTGCAGCGCTCACAGCCGCGAAGCATAGTCGAGCGAAGGTGAGTGCGCGCCGCCGGGCAAGGGCTTCGCCCGGGGGACTCCGAAAAGGTAGGGTTGGTGTGGGAGGAAGCGATGTCCAACGAAGCCAACAAGAAGGTCGTCGAGACCATGTGGAACGCGCTCAGCGCCAAGGACTGGGAGACGCTGAAGGGCTGTCTCGCGGAGGATGTCCACTACGAGGACGTCCCCGCCGAGGATCCCGGCGCGCACGGGCCCGAAAACACGGTGAAGCGCCTCGCTATCGCCTTCGACAACCTCGTGGGACACACGCACACCATCCACCACATCGTGGCCGACGGCGACGTCGTGATGCTCGACCACACGGAAGGGTGGACGTTCCGGACCGGTGAGAAGGCCGAGCACAGCTTCGCCACCCTGCACGAAATGCGGGACGGCAAGATCGTCAAGTGGAGCGACTACTGGGACGTCGCCGGCTTCGTGGGCCAGTTCCCCAAATGGTTCCTGGAGGAGATGGCCGCGCACAGCCCCTCCGACTTCAGCGACTAAACGGGCGCGGGGCGCCTTGGGCGCGGCGCGCGCCTCGGGCATGGGGCGCCTGGCGCTCCCCCGGCGTGCCTCCAGGGCAGAGACGCGAATCTCGCGATCGCTGCGCTTCCCGTATTCGTCGAAATCCGCGCGATTACGGCGCGGCGGCTACCACACGCCGTGCCCGAGGCGCTCTCGTGCGCGATCTCCGCCGAGGCCGCCGCCGCGCTCCAGCCCCACTTCGCTTTCGCCGGGTTGAAGCTGGACCGGAAAGCGAGAGGGATAGCGCAGGTGCGTCGTCCGCGTGCGCTTCGAAAATTCCAGGTGACGCGAAATTTCATTCTCGGGCGTCGGACTTCGTGCAGTGAAACTCGATAACTCGAAGCGCACGAGACGCGCGGTGAAAAATCCGACGGAGGTCGTCACCTGCGAGCCGGGGCGGGTCACTCAAGAAACGGGGGACAACTGCTTCGAGGATGGGTCGATGAGTTTCCGTGTTTGGTTGCCTGTTTGTCTGTTCGCCTGGGTCGCTCTTGCGACCCAGGCGCAGGCGGCCACCTATCAGACTACTCGTGGAAGCGATCGAGACATTCGCTGCTATCTGAGCCTGGGAGTCCCGGATCCGCCTGTCGCAGGCTGCTCCCGTTCGGGCTACCACCCCTACGCGGGGGTGAACCTGGGGCCCGGAGTGGAGGCTGTCGGGATCGATCTGGCCTCCGCGTCGCTCCGATCCGCGGACCTGCGGGGTGCGGATCTCAGCGGGGCGCGCTTCAGCAACTCGTACCTGGGCCGAGCCGACCTGGAAGGCGCGGATCTGAGTGGTGCGAACCTGTCCGACGTATTGTTTCGGAGCACGAATCTCGAGGGCGTCGATCTGACTGGGGCGGACCTGAGCGGTGCGACCTACCTGGGGCGCAGCACCGGCAGCGCTTTCTACGATTACAATACTGACTTCAGCAACGCGTGGTGGGACTCGGGCGGGGTCGCCTGCCTGATTTCCGACCGATGCACATCTTTCGACCCCGTGGTGGCCGGCTGGACGCTAGTCCCCGAGCCCACCACTGCCCTGCTTTTCGGCCTGGGGCTGCTTCTGTTGTTGATCTGCGGGAGGCCCCAGGTTCGCGCCGAGAAGGCTTCGTGTCAGCGGCGCTCGACCTCGGCGGCTGCGTCGTCCAGTGCCTGTGTGAAGAGATCCACGATGCGGTCGAGGTCACCCTTCTCGCACACGTAGGGCGGCGCGAAGCCCAGGGTGTCTCCCATCAGGCGGCACAGAAGGCCTCCCCGATAGGCCGCAGCGTGCACGCGAGCCCCCACCTTGGCGGCAGGGTCGAAGGGCGTTCGGCTCTCCTTGTCGGAGACCAGCTCGACCGCGCCCAGTAGTCCGAGGCCACGCACGTCTCCCACCAGGGGATGGACGCGGAGTTCCGCCAAGCGCTCCTGGAAGTGTGGCGCCACCTGCTGCACGTGGTCGATGAGCCCCTCCCGGTAGAGGCGCAGTACCGCCAGCGCCACGGCCGCACTCACCGGATGTCCGCCGTAGGTGAAGCCATGTCCGAAGACCGTGCCCTCGGGCACGCGGTCCACCAGCGTGCGATAGACCTCGTCGCTCATCATGGTGGCACCCATGGGCACGTAGCCCGAGGTGAGGCCCTTGGCGAGGGTCATCAGATCCGGCTGCAGGCCCTCGTGCTCGCAGCCGAACCAGGGCCCGGTGCGTCCGAAACCCGTGATGACCTCGTCGGCGATGAAGAGGATGCCGTGTTGGCTACAGGCCTCTCGTATCGCAGGCAGCCAGCCGGGGGGAGGCACCAGGATGCCTCCCGCTCCCTGGATGGGCTCGACGATGAAGGCGGCCACCCGTTCCGCCCCCAACTCCTCGACCTTGGCGTGGAAGGATTCGAGGCCGGCGCGCACGATGGCCGCAGGATCCGGCCCCGCCGGATGTCGGTAGACATCGTGGCTGGGGATGTGGTGCTGGAACTCCAGGGGCAGCCCGAAGTGGGCGTGGAATGCGGGCAGCGCGGTCATGCCGGCACCGGTAAACGCAGACCCGTGGTAGCCACGCTCCAGCGAGATGAAGTGCAGGCGCTGGGGCTCGCCCCGCGCGGAGTGGTAGTAGCGCGCGATCTTGAGGGCCGTCTCCACTGCGTCCGAGCCACCCAGGCTGAAGAAGACGTGCTGCAGGTTCTCCGGGGTGACGCGAGCCAGTTCCGCCGCCAGCTCGATGGCCGGGGCGTTGCCGAAGTGGGAAAAGCTGGTCGCGTAGGGGAGTGTTTCGAGCTGCTGCCGCGCCGCTTCCACCAGCGAGGGCTGCTCGTAACCCACGTTCACGCACCAGAGTCCCGAAAAGCCGTCGAGCAGCTCGTGGCCATCGGCGTCTGTTACGCGGGCGCCGCGGCCGCTGACGATTACGGTGGGCCCGCGCTTCTCGTGTGCGGCCAACGCCGTGACCGGGTGGAGGCTGTGCTGGATGTCGAGGCGCTGGAGGCTGTCCGATCCCATACCGGGAGCTTTCCACAGCGGTCCTCGCTGGTGCCACCGACCCTCAGCGACTGGCCTCCAGTGGAGAGTGGGTGGTCGCTGCGAAGACCCGGGGCCCGGATTCGCCTCAGCCGTTCATCCAGACGCCGGCGTCCACCACCAGGGTCTGCCCCGTCATCAGGCGGCTGTCGTCGCTGGCCAGGTAGACGGCGGTGCCCGCCAGGTCCTCGGGCTCTAGCGTCGTGCCAAGGGGCGCGCTCTCCTTGAGGCCGGTGAGCGCGAACTCGGGCACGATCTTCTTGGTGGCCTCGGACATGGTGACGCCCGGTGCAATGGCGTTGACACGGATCCCCAGCGATCCCGCCTGGCGCGCCATCATCTTCGTCATGTAGATGAGGCCCGACTTCGACAGGCCATAGGCGTTGCTGTTGAAGTTCTCCGAGGGCATGGCGGGCAGGGGCAACGGGTAGGCGGCAGTAGAGGCGATGTTGATGATGGAACCGCCGCCCTGGGCCTTCATGGTCGGGAAGACGGCTCGCGCGCAGACCAGTTGGCCGATCAGGTTGACTTCCAGGGTCTTGCGCAGGTATTCGACGCTCTGGTCGAGGATGTCCTGATCGTAGTAGAGGGCTGCGTTGTTGATCAGCACGTCGATGGAACCGAACTCCTGCTGGACTCGGTTGGCCATCTCCTGGGTCGCGGCCTCATCGGTGATGTCGGTGTGCAGCGCGATGGCGCGGCCGCCAGCGGCCGCGATTGTCTCTGCGACCTCCTTGGCCTGCTCGTCGCGGAGATCCACCACTGCGACGGCGGCCCCTTCGGCAGCGAAGCGCTCGCAGTAGGCGCGCCCGATGCCTTGGGCGCCTCCGGTGATGATGGCCGTCTTGCCCTGCAGTTTCATGACTGTCTCCGTATGGATGGATGCGGGCGTCTATCTTGCCAACTCGAGGAGCCGGCGGCCATTTCGGGTGCCGCGACCGCGTCCTGGGGCATTCTCAGCCGGACGCAGCTGCACTATGCTCGCGGCCCCGCCGGTCCGGAAGGGCCAGGCGCACAGGAGGATCCACGATGGCAGTTTCCAGACCCCTGACTTTCGCGCTCGGCGCCCTGTTGGCTGCCACCGTGCTGGGTGGCTGTGGCGACGCGGACGAGCAGCGCGCGGCCAGTGAGCTGGAGGCGGCGGGCAAGACCGCCGAGGGCAACGTGGAGCGCTCCGACAAGATCATGGCCGACACCTACGACGAGGAGCGCAAGCAGGGCGAAGGCGCCGTCGAGGCGGCGGGTGACGCTTACAACGCGGTGCTCGACGCCGGCCGGGAGTAGCGGCAGCG
The DNA here is from genome assembly GCA_013215615.1 of Myxococcales bacterium. GTDB lineage: Bacteria > Myxococcota_A > UBA9160 > UBA9160 > SMWR01 > JABSQX01. The sequence goes on along the minus strand of JABSQX010000037.1, from coordinate 5,294 downwards.
CCGCCGCGCGGGACCACCCGCCCCGGGACGCGCTTCGCGGACGTGACCGGGTACAGGGGGCGCGCTGCTCGAGAGGACGCGCATGGACGCGGAGACCACCGAACGCATCAAGCGCGAGATCGCCTACGAGCGTGGGCGCACGGCACCGCCCGAGGGCTTTCCGAAGCTGCCCGACATCCCGGCGGGCCGCTACGTGGATCCGGATTTCTTTGCCCTCGAGCAGGAGAGGATCTGGCCCCGCAGCTGGCTGATGGCGGGGCACCGCGACGAGTTACCCGGGCCCGGCAGCTACTTTCGTTGGGATGCCGCGGGTGTGCCGCTCTTCTTGGTACGAGGCAGGGATGAGGTCATCCGCGCCTACTACAACACCTGCAGCCATCGCGGTGGACCGGTGGTGCGTGAGCCGAGCGGCCAGGAGATCACGCTGCGCTGCGGCTACCACGGCTGGACCTACGACCTGGAGGGCCGGCTCATCGGGGTGCCCGACGAGCGGGATTTCGTGGACCTCGACAAATCCTGTCGCAGCCTTCGCTCGGTGCGTTGCGAGTGCTGGGGGAGGTTCCTCTTCGTTTGCCTGGACGATGAGGCCCCGCCGCTGCTCGACTTCCTGGGCAGCGTCCCCGACGAGACTGCCGATTTCGGGATGGACGAGATCCGGCTGGTGGAGCGCCAGAGCCACGACCTCGCCTGCAACTGGAAGGTCGCCGTGGATGCCTTCCTGGAGACCTACCACCTCGAGAACCTGCACCCCCACAGCGTGGCCCGGCTCATCGACCACCGCGGGGCCAGCATGGGCCTGCTGCCCAACGGCCACTCGCGTATGCCGACGCCTGTGCACGAGGAACACCTGGCGGCCCGCGCATCGGGTGCGAACCCGCTGGACATCCGGAGCGTGGGAGAGATCGCGCGCATCACCAACCTCGCCTACAGCGTCTTCCCCAACCTGATCACGCCGCTCGAGCCCGGTGGCTTCCCGATCCTGCTGTTCTGGCCGCGCGATGTACGCACCACGACCATGGAGGTGCTCTGGTTCGGTGGCGACTGGGGGGAAGGCGAGCCCCCGGAGCAATGGCCCTCGTTGATCCGGGGCTTCGGCACCGTGCTCGCCGAGGACACGCAGTTCCTGCCCGGGATCCAGCGCTCCATGGAGTCTCCCGCCTTCCGCGGGATTCCCCTGAGCTACCAGGAGCGTCGTATCTACCACCAGCACGAGCAGATCGACCGGGTCATCGGCTTCGCGCGCGTGCCCGAAGCCCTGCGCGTGGAGCCCCTGCTGGCCCCCTACGTGGAAGCTGGGGGCTGAGGGCGAGGACTCCTGTCCGTCCCCTACACGCCCAGTTTCGCGATGGCGCCGAAAGGTGTCGGTGGATCGCGGCCGCCTCGGCGAGACTCAGGGCTTCGGTTCGCCAAATCGCGCCCGGAAGTCGCGCAGTACGATCTCGTATTCCTCGGCCGCCAGGAACTCTTCGTCGGTCATCTCGGGCTGCTCGTGCTCGCGATACCAGTCCGCGTAGGTCGGCAATTCGCTCGAGTGCTTGCCGTAGTAGGTCGAGAAGGTCTGCATCTGGATCGTCGGTGGATTGCTCGCGGTGTCGAAGTGCAGGAGCCGTAGCCAACCGTCTCCGATTCCCGTCGGGCCCCCCATGAATCCATCCGGTGGCTGCCCGGCGTCGAGGCCCACCTGCCCGCGATCCTGGTAGTCGGCGAGGACCTGGTAGACGTCGTGGCCGCCCGCGTTCTCGTCGATTCGGAAGGATTGCCCGTGATAGTGGCCGCACAAGACGAGAAATATCTGATCGCTCGGCTCGATCAGTTTTTCGAAGATCTGCTGCGTCGTATTGTGGTTCTCGGGGTCGACGAGTGTGAAGTCGAGAAACCCGACGGTCAGGCGCTCAGCGTTCGGGCTCAGGTAGTCGTGGGTACTTACGATGGTGGGCTTGCCCGGGTGCTCCGCGATGACGCGCTTCGCCCAATCGATCGCGTCGTCGCCCGCCTGCATCTCGAGCGCGATGTGGAGGAAGCTGTAGCCACCCGCTTCGAAGGTCTGGGCGCTGCTCGTTCCACCCTCGAAGCTTCCCACGTACCAGGACTTTCCCGAGAAGAAGGGGCTCTGCTTGCCGAAGGCGGAGAGGAAGCCGTCGAGCCCGCCGACGTGGAGCACGCCGAGGTCGGCGATGTCGAAGCTTAGTGTCTCGGGCTTCTTGCCGAGGTTCGGCGGGTAGGTGTCGACATTGTACATCGCGTCGTAGTCGTGATTGCCCGGCGGAACCCCAAAGGGGAGCCCCGCCTCCGAGACGAGGGAGTACCCCTCGATGGCTTTCGGGATTTCGATTTCGAGGACCTTGGGCGAAGGGTCGAAGTGACCCGCGAAGAGGGGATTGTCGATCCGTCCGATGCCCATCGCCGCATGTTTTTCGTCGATCCAGAGCGTCGGGTGCTGCCAGGTATCTCCGACCGAGGCGACGAAGGCGATATCGCCGCCATTGGACTCCGCGCGCTCGGCGACCCACTCCAACTGCTGGATGAAGAGTTCCGCGGAATCGATCGCGAATCCCTCGGCCTTCTGGTGCGTGTAGTCGACGTAGTTCTGGGTGTCCGGGATCATCGCGATCGTGAATGTTCCACCATGGGGGGGCGGGGCGTCAGGCTTCCGCGGAGAAAGCGCGCAGCCCATCCCAAGCGTCGAGGCGATCGCGATTGCGATGAGCCCGCGCATGAATTTCCGCGAATGCGAACGGTGGGTCATGGCTTCCCTCCTCGCAGGCGGCTTTCGCCGCGGTACCGGCTCACCTCTTCAGCCGTGATCGTGAGGAGGCGGTGCGTCCGAGCTGCCTGGTGGAGGCAGCAGCACCGGTCCGGGGATCTCCGCTATGCCGTAGCGGGCGCGCAGGGTGCCCACCTGCTCGCCCGCAGCCTCCCAGAAGTCCCAACCCGCCATCGGGTTGACCTTGCAGGCCACGCCCAGTTCGTAGCCGGCGAGCACGTCCTCTGGATCGAAGTGCCCGGTTCCGGGATCGAGCAGACCCGCGGTGGTGAAGGTCTTTCCCATGTGGAAGTCGAGGATCACCTCGAGGAGAAGTTCGAATCCAAAACCATTGTCGAACAGCCCGGCTTCGAAGCCCGCGACGTTCAGTTCTCCGTTCATGTCGGTGTTGAAGCCCCCCAAGATGTGGCAGCAGTCGTGACTGACCGCATATTCGCTGAAACTCTTCTTCTCTCCGGGAAGGGGGAAGTTTCGCGCGCGGTAGAATTGAAACAGGGTGTGCCCGAGACTCCCCTCCGGAAGGTTTTCGAGGCCTCGGTAGCGTTTCGCCACCTTCTCGTCGCCCACGAATTGATGCAGCGTGCGCGCGATGGCCTGGACCTGCTGCCATGCCGTGCCACTCTCGCTGAGCCCGGCGATCTCGCGGCGGCTGAAGTCGAGGACCAGCCGCTTCAGCCGGTCATCCCTCACGCGATGAAGATCGGTCAGTGTCGTGGGATCGAGCTTCAGTGCGCGCGCGATTTCGTCCACCACGGCCACCTGTTCCGCGTCCACCTGCATGGGCAGGTAGGGGATCAGGATCAGGAACTGGATGAATTCCTGTCGGCGCTGCGGCTCCCGGATCTGTGCCGCCAGTTCTTCGGGCGAAGAGTCCGGGAGCGTTTCGATGTCGGTGTTTGCATGCAGGACGTGTCTGCGCACCGCGTCGAGCATCTCTCGGGCCAGGGCTTCGAGGGGTCGGGTTCCGCGTACCGTTGAGACGCTCTTCATGCCTGCCAGGAAAGAGCGCGCTTCATCTTCCGTCCACGCTGTGGGTTTCATCGGGCCCCCTCGGGTTGGAGGATCGAGGATAGGAGAAATCGGCCGTTGGCGCGGCGGCAACGAGTCTTTCCAGTCGGTACACCTTCGCTATTTTAGTCGCGCTCGGTCCTCGCATTCAGCGAGAACAGCAACCGGGGCATGGGGCCGGAGCAGCGGGGGACCTCGTTGTCTGGAGGCGGGAGAGGCGCATGACAAGGGCGACGCAGCGCGATGTTCTGGTATCTCGAATCGGCCGCTTCCGTCGGCTCATTCCCTGCATGCTCTTCGCCTCGCTGGTGTTGAACGTCGTCGCGTTGAACGTGCCCTTCTTGCTCCTCAAGGTATTCGTGGAGTCGGAGAAGGCCTACAGCATTCCGCGAACGGTCGAGCTGATGTGGCAGCTCAAGATCTACTGGGTGGCGATCCTCATCTTCATCTTTTCGATCGTCTTCCCATTCGTGAAGCTCTCAGCGCTTTTCGTGCTTTGGTACCGCCCCATGCACGCTTCCGCGAGGCATCGAGTCTTTCGCATCCTGGGGGCGCTCGGCCGGTGGTCGCTTCTGGACGTGTTCGTAGCGCTCGTGTTGATCGTGCTCTCACATGGCCAGATGCTCCTCGTCACCCGGACCCTGCCCGGGCTCCCGCTCTTCCTTGCCGCCATCTGCCTGAGCATCGGGTCCGCGGAGTTGATGGCCTACCTGCACGTGAAGTCGGAACCCGAGGAGCCCACGAAGGGGGCGGAGCCCGTGCGCGCGGCGGACGGCGCGGGTTGGAGAGGTGTCGCTGTGCCACTCCTTCTGATCGGCTCATTGCTTTCGCTCCTGGCCGCGCTTGGATTGCCGTACATCCGGATCACCGCGTGGTACCTGAAGAAAAGCTCCTACAGCATTCTCGAGACCATCACGGCGCTCTGGTCGGATCAAATGTTCGTCTTTTCGGCGGCCGTCGCCCTCTTTCTCGTCGTCATGCCAGTAATGCGCCTGGGCGGAATTACGCTGCTCTGGTACCGACGAGTTACGCCGCAACGTTTTCGGCACGTCGAGGAGATCACGCGCGGCATCGGACTCTGGGCAATGCTCGACGTCTTTGGACTTGCGCTCTTGCTCTTCTTGACCGAGGGCAGCACGATCGTCAAGATCGAAAAGGCCAGCGGCATGTGGGCGATGCTGGCAGCCATCGTTCTGAATTCGCTCCTGGGGGTGATGGCGGGCCGGGTGATCCGCGACTGATGATCTCGCCCTTTCGAGGGCTCAAGAGGAGGCACCAAGGTGCATCGATTCGAGAAGCTGATCGCCGCGGTATCCGTTTTCGCTCTTTCCTGCGCGACGCTCCAGACCGGCATCCTGCCCGGCAAATGGATGCGGCGCGATCAGCCCGTCATTCGCATCACGATGGGCTGGGAATCCCATTCGGCCAGTCACGAAATGGGAGACATGATGGTCACGTTTCCGAGCGGAGAGCGTTACCACGGGGCCTTCGTCCGTATCACCCACGGCGTGAAGGTCGATCA
>JABSQX010000036.1 GCA_013215615.1 Myxococcales bacterium | reverse complement strand
GAGGGCGCGGAGGTGGGTCGCGAAGCACTGGTGGGGGCGGGCGCGGTGGTGTCCCCCGGTTTCCAGGTTCCGGAGGGCATGCTCGCCTTGGGCGTACCGGCGCGCGTGGTTCGCGAACTGACGGTCGAGGAACGACGCGAGCAGCGCCAGCGCACGCGCCATTACGTGGAGGTCGCCCGCCACCACGCACAGGCCACGCGCTCGTGAGCGCCCGGGTCGGGGAGGCGCCGAGCCGCACGGAGCGCCGCGCCGAGCAGCGCCGTCGCATCCTGGATGCCGCTCGTGGCGTCTTCTTCCGCGACGGTTTCGTGAAGGCCAACCTCGACGAGGTCGCGGAGGTGGCGGGTGTCGCCAAGGGGACCCTCTACCGCTACTTCGAGAGCAAGGCCGAGATGTACGTTGCCATTCTCTCCGCGGACGGGGAGATCTTCGTCGAGAAGATGCGCGAGAGCGTCGCCGACAAGACGCTGCCCCCGGACGAGAGGATCAGGCGCGTTTCTCGTTTCTACCTGGGGCACTGGAGTGAAAACCGCGAGTACTTCCAGATCTTCTGGGCCATGGAGAACCAGCCCGTGATCGGCGAGCTGCCGCCAGGAGTGGTTGCGGAGGTCACGCGCCTCTGGGAGCAATGCCTGGGCATTCTGGCCGAGGTCGTGCAGGAGGGGCTCTCCGCTGGGCGCTTCCGCGAATGCGATCCCTGGGCGGTGGCGAACATTCTGTGGACGCTGGCCAATGGCATCATCGGCGTCGAGACGAGCCCAGTCCATCGGAAATTGAGGGCCCACAGCCTCGAGGAAACCTACCACGAGGCCGTCGAATTCGTGATTGCGGGCCTGCTGCCCCTAGGCGAGCAGGGCTGATCCCCGCCGGGAAAGAAGTGTGAGCCGCGAGCATGGACCGCCGACTCCGGCGAGCCTACACTCTGCACCGGCTGGGGGGACCGGACGGCGGCTGCGGCCTCGTCGGGAGTGTCTCGCCCCCGGGGCAGGAGGCTAGACAGGTGGGTGACAGTCTCGAATTGAAGATTCGTTCGCTGGTGGCCGAGCAGCTGGGGGTGGGTGCGGAGACCGTGACGCCGGCGGCGCACATCTTGGACGACCTGGGCGCCGACTCGCTGGACATCGTGGAGATGATGATGGCCATCGAGGAGCAGTTCGACATCGAGGTTCCCGACGAGGATGTCGAGGAGATGCGCACCGTGGCGGACGTGGAGCGCTACGTGACGGGAGCCGTGGGCGCGGCCTCCTAGGGGCGGGACTGCCCGGCGCCGTTTCCGCGGCGCGCGGGGCCGTCAAGCCACGAAGGGGCCGGAGATCTCGTAGGTGACGCCCGAACTGCTGCTGCCGGTCGCTCCCCGTTGCGAACTGAAGTAGAGCCGTGTGCCCGAGGGATCGAAGGCTGGCCCGGCGATTTCCGATCGGTTGTGGCCCACGACCTGTACGAGTTCCACGAGCTGCCCTTCCGGAGTGATGGCGACAAGCTGCATGCCGCCGCCATCCTCCGCCACGAGCACATCTCCTCCCGGTGACACCGCCACGTTGTCGGGCTCGAAACTCATGGCGCCGTACAAGAGCGACAGGGATGCGGCGGCGATGTCGTAGACCCAGATGTTGCGATCGCGCTTGGTGGAGAAATACACCCGAGCATCCGCATACCAGATGCCTTCGCCGCCCCTGAATGACGCCCTGCCCGCGACCTGCCGCCGCGTGGACACCGGGTTCGCGAAGGGATCGGGGATGATCTCCCACGAGACCGTGCTGGTGCTCCCGGCCAGCACTGACGCGAGATTCTCGACTACAGCGATTTCGAGCGTCCCCGACCGGAGGTCCGGTCGACCGCCGGGTTGCGGATCTGCGGGGGTGAAACGGTAGAAGCCCCCATCGGAGCGGTCCTCGGTCTCGTAGATCTGGTGGGTGGCGGGGTCCACGGCCACGGCTTCGTGCACGAAGAGCCCCATTCTGGGCAAGAACACGGGCTCCGCGGAACCCGTGGGGTCGCATTCGATGACGCGCCCGCGTCCCCCGAAGAAATCCTCCTCGCAGGAGAGCCAGGTTCCCCACGGTGTGAGTCCCCCCGCACAGTTGCGGTTCGTCCCCTCGAGGATCGAATACGCGTCGATGATCTCTCCGTCGGCGGAGAAGCGAAGCGCGCCAACACCGCCGTTCGGGAAGCTCCTTTCGCTATTGGACACGTAGATCCATCCGCCGTCCTCGGTGGCAAACACGGCGCCGCCATCCGGTGCGGTGTGCCAGAAGTAGTTCGAGGCGTCGAGGGGCTTCAGGCCCGAACGTGCCACCACACGGGACGTGAAGCCCTCCGGAAGCCGTAACCCGTTGGCGTCCGGAGTCGGCTGGAGGGGCCCCAGCGAGGGGATCTGGGATTGCAGGGGCGTCTCGGCATTCGGATCGCCGGACGCTCCCGACTCGTCGTTGAAACCGTGTCCGCAGCCCGCAAGCCAGCCCCCCGAGGCGAAGAGTCCAAGTCCCAGGAATCCACTGCGCAACAGCGCGCGCCGGTACGGGTCGGGCGCGCCCCCTCGGGCGAAATTCAGTCGGGGCCGCTCGAATTTCGGCGGTCGCCAATCGGACATGGGGGATTCTCCGCATGGACCGGAACCCGGTTGCTATTGCAAGGATAGCCAGGAATCTGGCCCCGGTAGAACGCTGGACGGCTGGCAGCGGGGCTCGCCGCGGCCTCTAGTCCGCGAGCGCGCTGTGCGCGAGGCCGATGCGATCGACGAGAGGGGCGAGTCTCTCCGGGTCGAAGTGGTAGAGCGCCGCGGCGTTCCCGCCCACCATGCGCGTGATCTCGTCTTGCGCGACACCCGCGAAGGTTTCCGCGAGTTTCTTCTTGGTATGGGGCCAGGTGCCTTCGGCGTGCGGGTAGTCCGAACCCCACATGATCTTGTCGACTCCGATCTGGCCGCGAAGCGCGACTTCCTTGCGGGCGAGAAACGAGGCGCCGACGTGGCATTGGCGCTCCCAGTACTCGCTGGGCCGCAGCGGGAGGCCCTCCCGGATCTGGGCGAAGATCGGCCGGCTGTAGAGATCGTCGTAGTACGCGAGCGTCTCCGGCACCCAGTCCGCCATCTGCTCCGTGAGCACGAACTGCAGCTGCGGGTGGCGTTCGAAGACGCCGCTCCAGAGCGCGAAGGTGAAGGGGCGGTGGGCGTACCACTTCACCTCGGAGAGAAAGATCGCCGTCTTGCCGGGCAGGTCTTCGTAGTTTTCGAGGGCGTTGCCGAGGGGGTGGGTGTTGACGGGGAGTTCCAGTTCCTCGCAGAGGGCCCAGATCGGTTCGTAGTGGGGGTCATTGTAGGAGGGGAGATTCCCCCACTCGCCGGGCAGCAGCACGCCCCCGCGCAGGCCCGATTCCATGGCCCGCCGGATCTCTTCCACCGCTGCGTCGATGTCGTGGAAGTCGACGAAGACGACCCCCGCGCAACGGTCCGGATTCTGCGCGCACAGGTCGGCGAGCCAACGATTGTAGGCGCGCGCCCCGGCCTGGAGGAACTCGAGGGGCTGGGCGTCCGTGCGACGTGTCGATGGGCGACGGCCGTGGAAGGGTACATGGGAGTTTTCCGCGCCGGGAAAGATGACCTCGCCCGCCACGCCGTCCGCGTCGAGTTCGCGCATTCGTACCTCGGCGTCCCAGCTGCCGGAACGCCCGCCCGCCCGATCGCTCTCATCGAGTTCGTCGAGGAAGTTCTTGTCGAAGAGCCGGTTCTCGCCGGGCCGGAGCGCTTCGACCTTCCCGCTGGCGCCGTACCACTCGCGGTACGCGTCGAGGTGCCTGCGCTCGAAGTAGGACTCGTAGTCGGGCCAGCGCGCGGCGGCGTGGCAATCCGCGGAGATGATCATGAACCGGTTTGCCACGACGGTCCTCCCGTGTACGGAATGACGCTCGTCCTTCACGCCTTGCTGCAGGGAAGCGTCAAGAGCCATTGTACGGACCAGAGCCCGAACTCGTCAACTTTCAGGCGTTCACGCATGCTCGGACGAAGGCGGGGATGCGCCGGGCCCAGCCTCCGGGCAGTGACGCGGGTCCCCGCCGAGCGGGACCGAGGCAGAGGCAACAACATGGCCCTGCTTCCGTTATTCTTCGCGCGTGCCCTCCAAGGCGCCTTCCGCCGGGTCCCGAATCGTCGTCGTCGACGGGACCAATACCCTGTATCGCGCCTTCTTTGCGATCCCAGCCCTGCGCGCTGCGGATGGTACGCCCACCAACGCGGTCTACGGTTTCCTGGGCAGCCTCGAGAAGGCATTGCGCGAGGAGCAGCCCGATCACCTCGTGGTGGTCTTCGACGCGCGTGGCAAGACCTTCCGCCACCGCCTCTACCCCGAATACAAGGCCGGCCGAGACGCGCAGCCCGAGGATCTCTCGCTGCAGATCCCGCTCGTGCGCGAGTTGCTGGACGCCTACGCGGTGGCGGTGCTGGAAATCCCCGATTTCGAGGCGGACGACGTGATTGCCACCCTAGTGGCGCGTGCGCCCGATGCGGCGCGGATTTCGATCGTTTCCACCGACAAGGATCTCATGCAGCTGGTCGACGAGCGCGTCACGTTGTTCGACGGCATCAAGGACCGGCGCTTCGGTCCTGGGGAGGTCGAGGAGCGCTTCGGCGTACCCCCAGCCCAACTCCTCGATCTGCGCTCGCTGGTGGGCGATCCCAGCGACAACATCCCCGGCGTCAAGGGCATCGGCCAGAAGGGCGCCGAAGCGCTCATCTCCAAGTGGGGCGATCTCGACACCCTGCTCGCCCACGCAGACGAGGTCGAGCCCAAGCGCGCGCGTAACGCGCTGGCCGCGGGAGCGGATTCCGCGCGTCTCTCCCGGGAACTGGCGACCTTGCGCGCGGATGTTCCTCTCGCGGGGGACTGGCCGGATTGGCGGTGCGCCACGCCGGACGCGGAAGCACTGCGGCCCCTCTACCAACGCCTCGGCTTCAGTCGACAACTGGAGGCGCTGGGCGGCGAGGGTGCTCCGACCGAGGAGGACGCGTCCGCAGCCGCCGAAGCGGTGGAGGTCGAGCGCATCGAGGGTGTCCGGGCACTCTCGGCCCTCGCCAAGCGCATGCGCGAGAGCGAGGGGTTCTCGCTGGTCGAGATCCGGGAGGCAGAGACCGCGGTGGCGCTCGCGGTGGGCCTCGCTCCCGACCGCGCGGCCTTCGTGCCCCTGGTGGGTCTGCGCGCAGGCCTGCCCCTCGCGCAGGTCGCAGAGGTCCTGGCACCGGCGCTCTCCGGAGAGCGGGCGCCCGGCTGGTGGAGTGCGGACGCCAAGGGTTTGCAGCGCTTGTTCGCGGAGCACGACCTGGTGCTGAGCGAGCCGGCCTTCGACGTCGGATTGGCGGCCTCCCTGCTCGACCCGGCCCGCAGTCCCGACGTGGCGGCCCTGGCGGCCGCCCACGCGGGCCGCAAGCACCGCAACTGGGAGGCCCTGGCGGGTCGTGGCGCCAAGGCCACCCCGGCTTCCGAGCTGCCGGCCGACGAGTTGGAGGCCTGGGCGGCCGCCGAGGCCTGCGCGCTGGTGGCGCTCGTGAAGCCGCTCGGCAAACAACTCGCCGAGGCGGGCCTGCTGGAACTCTTCGAGCAATTGGAGCTGCCGCTGGCCCGTGTGCTGGCGGGGATGGAGCGCGAGGGCGTGCGGGTCGACGAGGCGCTGCTCGAGCGCATCTCCGCGGAGTACGCGTCGGCGCTCGCGATGCTGGAGCGCGAGATCCATGGCCTCGCGGGGGAGGAGTTCTTGATTTCTTCCCCCAAACAGCTTCAGCGCATCCTCTTCGAGAAGCTCGCACTGCCCGTCATCAAGCGCACCAAGACCGGCTACTCGACCGACGAGGGTGTCCTCGAGCAGTTGGCCCTTCAGCACGAGTTGCCGGCCCGGGTGCTGGCTTTTCGCCATCTCGCGAAGTTGAAGAGCACCTACGTGGACGCGTTGCCGCGCCTGGTCGACGCATCCACCGGCCGCATCCACCCCACCTGGAACCAGTTGGGCGCGGCCACGGGACGGCTTTCGGCCGCCAACCCCAACGTGCAGAACATCCCCATTCGAAGCGAGGAGGGCGTGCGCATCCGCGAGGCCTTCGTGCCCGCAGAGGGATTCAGGCTCGTCTCCGCCGACTACTCGCAGATCGAGTTGCGGATTCTCGCGCACTTCACGCAGGACGAGAGCCTGGTCGACGCATTCGAGCGCGGCGAGGACATCCATCGCCGCACCGCCGCCGAGGTCTGGGAGGTGTCTCCGGAAGAGGTCAGCGACGAGCAGCGCTCGCGCGCCAAGGCCGTCAATTTCGGCATCCTCTACGGTCTCTCTGCCTTCGGCCTGGCCCGGCAGCTGGGCATCGCCGCCGATGACGCCCGGGAGACCATTGACACCTACTTCCAACGCTACGGGGCGGTGAAGGGCTTCATCACGAAGACCGTCGAGGACGCCAAGCAGGCCGGCTGCGTGCGCACGCTGCTGGGTCGGCGGCGGCCGCTGCCGGATCTCAACTCCCGCAACCGGGTGCTCCGCCAGGCCGCGGAGCGCATGGCGGTGAACACCGTGATCCAGGGCACCGCCGCGGACCTGATCAAGAAGGCCATGCTGGCGGTGGACGCGCGCCTCACCGAGACGCAACCGCGCGCGAGGCTTCTCATGCAGGTGCACGACGAACTGGTCGTGGAGGCCCCCAAGGCGCGGGCGAAAGCGGTCGGCGAGTTGCTCCGGGAGTGCATGGAGGGCGTGCTGTCCCTCGGGGTTCCGCTCCGGGCGGACGTGGGGATCGGAGACGACTGGCGCCAGGCGCACTGACTCGAGTGCCGCCCGTGCCGCCCCCTTCGCGCTTCTCAGTCCACCGCGGGCGCAAGCAGGACCAGGCAGAACCAGTTGCGAGCGTCCAGCCATCTGGCCTCGATCCGGAAACCCGAGCGCGAGGCCAACTGCTGGATTTCTTCCTCTGAGTACTTGATGGAGTTCTCGGTGTGGATGGCTTCTCCCTCGGCGAATTTCAGCACCATCGAGAGTGCCTGGATCGCAACCTCCTGGTCGCGCAGGCTCACCAGTTCCATCTCCACCCGGCCCGCTGTTTTCTGATAGCGCGCGCGATGCGCGAAGGCGTCGAGGTCGAAGCGTCCGCCCAACTCGCGGTTGATGCGCGCGAGCAGGTTCTTGTTGAAGCGGGCCGTCACGCCCTGGGCATCATCGTAGGCGCGTTCGAGCACGGCGCGATCCTTGCGCAGGTCGACGCCGAGCAGCAGCCGGTCTGGTTCCTGGAGCGATCGTCTCACCGCTCCCAGGAAGCCGGCGGCCGCGTCGCGCTCGAAGTTGCCCACGTTGGAGCCGAGCCAGGCGACGAGTTTGGGGAGGTCGCTCTCAGCGCCGATCTCGCGTAGGCCGTCTTGGTACTCGGCCGCGAAGCCCCGAACCTCGAGACCTGGATAGGCGTCGAGCAGCGTCTCGGCGCTCTCCCGGAGAATGTCGGGCGAAATGTCGACGGGCATGTAGAGCAGCCGCGGCTGCCGATCGAGGAAGGACTCGATGAGCAGCCGCGTCTTGCGCGAACTCCCGCTCCCCAACTCGGCGAGGTTCGCGGGCGAGGGGAGGGCGGCGGTGATGCTGCTGGACTGGGCGGACAGGATCTCCCGCTCGNTGCGGGTCACGTAGTACTCGGGGAGGTCGCAGATCTCCTCGAAGAGCGCCGAGCCCTCGCGGTCGTAGAAGAAGCGGCAGGGCAGCGACCTGGGGTGGGTGTCGAGGCCCCGGGCCACCTGCTCGGCGAAGTGCAGCGCCTCGTCCTCCGGTTGGATCTCGACGATCCTGGAGCGTTCGGTCATCTCTTCCTGGCCCATCATCTCCTCCGCGGGGGCGAGCATCGCGGATCCCCGTCGTGGCGCAAGTCCGCGGTCAGGCCCTTTCCCCGCGATCGGGGCTAGAATGCGCGCGTCGAGCGGGTCGGGGATTCGGAACCCGGTGGGAGGAGCACGAAATGGGAAGAGCGGAGGGGAAACGGGCCATCGTCACGGGAGCCGGCATGGGCATCGGTCGCGCGGTCGCGCGAAGCCTGGCACGGGAAGGTGCGCGTGTGCTGGTCGCGGAACGCGACGAGCGCGCGGGACGCGAAGTCGTTAGTGAGATTTGCGATGAGTTGGGCGGACAGGCGGAGTTCCTGCGGACCGACGTAGGCGTCAAACAAGACGTCCTCGCCATGGTCGCCCACGCCATCGACGGCATGGGGGGCGCCGACATCCTGGTCAACAATGCATGGGGGGGCGGCAGCACCGAGCGGCTCGAGCGCAAGAGCGACGAGCACATGGAGCACGGCTTCCGGATCGGCTTGATGAGCAGTTTCTGGGCGATGCAGGCGGTCTTTCCCTACATGCGCGACCAGGGATGGGGGCGGATCGTGAACATCTGCTCGCTCAACGGCGTGAACGCGCACATGTACACCGTCGAGTACAACACCTCGAAGGAGGCGCTGCGCACGCTCACTCGCACCGCCGCCCGCGAATGGGCGCGCCACGGGATCTGCGCCAACGCCGTGTGTCCGGCGGCGGCGACCACCTCCTACGCGGCCTTCGTGAAGGCCAGTCCCGAGAACGCCGCCAAGCTGGTGGAGGAGAATCCCATGCAGCGCATGGGAGACCCGGAAGAGGACGTGGCTCCGGTGGTGATCTTCCTGGCCTCCGAGGACGCCCGCTACCTGACAGGCAATACCCTCTTCGTGGACGGGGGCTCCCACATCAATGGCGTGGCCTGGGCGCCGAATCTCCCGGAATAGCCCCCGCCCCCTGCGGACGGGACTCGCGCGCCGCCTCCAGCGTGTACCATGGCGCCGCCGCCCCCAGGCCGGGGGTGGAGCGGAATTCCCCTCGTGCCCGGGTCCCGAGAGCGAGGGCGGCTGAAACGGGGAGAGAAGGAAATGCCCGAGTACTGCAAGGCGGAACGCGAGGGTCGTGTCTACATCGTGACCATCGACCGGCCGGACGTGATGAACTCCTTGCACCCGCCCGCCAACCAGGAACTCGAGGAGGTCTTCGACGCCTTCGTGGCCGACGACGATCTCTGGGTCGCGATCTTGACGGGTGTGGGCGACCGCGCCTTCAGCGCCGGCAACGATCTCAAGTACACGGCCGCCCACGCGGGCAAGCTCGGGATGCAGAACCGCTACGGCTTTGCGGGGCTCACGAATCGCTACGACTGCTGGAAGCCGGTGATCGCCGCGGTCAATGGCGTGGCCATGGGCGGCGGCTTCGAGATCGCCTTGGCCTGCGATCTCATCATCGCTTCCGAGAAGGCGGTTTTCGCGCTCCCCGAGCCGCGGGTGGGGTTGGCGGCGCTGGCCGGAGGCCTGCACCGCCTGCCCCGCCAGATCGGCCTCAAACAGGCGATGGGCATGGTCCTCACCGGACGGCGTGTCTCCGCCGAAGAAGGGCAGGCGTTGGGCTTCGTGAACCAGGTGGTGCCGCACGACGAGTTGATGTCGTCGGCGCGAAGTTGGGCGGAGCAGATCCTCGAGTGCGCGCCGCTCAGCGTGCGGGCCTCGAAGCAGGCGATCCACCGGGGCCTCGACCACGCCTCCCTCGAGGAGGCCTTCCACGCCGAGTACGACCAGATCGCCGCGCTGCTGCGCAGCGAGGATTTCATCGAGGGGCCGCTCGCTTTTTCCGAGAAGCGCGACCCGGTCTGGAAGGGTCGCTGAAGCTCCCGGCCGCCGCCTCGCTCACTCGTCAGCTTCCTGGGGTCTGTCGGCGTCGGCCCCAAATAGAAAGCGGGCCGCCATTCGGTGACCCGCTTCCTTGGGAAGGGAATCGTGTTGTACAGAGGGAGTGGGCGATTTCGCTAGTTGCGTGTCAGTTTTTTTTCAATGTTTTTCGAAACAGGTGGACCCAAGGAGTCCCCCGGGGGAGACGAATCCTCAACGGGTCGTGCTTCCGCTCGCGACCGGCCCCGATTCAAATCCAGGGCTCGATCGTTCGATACAGAGAGGTCGAGGCCGCAGTGAGCGGGGCGTGGGTCAGATGCAGGGTGTTTCGAGTCTTTCGGGCGAGGGGGACGGTGCGGCCGGCGCGAGCTGGCTGGTACTCGCGGCCGGGAGTCGCGTACCGGGGGACAGCGTGGACCTGCTCGAGCAGGCTTTCCCCGCCGGGCGGGTGCATTGCGTGTCGAGCCTGGCGGACTGCTTGCGAGAGGCGGGAACGGGGGCCTTCGACGCCCTGATCCTAGAGCCGGGGGAGCCGGCCCTCGAGGTGCTCGCACGGCTGGCTGGAGAACTCCCCTGCCTGTTCCTGCAGCCCTGCTACGACGGCTCCGAGGCGCGACGCGCCCTGGAGCTGGGCGCGCAGGACTGCCTGGGCATGGAAGGTCTAGACGCTCCGCGCTTGCGGCGCTGTCTCGAACACGCGCTGGGTCGGCACGCACGGGAGCGCTTGGCGTCCATGCATGCAGAGGGGCGGGACACGGCGAGTGGGCTGGCGGATCGGGCCGCCCTGAACGCAAACATGGATCGCTCGATAGGCCTGGCCGACCGCTCTGCCTCGATGCTCGGGCTATTGGTGGTGGACGTGGGTGCGGTGGACGACATCGCGGGCAGCGGGGATCTACGCGAAGTGCAGGGGGTGCTCCGTGGAATCGGTCGCCGCCTGGTGGAGAGTACCCGCCGCACGGACCTGGTGGCACGCATGGGTGGCGGGCAGTTCGCGGTGCTTCTCCACGAGATCGACGGCGACTTCGCGGCCTCGCGGGTCGCCGAGGAGATTCTGGCTGCGCTCGAGAAGCCCTTGGAAGTGGATGGCCGCGAGCACTGGTTGGGCACGAGCATTGGCATCGCGCTCTTTCCCCGGGACGGGCAGCGCGTGGAGACGCTCCTCTCTCGTGCGGGGGCGGCGGGTGAGCGCGCGCGACACCGCGGCCGAGGCGGCTATGCGTTCCACAGCGAGGCCGTGAATGCCAAGGTCCGCAAGCGTGTCACGTTGGAGGGCCAGCTGCGGCGCGCCATGCAACGCGGCGGATTGCGGCTCGCCTATCAGCCCAAGGTGTCGGCCGAGCTCGGCACTATCACCGGCGCCGAGGCGCTGTTGCGTTGGAGCGACCCCGAGTTGGGCGACGTTCCTCCCGTGGAGTTCATCCCGGTCGCCGAGGAGACGGGCCTCATCGTACCCCTGGGAGCGTGGGTGATCCGGGAGGCGACCGCGCAACTCGCGCGTTGGAAGGCCGCCGGCTTCCACGGCCTGCGCATGATGGTCAACGTCTCCGCGCGACAGATCGAGCGCGACGACCTGCGGGAGACACTCGTCAGTGCACTCTGGGAATCCGATCTCGACCCCCGCGATCTGGTGCTAGAGGTGACGGAGAGTGCCCTGCTCGAAAACGAGAGCCGGGCCATCGAATCCCTGGGCGAACTCGCGCGCATGGGTCTCGGTATCGCGTTGGACGATTTCGGCACCGGCTACTCGTCGCTCTCCTTCTTGAAACGCTTCCCCCTCGAGTGGGTGAAGATCGACCGCTCCTTCGTGCAGGACCTGGCCTTCGATCCCGACGACGCCGCCATCGTGACGGCCATCCTCTCCATCGCGCGGCAGCTGGATCTGCGAGTGATCGCGGAAGGCGTGGAAACTGCTGCGCAGCGTGATTTCCTGGTTCGCCACGGCTGCGACGAGATCCAGGGCTTTCTGATCAGCCCCGCGGTTTCCCCGGAGGCCTTCGAGGCCCAGCTACGCGAGTCCGAATCCGGGCATCCCTTCGCGGCCTGACTCGCTCCCCGGGCGATTCGGGGAGTGGGCGGCGTTCGGGTGCTCGTCCGATGCTCCCGGATGTTGCCCGGCCGCCGGGTCGACGCTTCGAAGGAACTTTCAGCCCGGGCCGGCCGCTTCCAGCATCAGGATGGGCGGGCCCGATTCCTTGACGGTGAAGACCCGCGTGCCGGCCTTTCGACCGTCCCGCACCTCGCTGACCGCCAGCCCCGAGTCCATCAGCCGTGCATGAGCGGCGCTGGCATCCGGGACGCGGAAGGCCAGGCCCCAGAGTTCGTCGCGATCGGCCGGCGGTGCCGGCGCCTCGGCTTCGAGGGCGCTCACCACCTCGATGGTGGTGTCGCCCAGACGGAAGAAGAGCATGCGAGCGCCCCACTTCGGAAACTCGCGGTCCAGCGCCAGGCGGATCCCCAGGCCCTCTTCGCCGTACAGCGCGCGGCTGGCGTCCGGGTCCCCGCTGCGCACTACCACGTGATCCAGCGCATCCACCGCCGCCCGCTCCTCTCCCAGCGGTGGCGCGAGGGGGAGAAGCGCTTCCGGCGAGAGGTGCTCGATGGCGAAGAGCAGAACGCCCCGGGTGTCGTGCGGGGGCAGTGGCACGCGGCGCCAGCGGCGATAGGCCCCGGATTCCACATCTCGTCCCACGCCTTCTTCGGGTTCCCCCGCTTCCAGGCCCCGGGCCCGTAGCTCGGTGTGACACGCCTGGGCGTCGTCGGTGCGGAAGGCGAGGGCCACGGGCCCTTCCGCGTGGCTCGCGAGCCTGGCGCGCAGCGCATCGCCCACCGGGCCCGTGCCGGCTGGAGCGAGCAACTCGAGATAGGTGTTCGAGAGCCGGAAGAGCACGTTTTCCGTGCCGGCGCCAGGATGCTCACCCCGCCAGCTAGGGCGCCGGCCCAGCAGCCGCGCGTAGCGTCCCAGGGCGCCGTCGATCTCCTTCACCGCCACCACCACGTGGTCGAGATGCGTGAGCGAGCTCATCGCCGGACTTGGTCCCCGAGCGCCGAGCCGCCGGGCTTTCGCCCGCAGGCCACCACCTGCAGGCCAGAGAGAAACGCGAAGTCCGAGTTGGCGTAGAGGGCGACTACCTCGTCGATTTCCGCCTGGGTGACCACACCCGCTTCGAGCAGTGGAGGGCTCAGGATCGTCAAGCTGCGAAGCGGCGACTGGACTTCGAGGCTTCCGCCGCGGAGCCAGCGCGCGCTGGCCTGGTAGCGCAGGTCTTCCAGGCCCAGCTTTGCAAAGAGCACGGGGAGAGTTCGCGCGAAGTGGGTGTCCATGAGCTTCACCGTGCGGAAATGCTGGTAGATGTCCCGGTGAAAGCGCTCGAAGAACTCCGCCCGCGGATGGTCGGGATCGGCGGCAGTGAAGACGCACATGTCCGGCTCCTCGACCAGCAGCCAGCCGCCGGGGCAGAGGGCATTCGCGAGCTTTCGGAGCGCCTCCGTGGGATCCGGCAGGTGCAGGAGCAGGGTGCGGCAATAGGCGAGGTCGAAGGCCGCCCGCTCCAACTCGTCGCGGCGGATGTCCAGGCCGCGCACCTCCAGGTTCGGGAGGTCGAGTTCGGCGAGGAAGCGCAGGTCCAGGTCCGCGGCGACCACGTGGCCTTTTTCGCCGACCTGGGATGCCAGCCAGACGCTCATGGAGCCCTCCGCGGCGCCTACCTCGAGACAGCGCCAACCCGGCGCCAGGCCCAGGTCGAGGATGTGCCGGCGTGTTTGGGGGTCGAGGCTCGCGGCCAGTTCACGCAAGCGCAGCCGCTCGGGTCCGGGATCGCGCTGGATGCCCCGGTAGTCGCCTTCCTTGTGCGCCAAACCTTCTTCCCCTCCGGTGCCGGCATCATCGTACACGGGTCCGTCTTCCGCGGCCGGGGGAGCGCCCAAAGGTCCGTCGGGGGTATGCTTGCCCGGCACCTCCCCAAAACCTACCGCCGGCATTCCGCTCCGAAGCCCGGCAGGGAGAACACGATGTCAGAGATGTCTGCGCCGATCATCACGGGTTTCTACGCAGCCGTCATGGGGCTGCTGCTCTTGTGGCTCGATGTGCAGGTGGGCCGTCTGCGCGGCCAGACCGGGATCTCGCTCTACGACGGGGGCAACAAGGAGCTCGCCACTGCGATTCGCAAGCAGGGAAACTTCACCGAGCACGTGCCCATGGTGCTGGTGCTGATGGCGCTCGTGGAACTCAATGGTGCGCCAGCCTGGCTCCTCAACGCCTCGGGCGTGGCCCTGGTGGTGGGGCGGATCATTCACCCCATGGGCCTCGACTACGAGAAGATGGTGAATCCGTTGCGGGGTATCGGGGTGATGCTCACGCTGCTGGTGATCCTTGCCCTCTCGGGTTACGGGCTCTACCAGTACTTTGGGAGCTAGCTGCATGCCTCTCACCCGGCTTAGCGAAGAGGAGGAGATCTTCCGCAGCACGGTGCGGGATTTCGCGGAGGAGCGCGTCCGCCCCCGGGTCGCCGAGATGGAGCGCGACGCCGCGCAGCCGCCGGATCTGCTCTCGGAACTCTTCGAGCTGGGCCTGATGGGCATCGAGATCCCCGAGGAGCTGGGCGGGGCGGGGGCCTCCTTCTTCATGTCGATCCTCGCCATCGAGGAGATTTCCCGGGTGGATCCCGCCCTCGCGGTCCCCGTCGACATCCAGAACACGCTGATGGCGAACCTCTTCATGCGCTGGGGGAACGAGGAGCAGCGGAACCAATACCTGCCCCGCCTGGCCCGGGACACGCTCGGCTCCTATGCGCTCTCGGAAGCGAATTCGGGGAGCGATGCCTTCGCGTTGCAGACGCGCGCCGTCCGGGACGGCAAGGTCTACCGCCTCTCCGGGCGGAAGCACTGGATCTCCAATGCCCAGGAGGCGGGGCTCTTCGTGGTTTTCGCCAACGCGGATCCCGAGGCCGGCCATCGCGGCATCACCGCCTTCATCCTCGAGCGCGACATGCCGGGCTTCGTGGTGGGCCGCAAGGAGGACAAGCTGGGCGTGCGGGCATCCAGTACCTGTGAACTGGTGCTCGACGAGGTGGAGGTCCCCGAGGCCAACGTGTTGGGCGAGGTGGGCCAGGGTTACAAGGTGGCGATCGAGACCCTCAACGAGGGGCGGATCGGCATCGGCGCCCAGATGTTGGGCCTGGCGGAGGGTGCGCTCGAGGGGGCGCTCGCCTACTCGGGGGAGCGCAAGGCTTTCGGTCAACGCATCGGCGATTTCCAGGCCGTCCAACACCTGCTCGCCGAATGCGCGACGGACGTGGAGACCACGCGCTTGCACGTCTACAACGCGGCCCGCGTGCGGGACGCCGGGCTGCCCTGTGTGCGGGAGGGCGCCATGGCCAAGCTGGTGGCCAGCCGCGTGGCAGAGAGCGTGGCCAGCCGCTGCGTGGATGTCTACGGCGGCGTCGGAGTCACCAAGGAATGTCTCGCCGAGAAGTATCTGCGGGACGCCAAGGTGGCGCAGATCTACGAGGGCACCACCTTCATGCAGCTCAATACCATCGCGAAGATCCTTCAGCGAGACGGGTAGCGGGTAATCGTCACGGGCAGCGAGACCATCGACCTCACGGATCTGACGCTCTTCGAGCAGGGCGCTCCGCACGAGTTGTTCGCGCGCCTGCGCGCCGAGCAGCCCGTCTACTGGAACGAGTTGGACGGCGGCGCCGGCTTCTGGGCGCTGACCCGGCACGAAGAAGTGCAGGCGCTGGGCCGAGACCCCTTCACCTTCTCCGTCGAGCGCCAGGGCAACATGATCTTCGACCAGTTCGTCGAGGTCCCGGCACGGCCGCGCATGATGCTCGAACTGGATCCCCCGCTGCACACCCGTTACCGGAGGCTCGCCAAGGTCGGATTCTCTCCGAGGGCGATACAACGCCTGCTGCCGGCGGCGCGTGCGCGCATGTCCGAGATCGTGGATGCGGCGCTTCAAGCGGGCGACTGTGATTTCGTGGAGGCGGTGGGGGGTGCGCTGCCGCTACACATGATCGGCGACCTGATGGGCGTGCCCCAAGAACTTCGCGCGAGGGTCTACGAGGTGGCGAACCGGGTCATGGCGTTTTCGGATCCGGAGTTCTCGGAGGCCAGTGGGGGCGAGAACGTGGTCGCGATCGACGAGATGCGCGAACTGGCCAGCGAACTGGCGCGCGAGCGTCGCGACCACCCGGGTGAGGATCTGAGCAGCATCCTGCTCGCTCCCGACGACGAGGGGGAGTGTCTCGGCGAGGAGGAGTTCGAACTCTTCTTCCTGATGCTCGTCGTGGCGGGGATCGAGACGACGCGCAGCGCCATCGCGGGGGGCATGTTGGCCTTCCACGAACATCCGGAAGAATGGCGGCGCCTGCAGGCGGACCCGAGGCTCATCCCCAGTGCCATCGAGGAAATGTTGCGCTGGACCTCGCCCATCCATCACTTCCGGCGCACCGCGTTGCGGGACACGCAAATCGCGGGTACGAAGATTCGCGAGGGAGAGCGCGTCGTGATGTGGTACACGTCGGCGAACCGCGATCCCGCGGTCTTCCCGGAGCCCGGACGCTTCGACATCGCGCGTTTTCCCAACGAGCACCTGAGCTTCGGCTTCGGCCGGCACTTCTGTCTGGGAGCCCGGCTGGCGCGAATGGAGTTGCAGGTGACCTTGGAGACCCTGCTCGAGCGCGATGTCCGGATGGATCTGCGCGACACGCCCCGCTACATGCGCTCCAACTTCGCGCATTCCCTCAAGCACATGCCGGTGACACTGCGCGCCCGCCGTTGAGGGGGAGCGCGGGGTTTCCGTACACCACAGGGAGATCGCGTACGCAATGGATTACCAGCACATCCTCTACGAGGTCGAAGCAGGGCGCGCGCGCGTCACCCTGAACCGTCCCAACAAGCGGAACGCCCTGTCGGTCCCGCTGCTCGAAGAACTCGAGCACGCACTCTGGGAGGCCGACGACGACCGCAGCGTGCACAGCCTCATCCTGCGTGGCGCGGGGCCGGCCTTTTGCGCGGGCTATGACCTTTCCGGCTCGGGAGCGCCGAAAGTGGATGACGGCGTCGAACGTCGAACGGGGCGCAGCATCGATGACGACATCTGGATGCTCGAGCGCAGCAACCGACGCATCCGAGCGCTCTGGGAGATCCACAAGCCGGTCATCGCGCAGGTGCACGGCCACTGCCTTGCGGGCGGTACCGATGTGGCGCTCTGTTGTGACATGGTGATCGTGTCCGATGACGCGGTGATCGGCTTTCCGCCGGCCCGAAACCTGGGCGCGCTGCCCAACAATCTATGGCTCTATCACTGCGGGCCGCAGTGGGCCAAGCGCTTGCAGCTCACCGGAGACACGGTGACGGGAAGCGAGGCGGCCCAGATCGGCCTCGCCATGAAGTCGGTGCCCTCGCAGCACCTGGCCGCCGAGGTGGAGGGGCTGGCAGATCGCATGGCGCTCATCGATCCGGACCTGCTGGCGGCCAACAAGCGCGTGCTGAACCTGGGGATGGAATTGATGGGCGCTCAGACCCTGCAGCGCCTGGCTGCCGAGAACGACGCGCGCGGCCACCGCGCGCCGGGCACCCGCGCCTACTTCCAGGCCGTGAAGGAAAAGGGCCTGCGTGCAGCCTTCCGCGAGCGAGATGCTGGCTTCGGCGACGGCCGAGCCCGGGTGAACGGTCCCGAGATTCGCGATGCGCAGGGGCGCCTGGTGGAGCCCTGAGCCCCGAGGCAAGGGGGTTGGGGCGGTACCG
This sequence comes from Myxococcales bacterium, assembly GCA_013215615.1. Lineage (GTDB taxonomy): Bacteria > Myxococcota_A > UBA9160 > UBA9160 > SMWR01 > JABSQX01. The sequence goes on along the minus strand of JABSQX010000036.1, from coordinate 21,328 downwards.
CCGCCTCGCCGTTCTCTCGCTCAGAGCAGGCGGCCGCCGTCGAGAACCAGGGTCTGCCCCGTAACGAAGGAACTCGCCTCGGAGGCGAAGTAGACCACCGCGCCCGCCATTTCGTCGGGCTGGGCGATGCGTCTCAGGGCGGCGCTGGCCGTCGCCTCCTTGAGGATCTTCTCGTTGTCCCAGAGTGCGCGCGAGAATTCGGTCTTGACCAGGCCCGGAGCGATGCAGTTCACCCGGATTCCGTCGTGCCCCCAGCTCTTGGCCTGCACCTGGGTGAGCATGATGATCGCGGCCTTCGAGACCGAGTAGCCGCCGATCACGTCGCTGGCCGCGTAGCCACCCACCGAGGAAACGTTCACGATGCTGCCGCCCTGGCCGTGGCGCAGCACGGCCTCGCGCACGTAGTTGGAGAGGAAGTGCGCGGACTTCACGTTGGTGTTCATCAAGATGTCGAAGGCGCGTTCGTCGATGTCCTGCACGGGGCCGAAAGAGGGATTGGTGGCCGCATTGTTGACCAGGATGTCCACCCGGCCGAGTTCGGCCTCGCTCTTGGTGACGAGTTGCTCGAGTTCCTCGATCCGCCTTACGTTGGTGGGCAGGGCGAGGACCCGGCGCCCAGTCTTCGCGACGCTCTCCGCGGCGGCCTCGAGGGGTTCGGGCTTGCGGGCCGCCAGCACCACGTCCGCGCCATGCTCGGCAAGGCCGGTGGCGATCGAGAGGCCGATGCCCCGGCTGGCGCCGGTCACGATGGCGACCTTTCCATCCAGGTTGAAGTCGGCTGCGGGCATGGCGGGGGTCCTCCTCGTGGCGGATGCTACACGCTTCTGCAGCCCGGGTGAAACGTCTCCCAGCAGCGGACTCGAGACGTGGGCTCGCTCTCCCAGGAGGATCACATGAGCGTCGAGGTGAACGGCATCGCGCACATCCAGTTGACCGTGCGAGACCCGGAACGCTGCCTGCCCTTCTGGGAGCGCTTCTGCCACTTCCTCGAGATGCAGACCCTGATCCGCAACGACGACACGGTCTACTGCATCGGGAGCCGCACGGGGATCCTGGTACGCGCTGCTCCCGCCGGCCAAGGGGAGGCCCGCTTCGACCCCGGTCGGCCCGGGCTTCATCACTTTTGTTTCCGGGCGCGCAGTCGCGAGGACGTGGACGCCATCCACCGCTTCGCGACCGACGAACTGGGCGCTCGCGTCGTCCACCCGCCACGTGAGGACGCGCAGTTTGCGCCTGGCTATTACTCGCTGCTCTTCGAGGATCCAGACGGCATTCGCGTGGAGGTGAACCACGTGCCCGGTCGCGGCCACCTGGGAGGTGGGGGACGACTTGCTCCCGGTGGTCAGGGCGCTGGCGATCGCTATGGGAGCGAAGGCATCGAGGGTCCCGACTGAGACCAGTGGTCGCGGGCGAGGGGGTTTCGGCGTCGCGGGAGCGCGCGTGCGACGTGGTAGCATCGTTCGCTCAGGAGGGCTTGCAGATGGAGCTTTCGGGTCGGCATGTCGTCGTGACGGGAGGGGCCAGCGGCATCGGGCGCGCGCTCTGCGAGCGTTTCGCAAAGGAGGGCGCACGCGCCGTGGTGGTGGCGGACGTGGATGCCGAGGGCGCCGCCCGTGTGGCGGCGAGCGTGGGAGGCATGGCGCAGACGGTGGACGTGCGCGACCCCGCGCAGATCGAGGCCCTGGTGGATGCCGCCGAAGCCGCCCACGGTCCCATCGATCTGTTCTGCTCGAATGCCGGCATCGGGGTGGCGGGCGGCGTCGAGGTACCTGACTCGGAGTGGCAGCGTATCTGGGAGATCAACACCATGGCCCACGTCTGGGCCGCGCGCGTATTGGTGCCGCGAATGCTGGAGCGGGGCGGCGGCTACCTGCTCAACACCGCTTCGGCCGCGGGCCTGCTCACACAGCTGGGCTCTGCCCCCTACTCGGTCACCAAGCATGCGGCGGTGGCCATCGCGGAGTGGCTGGCGATCACCCATGGCGACGCGGGCCTCAAGGTGTCGGTCCTGTGCCCGCAGGCGGTCCGCACGGCCATGACCGCCGGCCCCGACAACGACGCGGCACGGGTGGCGGGGGTCGACGGAATGATCGAAGCCGAGGAAGTCGCTGAGGCTGCGGTGGAGGGCCTGCGGGACGAGCGCTTCTGGATCCTCCCACACCCCACCGTGAGCGAGTACGCGCTCCGCAAGGCGCGCGACGTCGACCGCTGGCTGGGTGGCATGCGGCGGCTGCAGAAGCGGATGCTCGGCTAGCGGTATCTCAGAGCGCCCGGCTCGCCAGGTAGGGGTTGGGCTCTACGCCCGGGGGGTTGCCGATCACGAGATCGGCGAGCACCTGCCCCGAGCCCACGGCCAGTGTCCAGCCCAGTTGGCCGTGGCCGGTGTTCAGGTAGAGGCCGCGGATCGCGGTCTCGCCGATGAGCGGTAGGCCATCGGCGCTCATGGGGCGCAGCCCCGCCCACGTGGTTCCCGCCCGGAGATCCAACTCGGCGGCCAGTTCCGGGTAGATGCGAAGGAAGTGGTCCACCAGGTTCTGGACGCGCGGCGCGCGGATCCGCGGATCCATGCCCGCGAACTCGGCGGTACCGGCGATGCGCAGTCGCGTGCCCAGGGGCACCACGGCGATGTGCAGGTGGTCGTCCAGCACAGCGAGGGCAGGCCGCTCCGGCAGGTGCCGCGCCTCCACGGTGAGCGAGTAGCCCTTGGCGGGACGCACCGGAAGCCGTAGGCCGGCGCTGCGCACCAACGCGTGGCTCCAGCAGCCCGCGGCCACCACCACGCGCTCGGCCTCGACTACTCCGTCTGCGAGTTCCAGGCCCTGCACGTGGCCCGAATGGCAGCGGAGGCTCTTCACCTCGACGCCCGTCTCAACACGGACGCCGCGTGCCTCCAACTGAGCGGCGAGGGCCTGGCAGAAGAGGTGGGCGTCCCCGCACTCGTCGCCCGGAAAGTGCAGGCCCGCGAAGAAGTCTCCATAGACCGGGGCGAGCATCGGCTCCGCGGCCACCAACCCATCGGCGTCCAGCGCACGGAAGACCAGGCCCGCTTCGGCGAGGCGCTTCACGATGCCGAGCGAAGTCTCGAAGGCCTTTCGATCGCGGAAGAGCTTGAGGGTGCCCAGGGTCGAGGCCTCGTACTCGAGTCCCAGCGACTCGCGCAGGGCGGCGGTGGCGCCCAGGCTGTACTGGGCGAGCGCGAAAACGTTGCGCGTGGCGCGGCGGTGACGGGAGGGCGAGGAGTTGCGGAGGAAGCGGAGACCCCAGCCCAGCAGCGAGGGCAGCGCGCGGACACGCAGCAGCATCGCGGAGTCATTTCGTCCGAGTGACTGCAGGAGGTGCTTGCCCACGCCCGGCGAGTTCCAGGGGTCGGGCTGGGAGGGGGTGAGCATTCCGGCGTTCGCGTAGCTGGTCTCGAGGGCGGGCCCTTCCCGGCGCTCGATCACGCGTACTGGCTCGCCGCGTTCGACCAGCGCGAGCGCGCTGCACAGGCCCTGGAGACCGGCACCGACGACCACGATGGGGGTTTCGGACATGCGGCTGGGCGACCCTCCGGATTGGGCGTTCAGCAGGCTCCGATGAGTGCCGCGGCCTCGTCGGCTGCTGCCGCGAAACGTTCGATGCGCCCCGCGGCGATGGGCAGGATCAGCTGGTCGACACCGGCCTCCGCATAGCGCTGCGCGTCCTGCTTCGAGACCCGGCGTGAGGGCGCCCCGACGGAGATGTGGAGTTCCGAGGGCTCTCGCCCCGCCTCGGCGAGGATTTCCCCGAGCCGGCGGATGCGCTCACGGGCGCCGCCGGGGTCGAGTTGGAAGCCGTACCAACCCTGGCCAATCTCGGCTGCGCGGCGCAGGGCCGCGTCACTCTCGCCCCCGAAGTGGATGGGTGGGTGCGGCTGCTGTATGGGCTTCGGGTTTTGCAGGCAGTGGGGGAGCGAGTAGAACTCTCCCTGGAAAGAGGAAACTTCGTCGCACCAGAGTGTCTTCATCACCGCCACGCACTCCCGCGTGCGCGCAGCACGGTGCTGCCAGGGCACCCCCAGCGCCTCGAACTCCTCGCGCAGCCATCCGATCCCCACACCGAAATCGACGCGCCCGCCCGAGAGGAAGTCGAGGTCCGCGACCTGCTTGGCGGTGTAGATCGGCGCGCGCTGGGGGACCAGGCAGATTCCCGTACCCAGGCGGATGCGCTCGGTGTGCGCGGCCAGCCAGCCGAGCGCCAGGAAGGGCTCGATCGCGCCGGTGGGGTTGCCGGGAATGCGGCCATCTTCGCTGTAGGGGTATCGGGAGGCGTGTTCTTGGAAGAAGATCACGTGCTCCGGGACCCAGAGCGAGTGAAATCCCCGGCTTTCCGCGACGCGTCCCATCTCCGCGAGGAAGTCCGGGGGCGTGTGGGGGCCCGCAGCTGTCGCGATCCCGATCTTCATGAAATCTCCTCCCGCCGCGAGCTTAGCCACGTGGGGGCGCCGTCGCTCCGCCGTGTCGGACCGGTCGAGGTACCCGAAGCTCGGCGGGTTCGCGATGCATCCGCGACCGCCACCCGCGGCTCGCCGAAGCGCAAAGGCGGGAGCGTCCCCGCCTGGGATAAGCTGTTGGATGCGAGGTGGCTTGCAGCGGCCCCTCGCAGAGACGAGGAGGCGGTGGAATGGGTGACCTGGTGACCATCGAAATCGAGGGCGGCGTCGCGGACGTTCGGCTCAATCGGCCCGAAAAGTACAACGCGCTCTCGAGCGAGATGTTCGAGGCGATCGGTGCCGCCGGCGACCAACTCACGGGAGAACCCGGCCTGCGCTCCGTCGTGCTCTCGGGCAATGGCCCCGGTTTCTGCTCGGGACTCGACATCTCCACCTTCGGCGGAGGGGGTGGCGGCGTCTCCATGGCGTCCACCGGCGGTCCGGACAATCACGCACAGCACTGCGCGTACGTGTGGAAGCAGTTGCCGGTGCCGGTGCTGGCCGCGATTCACGGCGTTGCCTACGGGGCGGGCTTCCAGATCGCGATGGGCGCGGACATCCGCTTCGCGCGTCCCGACGCGCGCTTGTCGATCATGGAGATCAAGTGGGGGCTGGTGCCCGACGTCGCGATCACCCAGACCGTGCGCGATGTGCTGCGCCTCGACGTAGCGAAGGATCTCGTCTTCACGGGCCGGGTGGTGGCGGGCGAGGAGGCCCTGGCGCTCGGCGTCGTCACCTTCCTCGACGAGGACCCGCTGGCGGCTGCCCTCGCAAAGGCGCGGGAGATCGCCGGGAAATCCCCGGACGCGATTCGGGCCGACAAGCGCCTGCTGGAGACGGCCTGGCACGCGGAGCCCGCCGAGGGTCTCGCCCTCGAGGCCACCGAGCAGAAAGGCCTGATGGGTTCTCCCAACCAGAGGGAGGCCGTGAAGGCGAACATGGAGAATCGCGCGCCCGAGTTCGGGGACGCGAGCAGCGACTGAGGGACCGGGAGGAGAGGCACCATGCCGGCATTGGACGGACTGCGCATCCTCGACATGACCCAGTACGAGGCCGGGCCCTCCTGCACGCAGATCCTGGCGTGGCTGGGCGCGGACGTGGTGAAGATCGAGGCGACCCGGTACGGGGATCCCGGTCGCGTGCTGCAGGGAGACAGCGCGGGCTACTCGCCCTACTTCTGCAACTGGAACGCCAACAAGCGGAGCGTCAGCCTCGACCTCCGCAAGCCCGAGGGGCGCGACCTGCTGCTGCGCCTGTTGCCCCGCTTCGACGTCTTCGTCGAGAACTACGGGCCCGGCGCCGTGGACCGACTCGAGCTCGGATACGAGGATCTCCGGCCCTTTCACCCCCGGCTGATCTACGCCCAGGTCAAGGGCTTCGGGCTCTCCGGCCCCTATGCGGGCTACAAGAGCTACGACGCTGTCGCCCAGGCGGCAGCGGGCGCCTTCTCGGTCACCGGCGAGCCCGACGGCCCGCCGGTCCGGCCCGGCTTCACGGTGGGGGATTCAGGGACCGGCACGCAACTCGCTACCGCCATCCTGGCTGCCATCATCCAGCGCGACCGGACGGGCGAGGGACAGCACATCGAACTCTCCATGCAGGAGGCCATCACCTACTACATGCGAACGGTGATGTCCTTCGATTCGGAGTGGGGGACCCAGGCCAGCGCGCGCACCGGGAACTCCATGGGGGCGCCCCCCATCGGCCTCTACCCCTGCAAGCCGGGTGGCTCCAACGACTGGGTGTTCATGATGACGGTGACGGGACGCCACTGGGACGCCTTCTGCCTGGCCCTGGAACGCCAGGACCTGGTGGTCGACCCGCGCTTCGAGACCGACGTGGCGCGTGTCGAGAACGCGGAGGCGCTGTACGAGGAGATTTCGAACTGGACGCGAGAGCGCGGCAAGTACGAGGTGATGGCCACCCTGGGAGCCGCGGGCGTACCCTGTTCGGCGACGCTCGACACCAAGGATCTTCACGAGGACCCGCATCTCGTGGCGCGCGGCTTCGTGCAGAAGCTCGATCTCCCCCAGCACGGCCCGGTGCGAATGCTGGGCTTCCCCACGCGCATGTCCGCGAGCGAGGTGCCGATGCAGCCGGCGCCCCTGCTGGGCGAGCACACCGACGAGGTGCTCGCCGAGGAACTCGCCCTCTCCGGCGCCGAGGTCGCGGCCCTCCGGGAGGCGGGGGTGGTGAGGTAGCGGGGACCCTGAGTTCATCTCCGCCGCCCCTTAGCTGCTTCGGTAGGGCTGGGCGTCCGCCTTCCACTGAATGATCTCGATGGGATGTCCGTCGGGGTCTTCGATCACGAAGGCCCACGAGTTGTCGAACTCGACGGGCTCGCTCTTGCAGGTCACGCCCTTGTCGCGGAGGAGGGTGTGTGCTGCATGACCGTCGCGTACCTCGAAGGACATCAGCGTGCGTTTTTCGGCATTCGGTTTGCGCCAGCTGTGCGAGAAGAGCTGGACGACCGCGTTCCCGGCGATGAGGCCGCGCACCAGCCGTGAGCGAGCCCCGGGCGTTGCCGTCACGGCCTCGAAATCGGGTCCTTCGAGTGCGCGCTCCAGCACGATCTGCATGCCGAAAATCTCGCGATAGAAGCCGAGGGCCCGATCGAGGTCGGCGACCTCGAGGGAGACGTGGGACAGGCGGGAAAGGCCCGCCGAAGCGAGCAGATAGGGGGTGTCACTCATGGGGGTGGCGACGTGCCCGTCTACTCGCTGAGCAGGATCTCGCCAGGCTTCATCTGTTCTGCGATCTCCTTCGCGCTCCAGAGGCCGCCGTCTTCCTTCTTGGTGACTCCCTCGCCGGTGACCACCTTCATCTCGGCGATGCGGCCGCCTCCCACGTAGAAGGTGCGGCCGGTGTGATCCTTGGCAAGGTCGCTGGCGAGGTAGACGATGAGCGGCGAGACCAGTCGCGGGTCGAGGCGCACCTTCATTTCTTCCACGTCGAAGCCGGGAAGATCGTCGGTGAGGCGCGTGAGCGCGACCGGCGCCAGGATGAAGACGCGCACGCCGTATTTCTTGCCCTCGATGGCCAGGCAGCGGGACATGCCCGCGATGCCCGCCTTTGCGGCCCCGTAGTTGCATTGGCCGAAGTTGCCGTTGAGCCCCGATGTGGAGGAGGTGTTGATGATGACGCCGCCTTCGTTGCGCTCCTTGAGGTGCTTGTAGACGGCGTGGCTCACGCAGTAGGTGCCCCGCAGGTGGACGTTTACCACGATGTCCCAGAGATCCTCGGTGGTGTTCGCGAAGGACTTGTCGCGCAGGATACCCGCGTTGTTGACGACGCCGTCCACCTTGTCGAAGGCATCGAGGCCCGCTTGCAGGATCGCCTCGCCGCCCGCGATGCTGGAGACGTCGTCGTAGCTGGCGGTTGCCTCGCCGCCCGCTGCGCGGATCTCCTCCGCCACCTGGTCGGCCATGGTGTTGCCGCTGCCGGTGCCGTCGCGGGCCCCGCCCAGGTCGTTCACCACCACCGCAGCGCCGTCGCGCGCCAGGGCCAGCGCGTGCTCGCGACCGATGCCACCGCCCGCGCCCGTCACGATCATCACCTTGCCGTCCAAGAGTCCCATTTGCTGCTCTCCCCTTGCTCGATGGGTGTGGGTTGGCGCTGCCGGAGCACCGCGAGGCGGGAGCTTAGCGCCGATCCGGCCAGAGGTAGCTGCGAGCGCCCGGTGCCGCGGGTGGCAGCCCGGCGCTAGTTCACGCAGTCCGCGGCGCCCCCGTCGATGCGGATGTTGGCGCCGTGGATGTAGCGCGCGCGCTCGCTAGCCAGGAAGGCAACGAGCTGACCCACGTCCTCGGGTTCGCCGACGAAACCCGCGGGGGCATTCATGAATTCTCGAGCTGCGTGAGGCGCGACCTGCTCCCAGCTGTCCCCCCAGCCGCGCCGGGCGCCGAGCGCCAGGAAGCGCTCCTTCACCTCGTCGGTGGCGATCAGCCCCGGACTCACCGTGTTGACCGTGATGCCGCTGCCCGCCACTTCCTTGGCGAGGCTCACCGTCATGTTGGCGAGCGCCGCTTTCGACGCGTAGTAGTGGGGCATCCGTTGACCCGGGCGCGAGGAACCGATGGTGCCGACGAAGATCACGCGCCCGAAGCCGCGTTCGCGCATGCCGGGCAGCAACCCGCGTACCAGGCGGACGCCGGAGAGCACGTTCTTCTGATAGCTGGCGATCCAGTCCTCGCTCTCCGCTGCCATCCAGTCGGGGCCCTCGGCGACCCCGTAGTTGTTGACGAGGACGTCCACCCGCCCTGCGGCGGACAGCGTCTGATCCAGTACCTGCTCTCCCCCCGGATCGTTTCGGATGTCACCCGCGACGGCCAGCGCGTCGCCGCCGGCGTCTCGGATCTCGCGGGCGACCGCCTCCGCGGGGTCGGCGTCGAAGCCGTGGACCACGACGCGGGCGCCTTCCCGGGCGAGCACGTGCGCGATACCACGCCCCGTGCCCCGGTAGCTGCCGGTGACCAGGGCGACGCGGTCGCTGAGGCTTCGATCCATGAGACCCTCGCGGCGTGGGATCTCAGAAGCTGGCGCGCTCCGAGCGCAGGCGCCAGCCGCCTGCCCCGAGCATCGCGAGTAGCAACAGCCCGGGCGCGTACGGCCCAAGCGGAACCTGGGGGGGCGTCAGTCCGATGTCGGAGATGATGAACGACTCGATGCTACCCCCCACCACGACTTCGTCGCCGATCGCGGTGGCCACCACGTCGCGGTCAGCCAACGTCGGGTCGGCTTCGATGGCGGCCGCGATGTGGTCGGCAACCTCGGTGGCGCTCTCCCCGGCGAGGGTGGGTATCAGCAGCGTCACGCCCTCGATCGTGATTTCCACGTCTCCCCCCGCGGCGGTGCCGCTCAAGCTCTGGCGGCTCTCGTTGCGGCAGGTGCGCGAGCAGCCGTCGGCATCGATCAGGTTCCCGTCGTCGCACTCCTCCTCTGATTGCACGCTGCCGTCCGCACAGAATTCCGCGCACTCGGCGGGCACGCTGAAGTCCTCGCTCGCCGAGATCACGCTGGGATCTTCGGAAGTGCTGGCGGTGGCCCCCAGGCCGCGCTTCGCGAAGGCGGTCCACATCAGGCACTCGTTGGCCCCCGAACTCAGGTCTGATTCGGCATCCAGCAAGGCGTCTCGGGCCTCGTCGAAGGTGGGATTGCAGGGTTGGAGTTGCAGAGCATCCACGACCAGTTGCATGGCGAGGTTGTTGCCGCCGCTACCGCCGTAGAGATCGGGGTCGAAGCCGTGGGCAGCCACGAGTTGCCAGAGCATCTCCCAGAGGGCCAGGGCCCAGACCTCGCCCACGCCGTGGGGAGCGGGTTGCGTCTCGATGTCCGCGAGCGTGAGATCGTTGAGGGCAAGGTCGGTGCTGTAGCTCCGGGTGCGGATCCCGGGCCCGCTCGAACCCTGTCCGGTCGAGTAGGTTCCGAAGCCCACGGACTCGGCGCCGGTATCGCCGGCGCTCGCACCGAAGGCCAGCGTGAAGAAGTCGCTCCAACCCTCCCCCAAGGCGCTGCTCTGGGCGCTGCTCAAGCAGTTGCTGTTGGCCGCTCCCCCAGTGAGTCGATAGGCCACCCCGTGTCCGTACTCGTGGATGATGATTCCGGCGTCCAGGGTGCCGTCTCGCGCCGGTCCCTCCCGGAGCGTGGCCATGACCGCCGAACCAGTCTCCGCGGCCAGCGCGGCTCCGTCGCTCTGCCCGATGAACACGGAAGGAATGTCGATGAGGGGATCCGTTCCGCCCATGACGACGAGGCCGTCTCCCGCGTTGTTGACGATGATGGCGGCGTCGGCCCCCGCTTCCTGCGCGTTGGCGACTTTCTCTACGAAGAGGCACGTGCCCCGGTCGATCAAGGCGATCGCGCCGTCGATCTCGTCCTCGTTCTCGAAGGGCGAGCAGCCGTCCGTAGTGCTCTCCCCGGCTGGGTCGGAGGCGTCGAGGGCCTGGATCACCTCTTCGGTCACGACGTCGCCGTCGAGTCGCGGGCCGAAGAGCGCAGGGCCCGCCGCGTAGTTGCCGGCGACCGAGGGTGGAGAGTTGACCTCCAGCAGCGTGGGCGGCGAGAAGAGGAACATCTCCATGCGTCCCGGGAAGCCGTCGGGGGGCGTGCCGAAGAGCGCGTTGTTGGTGCCTGCACCGTCCTGGGCGTCGGCGATGACGGCGTCGTTGCCGGCTCCGCCCTGGCCGTAGTTGTTGGTCTGGAAGTTCCCCGCGGCCTCGTCGAAGCCATAGCTGTAGAAGACGTCGTGGGCCAGGTTCGTCCAGTAGAAGAGATTGGTGATGGAGGCCTCTTCGAAAGTTTCCGGCTGATTCGCGAAGTCGATGGGAAAGTCGAAGACCAGGCCCGGGCCGCCATCCGGCCGCGTTCCATCCTCGGGAGAGATGAAGGTGTCGTTGTCGTCACGGTCGTGCTGGGCGATCGCGTTGTTGCCCCGAGTGTCGGTGAACTCGGCACCCACCACTCCGTTCGTGTCGTGCCAGCCGTAGGGGGAGGCGCCCGATGAGCGGTCCGGGGAGGGCCCGGGGATGAGGAGGTGCGGGCCCTGGTCGGGGTTCATCACCGGGGGAGGGCCAAAGGCGCGGTAGCTGCCGTGTGCAATCCAGTCAGTGCGCGTCAGCACTTCACCCGTGTCGGCGTCGACCTGGAGGTTCCACCAGTGGCTCCCGTCGGGCACGCGGATCACCAGGTCCCAGGCAAGTCTCAGTTCTTCGCCCACCGGCTGATAGACGAGCTTCACGGGGATGTCGTCCCGAGAAACGGGACCGCCCGCGAAGACGACGAGCCGGGCCGGCCCGCCCTCGCGGTCGAGCACGCGGTGGGTGGTCGCGGCGGGGAGCGAGAGGGCGCGTGCGGCCGCCGCCAGCGCTTCGCGCGCGTCCAGCCTGGGGCGGTCGCGCTTCGTCTTGATGGCGGCGTCGGAGACGAAGCGGCTCCAGAGTCCGAAGACGCGGCCCTCGCGGTCTACCGCGAGCCCCATGTCGCCCCCCACCACCTCGATTCCTCGAACCCGCTGGCGCAGGTTCAGGTGGGTGGTGCCGTTGCGGCGCTTCACGAAGCTGCGGCTGCTGAAATCTCCGAGGTCCTCGTCGGAGAGCCCCAGCTTCGCGCGGCGGGCGCGCACGTGCTCGAGCGCGATGTCGGCGGCGCGGCCCTGACGGGGAGGCGACACGGAGCGGGCCTTCTCGGCCGAGGCGGGAGGAGCCGGCAGGGCCCCCAGCACGAGCAGCGCCGCGATCCCCTGAAGTGCCCGTCGTGTCAAGATATTTCGCATCGCCTATGGATTGTTTCGGGTGCAGGGGAAGCGCACCTGATCCGAATCCGAGAGGATACCCGTATAAATGAGGGGATTCACACACGAGACTCGTGGCCTTGCATTCTCCACAGCCGGTTACTCCCTGCGACCGCGGTGCTGCGGCCCGGGCACTCAGCGGCGGGGTTCTCCGATCCGCGCGATTCCGGCGCCGGTTTCCGGCTCCCGCGCGGGAACGCCCACCACCTCGAGGGGGGGCGGAGCGGGCGAGCCGAGCAACCAATGCCGCAGGTCCTCGAGGATCATGTACCCGGCCGGCAACAGGAAGAGCGAGATGGCGGTCGCGAAGGCCACCCCGAAAGCCAGCGAGGTCGCCATGGGGACCAGGAACTGGGCGCCCATGTTGCGCTCGAAGAGGATCGGCGAGAGGCCCGCGAAGGTGGTGAGGGAGGTGAGCAGGATCGGCCGGAAGCGCGCCACGCCTGCGTCGCGAACGGCTTCGGCGAGGGGGACGCCCTGGTCGCGCCGCTGGTTGACGTGGTGGACGAGCACCAGGCTCGAGTTCACCACCACGCCGGAGAGCGCCACGACACCGAAGACCGACATCATGCTGAAGCCCACGCCCATGATCAGGTGTCCCCCGATGGCGCCCACCAGGCCGAAGGGGATCACCGCCATGATGATGAGCGGCTGCCCGTAGGAACGCAGCGGGACCGCCAGCAGCGCATAGATGAGGACAAGCGCGAACGCGTAGTTGCGCGCCAGCGCACCGGCGGTCTTGCGCTGCTCGCGCTGTTCGCCCTCCAGGCTGTAGGAGAGGCCCGGGATGGCCGCCAGCAGCCCGGGCAGGGTGTTCGCTTCGATGTCGGCCAGGATCGTGTTGGCATCCGCGATCTTCGGATCCACGTCGGCGGTCACGTTGATCACGCGCTGGCGGTTGGCTCGGCGGATGTTCGCGAAGCCGCGTCCGCGGCTGGCGCGGGCAACGCGGTAGAATGGCACCTCGCCGCCTTCCGGCGTGCGGATTCGTAGCTCGTCGAGATCCGCGAGGGAACGACGCTGGCTCTCCGGGTAGCGGACCATCACGCGCACGTCGTCGCGGCCTCGCTGGATGCGCTGGGCCTCCTCGCCGTAGAAGGCCTGCCGGACCTGCCGGGCGAGATCGTCGAGGGTGAGGCCCAGGGCCTCGGCGGCGGGCAGGATCGACAGCACGATCTCGTCCTTGCCCGCGCGGAAGGAGTCGGAGATATCGAACACGCCGGGGTAGGTGACCAGTTTCTCCTTCAATGCGTCCGCCGCAACCACCAGCTGGTCGACGTCCGCAGCGCGCAGCTCGAAGTCGATGGGGTCGCCCATCGACATGTAGTCGGAGTTGAAGACCAACTCCTCGACATCCGGGAGGGCAGGGCTGTACTCGCGCCACAGGTCGGTGATCGCCTTCGAAGAGAGGGGGCGATGCTCGCCGCCGATCAGTTCGATGGAAACCTGGCCCACGTGGCTGCCGCCACCCTTGGCGCGAGAGAACATGGAATTTCCCATCGAGGGCTGTTCGCCCACCGACACCAGGATGTGCGTCATCACGGAGCCCTCTTCCGAGGGATGGCGCGTGTCGAGTTCGTCGCGCAGGCGGAGGGCCGCCTCTTCCAAACCGCGGACCGCGGCAGCGGTCTGGTCGACGGGCGTGCCCTGGGGAAGTGTCACGCTGGCGGTGATGTAGTCGCTCTCCACCTTGGGGAAGAAGCTGAAGTTCACGCGCCCGCTGCCGGCGATGGAGAGCAGCACGGCCAGCACGGAGATGCCGGTGGCGATCGTCGCGTAACGCCAGTGCAGCGCGCGTTCCAGGGTCGGCCGGTAACCGTTCCTGGCGAGGTTGCCGAGGCTGTCCGAGAGCGCCGTCTGCACGCGCGCCCAGCGCCCGGGAGGATCGCTGCTGGGGTCGACCGGGGCCTGGGGTTTCATGTAGTGCCCGAGATGCGCGGGCAGGATCCACATGGAGCCCAGCAGGGAGAAGAAGAGGCAGATGCAGACCACCATGCCGATGGTTCCGAACATGGACCCCGTCGAACCGGGCGAGGCGATCAGGGGGACGAAAGCCGCCACCGTGGTGAGCACGCCGAAGATGACCGGAATCGAGACCTCCCGGGTGCCTTGTACCGCGGCCTCGAGCGGGTCCTCCGCGCGCTGCTGGTGGGTATGGACGTTCTCGCCCACCACGATGGCGTCGTCCACCACGATTCCCAGTACCAGGATGAAGGCGAAGAGGGAGAGCGCGTTCACCGAGAAGTCGAACAAGGGGAAGAGCCACAGGGTGCCGAGGAAGGAGAGGGGGATGCCCAACGCGACCCAGATCGCCAGCCGCAGGCGCAGGAAAGCCGCGAGCAGGCCGAAGACCAGCACGAAGCCCCCCATGCCGTTCCAGATCAGCACGTCCAGGCGGTCGCGCAGGTACTGGGAGCCGTCTTGCCACACCGTGAGGGTGAGGCCCTCGGGCACCTGGCCCGCGAACCTCGCCAGGTAGTCCTTCACCTGTTCGACGATCTCGAAGACCTTCTGCTCACCCACCCGGAAGACCTGCACCATCACCGCGGGCTCGCCGTCGAAGCGCGCATAGATGGGATCTTCCTCGAAGCCGTCGACGATTCGCGCCAGCTCTCCCAGCAGCACGCGGGTGCCGTCCTCCCGGGTGAGCACGACGATCTTCTCGAACTCCTCCCCCGTGTAGGCCTGGCCCTTGGCGCGGAGCAGAATTTCGCCGCCCCGGGTCTTGATCGATCCACCAGGGCGATCCAGCGAGGATCGGCGCACTGCAGAGACCACGTCGCTGAAGGTGAGGCCGTGTCGTCTCAGTGTGGACTCCGGGACCTCGATGGAAACCTCGTAGTTCCGGGCATTCACGAGTTCGGCCTGGGTCACGTCCGTCATGCTGAGAATGCCGTCGCGCAGACGTTGGCCGTAGTACTTGAGGGAGCGTTCGCTGGCGGGGCCGGAGATCGCGACCTGTAGCTCGATGTGCTTCACGTCGTAGTAGCTGACGATGGGCTGCTCGGTTTCCACCGGGAAGGTGTCGATGCTGTCCACGGCGTTCTTGATCTGGGCCAGTGCGCGATCCAGCGGGTAGCCGCTAACGATCTCCACGCTGACCCCGCAGGCTCCTTCGCTGGCCGTGGAGGAGATGCGCTCGATGCCCTGGATGCCGGCGATCTCCTCCTCGATGCGGATGCAGACGCCTTCCTCCACCTCCTCGGGAGCGGCGCCCAGATAGGGGACGCCGATCTGGACGATGTCGACCTCGAAGTTCGGGAAGCTCTGCTGACGAATCAGGGGCAGCGCCGTGAGACCGCCCAAGAGGATGAGCAGCGCCATCAGGTTGGCGGCCACCGGGTTGCGGGCAAACCAGAAGATGCTGCGCGTCACGAACGGCTCCGCGCCAACTCGGCGGGTTCTTCGGCCACGCGCACCACCATGCCGTCCACGGCACCGCGTAGTGGCGAGAGGGTCACCCGCTCTCCGGCCGCCAGGCCCGCGGTGATTACCACCTCGTCGCGGTCTTCACGCAACACCTCGACCGCCCGGATTCGCAGCCGGTCGTCGTCATCCACCACGTAGACGTGGTTCCCCTCGCGCAGCGCGAGGCGCGGCAATACCACCGCGCGCTCCACTTGGCGTCCCTCGATCTCCACGTCGACGAAGAGCCCCACCGCCAGCGGCGGGCGCGCGCCGTCTCCGCTGCGCGCATAGGGTTCTTCGACCCGCGCCACCACGGTCACGGTGCGGCTGCGGGGATCAATCTCGCCTTCGGTGCGCACCAACCGGCCGGTCCAGCGGTGCTCGGTGCCCGCAAATTCTGCTCGCAACTCGACGCGCGGGCCCTCGCTCGCGGAGGTCTTGCCGTCGCGGTAGGCGAGGGGCAGGTCGAGATAGGCGAGTTCGCGGTCGGGGACCGGTACGCGCACCTCCGCGAAGTCCACGGCGTAGAGCTTTGCGAGTGGGGCACCCCGGCTTGCGAACTGCCCCACGTCCACGTTCTCCTCGCGAACGCGCCCCGTATAGGGGGCGCGCAGTTCGGTACGTGCCAAGTCGCGTTCCGCGCGCTGCCTTCGCGCGCCGGCCTCGCGCAGGCCCGCCTTGGCGCCCCGGAAGGCGTTCTCGACCTGGTCGATGCGCGCCTCGCTGGCGGCTTCGCTCTCCGCCAGGCGCCGTTGCCGCTCGAGTTCCTTGCGGCTCTTGACGACCTCGCTCTCCGCACGAGCGGCGGCAGCGGCAGCGGCCTCGAGGGCGAGTTCGTAGTCGGTGGGATCGATGCGCAGCAGCGGCTCCCCGGCGTCGAAGAAGCCTCCTGGAGCCAGGGCGGGGGAGACCCAGACCACCTCGCCGGAAACCTGCGGGACCAGGTCGCTTTCGCTGCGCGGAACCACCGTCCCGTGTCCGCGCACCTTGAGGACGAGGTTGCGGGGCAAGACCTCGGTGACGCGGACCAGCGGCGCCAGGACCTCGACGGACTGCGCGACCACGCGCGGGCGCGTGGCGATGACCACGGCGCTCAGCAGCGCGCCCAGGGCGAGGATTCCCAGCGGGACCAGCGCGCGGTGGCTCTTCACGGCTGTTCCTCCGCGCCGTCCGCGGGAACGACGGGCAGGTGCGTGAGGCCCGCGGTCGCGTAGGCGATCAGGCGGCGCAGGATGGCTTCGTAATCCTGAGCGCTGCCGAGTTCGCCCTCGCTCACGTTGCCGCTCAGCACGTGCACGAGCAGGCCGGTGGTGAGTTGCTGGGCGATCTCGAGGTCGCGTACCGCGTGCTGGGGCAGGGCGCGCTGCAGCGCTGGCAGAAAGCGCGCGTGGACGCGCACGAAGAGCTCCCGCTTGAGCTTGGAGACGGCGTCGGAGGGATCCGAGTAGACGCGAGCGGCCAGCCAGGGCGAAGACGCGTCCCGCTGCAGGGAAGCAGCGCGGATCTCGAAGACGGGGCGCAGGTAGGCGTCGACGATGTCCTCCACGCGCAGGGGCTGGTTTCCGGCCTGCGCTTCCAGGGTCTCGAGGCGCTGGATCCGCAGCTCGTTGACCGGGTTGATGCGCCGCAGCATCACCGCGGTGAGCAGCGCCTCCTTGCTCCCGAAGTGGTAGTTGGCGGCGGACAGGCCGGTACCGGCGGCGCGTGCCAGCGCGCGCATGGAGGTGCCGTCGAAGCCGTTCTCCCCGAACAGCTGCTCGGCGGCATCGAGCAGGCGCTCCCGGGTGTCGCCCACGAGGGGTGCCGGGGGCCGGGCGAGGGAGGTGGGCTGAGCCATGGGGGGGGCGGCTCCAATTCGAACGTTCGTTCCAAACATATGTTCGAATCGGATCCCTGGCAAGGGCGCCTGGGGCTGGCTCACGCGCCATGGCCCCTTGGCCGGGTGCGGCCCGACGGCGCCGGGGTCACAATGCGGCTCGCGGGCCCCGTGCCCCAATCAGGAGTTCTGCATGCCCGAGCGCCTCGTCCTCGTCGAAACATCCCAGGGCATCGCCACCGTCACGCTGAACCGCCCGGAGGCGATGAACGCGGTCTCGTCTGCGCTCTCCCAGGCCGTCACCGAGACCTTCCGGGAGCTGCAGGCGGATCCCGAGGTAAGGGTGGTGATCCTCACGGGGGCGGGCCGTGCCTTCTGCGCGGGCATGGACCTCAAGGAGCTCGGATCCGGGGGCGACGCCAGCCGCGGCGACAAGATCGGCAACCCCATGGACGAGGCCATGCGTGCTTTCGAGGGTCCGATCATCGCCGCGGTCAACGGCTATGCGGTGACCGCGGGCTTCGAGATGGCGCTGGCCTGCGACGTGATCGTGGCCTCCACCCAGGCGCGCTTCCTGGACACGCACGCGCGTGTCGGCATCCTGCCCGGCTGGGGGCTGGCCGTGAAGCTGTCGCGGCTGATCGGCCCCTCCAAGGCGAAGTCCGTCTCGTTTACCGGGAATCCCATCAGCGCCGAGCAGGCCGAGCGTTGGGGGCTCGCCGCCCGGGTCGTCGAGCCCGAGGCGCTGATGCCCACCTGCCAGGCGCTCGCCGAGGACATGCTCTCCTGCGATCCGGAGACGTTGCGGGGCTACAAGCGCCTGATCGACGACTGCTACGCGATGCCGCTGGGCGAGGCGCTCCCCTACGAGACCCGCATCGCGACCGAATCCGCCCAGGCACTCGGAGCCGACGTCATCGCCGCGCGGCGTCAGGGCATCCAGAGCCGCAACCGGGAGCGCACGAGCGACGTAGAGGAGCGCTAGATGACGGCGACGCGAAGCCGGCTGTCGTGACGACGCGCGTCTGGATCGACACGGACCTCGGCAGCGACGTGGACGACGCGCTGGCCCTCGCCTACGCGATCCGGCACCCGGAACTGGAGGTGGTGGGGGTCTCCACGGTGTTTGGAGACGTCGATTTGCGCACGCGCATCGCCAAGGCCCTGTTGGGGCTGGCGGGTAGCGGGGAGCGGCCGCCGCCGCCCGTGGTCACGGGCCTCGGCAAGCCCCTCACTCCGGAGCGAAAGGGCGTGATGTTCGGTCACGAGGGACGGGGGTTGCTCGCGGACGCGAAGCCGCGCCCGCGTACCCTGCGCGACCCGGACCCCGAGGCCCGGGTGCGAGAACTCAGCGCGGGGCTCGCGGAGGCCCGTCCGGATGCGCTGGTGGCCATCGGTCCCCTCACCAATCTCGGGGCACTCGTGGAGGCCGGGGTGTCGCTGCCGCCGCTGTCGATCATGGGGGGCAAGGTCGCGGCCGGGAAGATCCCGGGCGCGCCCGCCGGCATCGAGGAATGGAACTGGTTCAGCGATCCCCGGGCCGCGCAGAGCGTCCTGGCCGCCGGCCACGCGGAACTTCCCCGCGTGGTGCCCGCCGAGGTGACCTTTCGCACCGCGCTGGTCCCCGGCGACGTGGAGCGCCTGGCTGAGGGCGACCCCCTGGCCCGGGCGTTGGCGCGGCTCTGCGAGGAATGGTTGGTCTTCCTGGGCGAGAGCCTGGACGCGCAGCGCCCCCGGGTTGCCCTTCACGACCCCCTCACCGTGGCGACCCTGGTGGACGACTCGCTCTGCCCCTTCTCCTCGCAGCGGCTGCGGGTGGACGCGAGGGGGGCGACGCACTGCGAGAGCGGCGCTCCCAACGCCCAGGTTGCGACGGACGTGCAGGTCGACACGCTGCGCGTGCACCTGATGGAGACCTGGCTCTAGGCGGCGCTACGAAGCGCGGGCCCGCCCCTCTGCGAGAGGCCGCGCGCCTGCTAAATTTCGACTCTGCGATGGACGCCCTGGCTGCCTTCCACCCCGCGGTGCGCACTTGGTTCGAGCGGCGCTTTGCGGCGGGACCCACCGAGCCGCAGCGTTTCGGCTGGCCAGCCATCGCGGAGGGACGCGACACGCTGATCGCGGCGCCCACCGGGACCGGAAAGACCCTTTCTGCCTTCCTGGTCTGCATCGATCGCCTGTTCCGGGCTGGCCAGGCGCTGAGCGAGGAGCCCTTCCGGCTGACTCCCTCGCCGGGGCCCCGTCGGCGCCGGCAGCACGCAGCGCCTCGAGAACCTGCCTGCACCCAGGTCGTCTACGTCTCTCCCCTCAAGGCGTTGGCCGCGGACATCCATCACAATCTCGAAGAGCCCCTGGCCGAGATCCGCGAGGTGGCTAGCGAGCTGGGCTACGCGGCCCCGGAGCTGCGCGTGGCCCTCCGCACCGGCGACACCCCCGCTTCGGCCCGCGCTGCGATGCTGCGTCGTCCTCCGCACCTGCTCGTCACCACGCCCGAATCCCTCTACCTGCTGCTCACCGCCGAGAAGAGCCGCGCCATGCTGCGCGGGGTGCGAACGCTCATCGTGGACGAGATCCACGCGCTGGCCCGCGACAAGCGCGGCTCTCACCTGGCGCTGAGCCTGGAGCGCCTGGACGAACTCTGCGAGCAGCGCCCGGTGCGCATCGGTCTCTCCGCCACCCAGCGCCCGGTGGAGACCGTGGCGCGGTTGCTGGTGGGCGCCGGGCCCGACCGCAGCGAGGCCGACGGCAGTCCGCGCTGCACGGTGGTGGACGTGGGGCATCGCCGCGAGCTGGACTTGTGCCTCGAACTACCCGAGAGCGAGCTCGAGGCCGTCGCCTCCGGCGAGCAACTCGCCGAGGTGTTGGACCGGATTGCCGAGCGCGTCCGCGAGCACCGCACCACGCTGATCTTCGTCAACACCCGGCGCCTCGCCGAGCGCCTGGCCCACATGCTCGCCGACCGCCTGGGCGAGGAAGGGGTCGCTGCCCACCACGGCAGCCTCTCCCGGGAGCGGCGCCTGCGCGTGGAGGCACAGCTGCGGGCCGGCGAGTTGCGCGCGTTGGTGGCAACCGCCTCCCTCGAGCTGGGCATCGACGTGGGACCCGTGGAGTTGGTGTGCCAGATCGGCTCGCCCCGCGGCCTCTCCACTTTCATTCAGCGGGTGGGTCGCTCCGGCCACCACCTGGGTGGCATCCCCAAGGGCGTGCTCTTCCCGCTCACGCGCGACGAACTCGTGGAGTGTGCGGCGCTGCTTCACGGCGTGCGTGCGGGCGAACTGGATGCGCTGACGCCTCCGCGTGCGCCGCTCGACATCCTCGCCCAGCAGATCGTGGCGAGTTGCGCGGCGGAATCCTGCAGCGAGGATGAACTCTTCGCCTGGGTGCGGCGCGCGGCGCCCTTCGCGGAAGTCGCGCGTGCGGACTTCGACGAGATCGTGGAGATGCTCTCCGAGGGCATCACCACCGGCCGGGGCCGCCGCGGCGCCTACCTGCACCGGGATCGCGTGCACGGTCTCTTGCGGGCGCGCCGCGGAGCGCGCATCGCGGCCGTCACCTGCGGCGGCGCGATTCCCGAAACCGCCGATTACCGGGTGGTCGCGGACCCCGACGACACCTTCGTGGGGACGGTGGACGAGGACTGGGCGATCGAGAGCATGGCGGGGGACATCTTCCTGCTGGGGAGCACCTCCTGGAAGATCCGCCGGGTGGAGAGCGGGGTGGTGCGCGTGGTGGACGCGGGCGGCGCCCCACCCACGGTGCCCTTCTGGATGGGAGAGGCACCCGCCCGCAGCGAGGAACTCTCGAGGGAGGTGTCCGATCTGCGCGAACGGGTGAATGTGGATCTCGGGAGCGTCGGCGCAGTGGCCGCTGCCGCGCGCGTGGCCGGGGAGTGCGGGCTCTCGGAGCGGGCCGCGCGCGAACTGGTCACCTACCTCGACGTCTCGCGCACGGCGTTGGGGACCCTGCCCACCCGGGAGCGCGTGGTCTTCGAGCGTTTCTTCGATGAGGCCGGGGGCATGCAGCTGGTCGTGCACTCGCCCGCGGGCGGTCGCCTCAACCGGGCCCTGGGGCTGGCGCTCCGCAAGCGTTTCTGCCGGCGCTTCGACTTCGAGTTGCAGGCGGCGGCCAACGACGACGCCGTGGTGCTTTCCCTGGGACCGCAGCACAGCTTCCCCTTGCAGGAGGTGCCGGGTTACCTCAACTCCAACAGCGTCGAGGAGGTGCTCTCCCAGGCTTTGTTGGCGTCGCCCATGTTCACCGCGCGCTGGCGCTGGAACCTGAATCGCGCACTGGTGGTGCTGCGGAACTACGGGGGCAAACGCAATCCTCCGGCGATTCAGCGCATGCAGGCCGACGACATGATGGC
>JABSQX010000035.1 GCA_013215615.1 Myxococcales bacterium | reverse complement strand
TCGTTGATCTCCACGATGTCGATGTCGTCCTGCGTCATGCCGCTCTTCTTGAAGATTTCGCGGGTGGCGTCGATGGGGCCGTCCAGCAGGTAATAGGGGTCGGTGCCCACCACCACGTCCGCCACGATGCGCGCCCTCGGTCGCAGGCCCAGGGAGCGGGCCTTCTCGGGTGACATCCAGAGCACCGCGGCGGCGCCGTCCGAGATCTGCGAGGAGTTGCCCGCGGTATGGATGCCGCCCTCCATCACCGGCTTGAGCTTCGCGAGGCCTTCGGAAGTGGAGGGCCGGATGCCCTGGTCGCGGTCGACGCGCCGGGTTTCGCCGCTCGGCTCGCCGTCCTCACCCAGCACCGGGGCTTCCACGGTCAGGATCTCGCGCTCGAAGTGCCCGGCGTCGCGGGCGCGCTGGGCCTTCTGCTGGGAGGAGAGGCCGAAGGCGTCCACGTCTTCCCGCGTGATCCCGCGGTTCTTCGCGATGCGCTCCGCGGAGGTGAACTGGTCGGGCGCGGTGTCCCACGCCCAGTCCGGGGGCTGGAAGAAGCCCGGGCCGTTGATCACGTTGGCCCCCAGGCCCACGTGGCTCATCATCTCGATCCCGCAGGCGACGCCGGCGTCGATGCAACCCGCCCGCACGAAGGCCGAGATCATGTGGTTGGCTTGCTGACCGGAGCCGCACTGTGTGTCGATGGTGGTGCCGCCGGTCTGCCAGCCCTTGTTGCGCGAGAGCCAGGCCACGCGGGTCAGGTTGTTGGACTGCTCGCCGGCCTGAGTCACGCAGCCGCCCACCACCTGCTCGATCTCCGCCGGATCCACGCCGGCGCCTTCCACCACGCCCTGTTGCACGGCCGCCAGCAGGTGAGCGGGGTGGATGCCCGAGAGGTCGCCCTTGACGGGCTTGCCACGCCCGATCGGTGTGCGCAGGGCTTCGACGATGACGGCTTCGGGCATGGGGGTATCTCCTGTGACGTCCCGGCGCGCGGGCAGGCGGGCAGGGGTCGGGTTGGGGACGCCGGCCGGGCCCCTCGCTGCGGGGCGCCTCGCTGGCTGCGGGGGGGAGGCCGTGGGAGGCCTTCCTGGGGCTGCCTACGGTAGGACACCTGCTGTGCGGCATCGATGCCGCGGTCGCAGCGCCGATCCCTAGGTGGGGAGCTTGCCGCGCATCACCTCCGGGCCCAGGGCGGGCGCCACGAAGGGCCCGAAATCCGGACCGCGGCGCAGCGAGTGGCCGCCGTCGACGGCGACTACCTGCCCGGTCACCCAGGCCGAGTCGGCGCCCAGCAGGAAGCGCGCCAGGCCCGCCACGTGGGCGGGCTCACCCACGCCCGCCATCGGCGTATTCTCCACGTAGCTCGCGTAGGTCGCGCTGTCGCGCGGGATGCCCTCCATGATCTCGGTGGCGATGAAGCCGGGCCGGATCGCGTTGAAGCGAAGCCCCGACGCGCCGAATTCGTCGGCGGCGTTGCGCATCATCGCCTCGATGCCCGCTTTGCCCGCCGTGTACGCCCCGAAGTAGGGGTGGGTGGTGGCGCCGGCGATGGAACTCATGCCCACGAAGGAGCCTCCGCCCGCCTCCACCATGCGGGGCACGCTGTGCTTGATGCACAACATGGTGCCCAGCACGTTGAGTTGCAGGACGCGCAGGAACTCCGCGGTCTCCTGCACGTGGTAGGGGCCCATGCCGCCGCCACCGCCCGCGTTGGCCACGCAGCCGTCGAGTGCACCGGTGGGCTCCGCGGCCCTCGCCATCACCGCCGTTACGCTCTCCTCGTCGGTGACGTCACAGACCGCCGTCTGTACGCTTCCGCCGTGGCTGGCCGCGGCCTCGATGCGGCGCGCAGCGTCTGCCAGCTTCGACTCCGTGCGGCCGCAGATCGTCACCGCGGCGCCGTCGGCGGCCAGGCGCTGGGCACAGGCCTGGCCGATTCCGGTGCCGCCGCCGGTCACGAGGATCGCCAGTCCTTCGAGCCCACCCGAGGGAGTGTTGGGGGCTTGCATGATTCCTCCTATGGACGCCCCACGAGGGGCGCCGCGCAGCTTACCAGTAAAGCGACCCCGAGGGCTGCGCGGGAGCGAGTTACTTTGCGTTGTGCAGATCGCCGGCGCCAGAGCGTGAATGCGGCGCGACCTACCCACGCCCTGCGAGTGGTACACTGAAAGCATGTTGGGAGGACTGCTCGCAGACTGGCGGGGCGACCTGCGCGCGGTGGAGGTCAACGATCCGGCTGCGCGCAATTCCCTGGAGGCGCTGCTGTGCCACTCCCCGCTGCACGCCATCTGCATCCACCGGCTTGCCCACCAGCTGCACAGGCGGCTCGGCCTGGTGATCCTGTCGCGTCTGCTCGCCCAGTTCGCGCACTTCCTGACCGGCGTAGAGATCCATCCGGGCGCACGCATCGGGCAGCGCTTCTTCATCGATCACGGCACCGGGGTGGTGATCGGGGAGACCGCGGAGATCGGCGACGACTGCGTGATCTTCCACAACGTCACGCTGGGCGGAACCGGCAAGCACCGCGACAAGCGCCACCCCAGCGTGGGGGACAACGTGCTGATCGGCACCGGCGCCACCTTGCTGGGGCCGCTTCGTGTGGGGAACAACACGCGCATCGGCGCGGGTGCTTTCGTGTGCATGCGCGACGTACCGGCGGGCTGCACGGTGGTGGGCGCTCCGGCTCGCATCGTCAAGCGGGACGGAGTGCGCGTGGAGGAGGAGCTCGCGCGGACGCCTGCGCCCGAGGCTGCCGTCTCCGAGGCGATGCCCGGGGATGCGGACCGAAGTGTCGCGCGAATCTGAGGGCCCGGAACGCCGCGGGTCGGTCACCCAGGCGCTGCGAAGCCTGCTCGCGCGCCCCAGCCTGCAGGTGATGCCCTGCTGTTTCGATGCCTTCTCCGCCCGCCTCATCGAGCGCGCGGGCTTCCCGCTGACCTTCATGAGCGGTTTCGCGGTCTCCGCGACCCGGCTCGCCCAGCCCGACACCGGCCTCATCTCCTACGCGGAGATGCTCGACCAGGGCAGGAACATCTGCGCGGCCGTCTCGATCCCGGTGATCGGGGATGCGGACACCGGCTATGGGAACCCGCTCAACGTGCGGCGTACCATCGAGGGATACGCGGCGGCGGGCTTCGCGAGCGCGATGATCGAGGACCAGGTCTCCCCCAAGCGCTGTGGCCACACCCTCGGCAAGCAGGTGGTGGGGCGCGACGAAGCGCTGGCCCGGCTGCGCGCAGCGGTGGATGCCCGGGAGGCGGGCGCGGATCTGCTGGTGCTGGCGCGCACGGACGCGCGCGCGAGCCATGGTCTCGACGAAGCGCTGTGGCGCGCCCGGGCCTTCGAGGACCTGGGCGCGGACATGGTCTTCGTGGAGGCACCCACCAGCGAGCGGGAGATGGAGGCGATCTGCGCCGCCACGCGCGTCCCGAACCTCGCCAACATGGTGGAGGAGGGCGTCACGCCCATGCTGCCGCCCGCGCGCCTCGAGGCNCTGGGCTATCGCCTGGCCGCCTACCCGCTCACGCTGCTCTCCGCCGCCGCGCGCGCCATGGAGGAGGCGCTGGCGGCACTCGCCGATGGACGGCCCGTGGAGCGCCGCTTGAGCTTCGGGGAGTTGCGAGAGCGCGTGGGTTTCGACGCCTACGAGGCCCTGGCGGCGCGCTACGCGCCCGAGGAGTGAGGGCGGCCGCTGCGCGGCTTCCAGCGCACGGCGCCCAGGTCGAGCCGTCCTGCCGCGGAGAAGCGCAGCCCTTCCGCCTTGAGCAGCGCGCGCTGGAAGACCTCGTCCGCCGGGTCGTCGCGGCGGCTCACCTGGCCTGCGGCGTTCACGACCCTGTGCCAGGGGAGCGGGCTGTCCCCGCCGAGGGCGTGGAGCGCGTAGCCCACCTGCCGCGCGTGCCCCCCGACTCCGGCGAGTTCGGCGATCTGCCCGTAGGTGGCCACGCGCCCGCGTGGGATGCGTGCCACCACGTCATAGATGCGAGTGCGGATCTCCGAGGCCACCCGCGCAGGCTAGCCCGCCTCTCTTTGGGGATCTCGGGGGCGTGGGGCGGGCCAGGATCCGGCGGCGCGCCGCCGGACCCGCCGGCGGGCTACGCTGGCTCCCGAGGTGAAGCGCAGCGAGAAGGCACGCCGCATCGAGGGCATCCTGCAGCGCCTCCACCCGGAAGCGTCGGCGCCCCTCGATCACGAGGACGCGTACACGCTTCTCGTCTCGGTGCTGTTGTCCGCCCAGTGCACCGACGTGCGCGTCAACCAGGTCACGCCGGGACTCTTTGCAGTGGCCCGCACGCCGGAGGCCATGGCGCGCGTTCCGGTCCGGGTGATCCAGCGTTGCATCCGCTCCTGCGGGCTGGCGCCCTCCAAGTCCCGCAACATCAAGGCGCTCTCTCGCATGCTCGTGGAGCGTCACGCCGGACGCGTACCCGATGACTTCGATTCCCTGGAGGCCCTGCCGGGTGTGGGGCACAAGACCGCCAGCGTGGTGATCGCCCAGGCTTTCGGGAAGCCAGCCTTCCCGGTGGATACCCACATTCACCGACTGGCGGGCCGCTGGGGGCTCTCCCGGGCGCGAAACGTCGTGGAGGTGGAGCGGGATCTCAAGCCTCTGTTCGCGCCGGCGGAGTGGGGGAAGATCCACCTGCAGATCATCCTCTTCGGGCGCAGTCACTGCCCGGCGCGTGGTCACGATTTCGCGGCCTGCCCGATTTGTTCCTGGGCGGCCTCCCGCGCCCGGATCGCCCGGGAAGCCCGCAGGACCTCCGCGCGGAGACCCGCCTCCTAGCCCACGAAGGCGATGCCCGAGCGCCAGCCCAGGTAGCCCAGGTAGACGGCCAGCAGCACGCAAGCCTCGGTTCGCACGATCTCCTGCCGGTAGCTCACCGAGACTCCGAAGAGCACCAGCGAAAGGCCGGTGACCACCAGCAGATCCGTGTGGCCACCGGGGGGGACGGGTACCGGGTTCACGATGCTGGTGACGCCCAGCACCAGCAGCAGGTTGAAGATGTTGGAACCCACCACGTTGCCGATGGCGAGTTCTGCGTGTCCTCGGAAGGTCGCGGTCACCGAGGCGACGAGTTCCGGCAGGCTCGTCCCCACCGCCACCAGGGTGAGACCGATGAGTTCTTCCGAGACCCCCAGTGCCCGGGCCAGGTTGACGGCGGCGTTCACCGTCAGTTCGGCGCCGGCGATCAGCAGAGCGAGCCCCAGCGTGGTCACCGCCAAGCTGCGCCACAACGGGTCCTCCGTACCCGCCTGCGGCTGGCCTTTCGCGAGGCCTTCGCCCGCGATGGCACGCGGGCGCACGAACTCGCCCACCGTGTAGTAGAGGAAGACCAGGAAGAACATCAGCAGCAGGATCCCGTCCGAGCGGGTGTAGAAGTCCTCGAANGAGCGGACTGCTCCGCCNGAACTGAGCGCGTTGTCGAAGCCCATGGCCAGGACACCTGCCGTCGCCAACAGCATCATGGGCAGCTCGCGCCGGATCACCACGTCCTTGATGACGATGGGCCGAAGGATCGCCGTCAAGCCGACGATCAACCCGATGTTGGCCATGTTGGAGCCGATGATATTCCCGAAGGAGATGGCTCCCTGGCCCTGGATGGCGGCGATCACGTTGACCGCGAGTTCCGGTGCGCTAGTCCCGAAGGCCACCACCGTGAGCCCGATCACCAGCGGGGAGACCCCGAGCCTGCGCGCCAAGCCGGTGGCGCCGCGCACCACCGTTCCTCCGCCGGTGGTGAGGAGTGTAATGCCCACCGCGAGCCACAGAAAATCCGACCAGGCCATGGGGCGCCGAGGCTAGCCCGCTTTTTCCCCGTCGGCGCGGGTGGATGCGGACCCTGCGAGAACCCGCACGCACAAGCCCGATGTCGAAGCGGATCGCGTGCGCTAGGGGCCGATGCGCCGCAGCGTGAAGAGCGGGCCCTGGGGGTCGTGGGCGTCGCGCAGGTCGATCTCGCCGTGGAGCGCCCAGAGCCGGTCGCCTTCGGGATCCACCAGCACCTGGCTGACTCGCCAGAAGCGCGAGCCTTCTGCCGACAACTGGCTCTGGTGGGCCTGCCGGGCCTCCGGGGTGAAGAGGATCTCCCCGTAGCGCTCGAAGTAGGG
Organism: Myxococcales bacterium; assembly: GCA_013215615.1. Taxonomy (GTDB): domain Bacteria; phylum Myxococcota_A; class UBA9160; order UBA9160; family SMWR01; genus JABSQX01. Next base: position 23,013 of record JABSQX010000035.1, on the reverse strand, counting down.
CGCCAGCGACTCCTCGATTTCCCCCGCGCTCCAGGGCTGCGCGGGGTCGTGGCGAAACAGTGTGAGCGCTTCCTCGAAGTCCCCTTGGGCCAGCGCCCGGACCAGCGCGAGCAACTCCGAGCGCGCCCGCGCTCGCAGCGCGGCGGGATGTTGGGCGAGGTCGAAGGGGGCGTCGGGCGCCGGCTCCGCCTCGTCGATGTCCCCCGGTTCCGCCAGGTCCTGCCAGGCCTCCATCAAGCTGTCATCGATCCGCAGCAGCGTGCGTAGAAAGGCGATCGCGTCGTAGATGCCCTCGGTCTTGTAGTCGTCGGGGATCGTCTTCACCAAGGTGTTGTGGACCTGGCTCAGGTAGCGGAGCAACAGGCCCTCGCAGCGCGCCAGCGAGTATTCGCTCACGTAATCCACGAAGCCCCGGTAGCTCTCGAAGAGCGCGCGTGCGATGGACTTGGGGCGCGCGTCCCGGGCGTCCACCCAGGGGTGGCTGGCGGCGAAGAGCGCCAGGCTCTCGGCGATGAACGTCGCCTCGGGTTGCTCGTAGGAGACCTCCTGGACCCGCCGGATGCGTTCCTCGTACTCCACTCCCTCGGCCTTGAGGCGCGCGAAGAGTTCGTCGCGGGCTTTGCGGGTCTGCGCGTTGAGAATGGGCCGGGGGTCATCCTGGATGGCCTCGACGAGGCTCAACACCTCGAGCGGGTAGCTGGGCGCATCTGGGTCGAGTGCCGTGAGGGCCTCGACGAGATAGAGGGAGAGGGTCTGGTGGAGCGAGAAATCGCTCTGCAATTCCTCGGCCACCTGCAGCCGAGCCCCCACTTCGCTGCTCTTCGTGACCTCCACGAGTTCGGCACGGCGCAGCGAGCGCAGCAGCGTGGCGGCATCGACGCGCAAGCGCCGCTTGCCGCGCTCTCGCTCGTGACAGCGGGAGATGGTGGAGATGACGTCGCGATAGCTGCCTCCGGGTGGGCGTTGCAGCAGCGCGAGCAGCATGCCGTGGCTCAGCTGGAAGCGGGACGTCAGGGGTTCGGGCGCGCGCGACACGAGGTCGTCGAAGGTCTTCTGGTTCCAGGCCACGAAGCCCCGGGGCGGGCTCTTCTTGCGCGGCGCCTTTCCGCCGCGGCTGGCTTTCTCGGCCAGGCGCTTGTTGATCACCACGTGTTCCGGGGCCTGGCAGACGACGCTGCCCCGATCGTCGAAGCCCTTGCGCCCGGCGCGTCCGGCGATCTGCTTGAAGTCGCGCGCGGTGAGGATCCCCACCTTTTCGCCGTCGTACTTCGAAAGGCCGGAAAAGAGCACGCTGCGGATCGGGATGTTGACACCCACGCCCAGGGTGTCGGTCCCGCAGATGACGCTCAACAGGCCCTTGCCGGCGAGGCGCTCCACGAGCAACCGGTAGCGGGGCAACAGCCCGGCGTGATGGACGCCGATGCCGTGGCCGAGGATGCGTTTCAGGTCCTTCCCATAGGGGGTGTCGAAGCGGAAGTCGCCGAGCAGGCCGGCGAGATGGCGCTTCTCCTCCCGGCCGCAGAGAGACAGGCTGGTGAGTCCCTGGGCGAGTTCCGCGCAGGCGCGCTGCGTGAAGCCCACCACGTAGATGGGCGCCCGCCCGCCCTCGTGCAACTCCTGGATGGTCTCGTGGAGCGAGGTCTCCCGGTAGCTGAAGTCGAGCGGCACGGGCCGTTCGTCGGAGTGGATGTGGACGACTTCCCGGCCCGTGTAGGCCCGCAGTCGCTCCTCGATCGCGGCCGTGTTGCCCAGGGTGGCGGACATCATCAGGAAGAGCGTGCGTGGCAGGCTGATGAGCGGCACCTGCCAGGCGACCCCGCGATCGCGGTCCCCGTAGTAGTGGAACTCGTCGAGCACCACGTAGGGGGCGTCCGTGTCCTCTCCCGCGCGGAGTGCCATGTTGGCCAGCACCTCGGTGGTGCAGCAGATCACCCGGGCCCCGGGGTTGACGCTGGCGTCCCCGGTGAGCATCCCGACGCGCTCGGCGCCCAGCTGCTCGCAGAGCTGGAAGAACTTCTCGCTCACGAGGGCCTTTACGGGCGCGGTGTAGAAGGAACGGCGCCCCTCGCAGAGGCCCTGGAAGTGCAGCGCCAGCGCCACCAGCGATTTCCCCGAGCCCGTGGGCGTAGACAGCACGACGTGGTGGCCCGCGAGCAGTTCGAGGATGGCGGTCTCCTGCTCGGGGTAGGGCTCGAGCCCGGTTCCCGTCACCCAGTCGAGGAAGGCTTCGAGGATGAACTCCTCGGCAGTGTCCTGCGCTGCGGGAAGGAACTCGTGGAGCCTGCGCTCGCGCGTCAAGGCGGCGTCCAGCGGATGGCTACTTCGCGCACCCCCCAGGTCAGCGCTGCCTTCCGGTCCACGCCCATGTAGATGTCGATCTTGCGCGTCCAGCGCTTGGCCATCTTGTCGAGCACCACGTACTCGCCGGGAAGCCCCTCGATACGAACGCGCACGCCGCGGACCAGGCCCAGTTCCAGCAGGTCCCGGGAGACCGCGATGGCGCGGGTGCCCGGGACGAGGACGTCCCCCCAGGCCGCCACGTTGGGGTCGCCCTGGGTCTGTTCGGGAAGCGAGTTGTAGGCGCTGGCCGACACCAGCAGGCGGTGCGGCGGTGGGGCCGTGCAGGCGACCCAGACCAAGAGCAGGGCCAACGGCAACTCGGGTCGGAGGTGGCGTGTGCGCCGCTTCATGGATGTTGCATGCTACTCCCTGCGAAGCGGGGCCCGAAAGAGGGCGGGGCGGCCGCAGGTCGTAACGGGGAGAATCGCGGGGTGGAGGACGGCTGGCAGGCCTTGTATCGCAGCGAGTGGATGTCCCTCTACGCGCTGCAGGTGGTGCCCGCGATCTTCCTGCTGTGGGCCCTCGTCGCAGGACCGGGACGCAGTGCCCGAAACCCGCGGGCTCGTTTCGTGCACATCTGGGCGTTGGTCTTCGCGCTGGAGACGTGGCTCGACCCCTTCGTGACCGGCCCAATCGTCGCGAACGCACCCGCCTCCGTGGCCACCGGCGCTTCCCTGCTCTTCGTACTGCTCGGGGATTTCCGCGTGCTGCTGCTGGCCCTCTTCCTCGGGGTGCCCGCTGCGGGCCTGGTGCGCAGTGCGTGGCGTGCGGCGGCACTCACCGCCGCAGTGCCCGTGGCTGCCCTTTTGCTGCAGTCGAGCCTCGAAGCGCTGCTCGGAGCGCTCTCCCCGCAAGTTCTCTGGCTCTGCCACGAGTTGCTCTTCGTGGCGTTGGCGCTGTGGTTGCGGGCCCGCCTTCGAAGCAGCGACCGCTACGTCGCCGAGGTGCTCGCCTACGCGGCGCTCTACTACGCGCTGTGGGCGAGTGCAGACGTGCTGATCCTGCTGGGCGTGGAGGCGGGCTGGCTGCTGCGGATCCTCCCCAACCAGCTCTACTACGCGTTCTTCGTCCCCTTCGCGTACCTGCGCTTCGATTGGCAGGGGGCCGCGGAGCCCGCTCAGCGCTCCCCCGCGGAGCGGTAGGCGCGCTCCAGGAGATCCACCCAGTCGTTCAGGTAGCGCTCCGCACGCAGCGCCGAAGCGCCGCGCGGGTCGCCCACGGTTCCCTTCGGTGCCTCGGCGCGCAGGTCCGGGTAGAAGAGATGCTGGGCGTCGGGATCCGCGTGCAGGCGCCCGACCTCCAGCGACTCCCCGCGCACCAGCGCCGGGCGCAGGGCGCGCAGGATGGAGGTCTCGAACTCGCCCGCGTGATGACCGGCGGCCTCCGCGGAGATCCCGAAGGCAGCGGCCGAGGACTGTTGGAGTCGTGCCAGTGCCGCCAGATCCGTGAAGGCGTCGAGCCGCAGGCCGGGGTGGGCATCCCGCAGCTCCGGCAGTGCCTGGGCGAGTGGTGGGCAGTTGCCGCCGTGCGCGGAAAACAAGAAGACCCGCGCGAAACCGTCGCTCGCAAGGCCCGCGATCAGATCGTCGAGCAGCGCGGCCAGGGTGGCGGGCGAGAGTGAGAGCGTTCCGGGAAAGCCCCGGTGCTCGGACGAACAGCCCACGGGTAGGGCGGGAAGTGAGACGGCGTCGTCGAGTCGCGTGCACAAGCGCTCTGCGAGGGCCTCGGCGATCCAGGTGTCCGTCGCGAAGGGCAGGTGGGGGCCGTGTTGCTCGGTGGCGCCCAGCGGCAGCAGGGCTCCCAGCCGCTCGTCGGCCAGCCGCGCCTCGACTTCGGGCCAGGTCGCCGTCGCGAGCCGCCGCGTGGCACCTCCGGCTCGCCGGGTTTCGGGCTCCCGGGAGGCGGGGGGGGACTCGTGGCCGGTCTCGGGGCGCAACTCGTAGAGCGCGGCGTCGCGCCCGCGGCCCGGCCAGTCGTCGGGGTGGATGGCGTCGCGCTGCATGCCGCTCACCACCCAGGCGCTCAGCTGGGCGTCGTGCTCGAGCAACGCCCAGGGCCCCGGCAGCGTGGCCGGCAGTTCGACGAGGCAGTGGCGCTGCGGGTCGAGGAGCGTGTCCAGCCGCGCGAACAGGTCCGCTTCTCCCGCTGCATCGGGGCGATGCAGTGCGAGAAAAGTGGCGCGTCGCGCGAAGGCTTGCTGGAAGGGCCCGTGCGCGAAGTCGAGTACGTCCCAGGCCGGTGGCAGCGGTCGCAGCAGCCCCTCCAGGAACTTGAGCTGGAGGTTTCCCAGCAACTCCGCGTATCCGCCGCTGGCCAACAGGGCGACGGGCGCATCCAGCGCCGCGTCGGGAAGACCCGCGCGCGCGCCTGCCGCGACATCCGGGGCGCGGCGCAGGGCGGCTTCCAGCATTTCGGCGCCAATCGCCAGGGCTGCCGCGTCGCGCCCGGTGGCCCGGGTCAGCGCTGCGGCCATGCGCAGGGCGGCGACCCCCCCGGTCAGCGGACCGGTCACGCGCATCAGGCCGTCGTACTCGTCCTCGCCGGGGAAGGTCACGAGCCAGCCCCCCGCGGCCTCTACCCGTTCGCGCATCGCGAGGCGTTCCGGATCGCGATGCGTCGCGCTCACCGCCGTGGCCAGCCCCAGCGCCCGCCAACGGGCGGGGCTCTGCAGCGCGAAGCGCGCATTGGGTGAGAGGCCCTGGGAGAAGACCAGCAGCGCGTCGCGCGACGCCTGGTCGGGCGGGCCCGCGTGCAGCGCGCCGCTGGGAAGGAAGCGCGCATCGAGCTCCGCGTACTCGCACAGGCAGTGGGCGAGCAGGCGTGCCTGGGCCGCGGAACTCCCGAGCCCCGTTACCCAGATGCGTCGGACCTCCAGTGGGTCGAAGGGGGGCGGGGGGAGAGGCGCCGTCAGCGCCCGGCACGCCTCGCCGGGCAACGCGTCGAGCCGGCGCGCCAGCTTCGCGCGTGCCACGGCGGCCTGGCGCTCAGTCTCCATCCGGCTTCTCGGGGTCGTGCTTGCGCCGGCTCATGGCCCGGAAGTAGGCGAGCAGGCCGTCGAGGTCGCTGTTGGAGAGGTGAGGATGGGGGGGCATGCTGGTGTGTCGGAAGCTTCCCGGGTCGCGCACGTAGGCCTTGATCTGTTCCGCGGGTCGGTACTCGACGATGCTGCGAGGAACGTTGAGTTCCGGTCCCACCCGTCCGCCTTCTCCGTTGATCGCGTGGCAGGCCACGCATTCCCCGCGAAAGATCGCAAAGCCCCGCCAGGCGGGGTCGCCGACCGGGAGGCCGCGGGGCAGCGTGTGCGCGTACTCGCGCTCGAAGGGCGCCGCTTCGATCTCCACCAATTGGTAGGGCCAGGGGTAGCGGTGGGGATCGTCCTGCCCGGGGCCGCTCCACACCAGGTAGAAGGGCGCGGGGTCGACCCGGCGCCGGTCGATGGGCTCCCAGCCCTCGCCCTGCGGGTTCGAGAGATCCGCGAAGGCCAGCCAGGCACCGGCCTCGGCGAGGCGCGCTGCCGCGGCCGGGCGCGTGTAGCCGTCCCGGGCGCGCAAGAAGAAATTGCGCTCCGGGTCCTCGGCCCAGCGCTCGCCGAAACCCGCCCGCATCACCTCCGCGAGCGGACAGGCCCGGTAGCGCTTGCGCCGCAGGTGGTAGGGGTCCTCGACCTCGACGGTGCGCTCCGCGCAATTGCCGCGCAGGCGCTCGATCTCCAGGCCTCGCAGCAGCTCGCCGTTGCGCAGGAAGCGCAGGGTCATCTCCTCGGTCCCAGCCAGCGCGCTGGCGCCCAGCAGCGTCAGTCCTGCAGCCAGGAGCTGTGCGGAGGCGGGCCACGGCATCGCGCCCAGCATACCGGAACGCCCCGTTGCCCCTTCAGCGCCGGCGGATCACCACGAGTTTTCCGAGCAACTCGATGGGCGGGTCCTGCACGGGTTGGAACTCCACGCGGGGCCCCACTGCCTGGAGGAGTCGCGGCCCTGCATCGCCGACGAAGAAACCCTTGGCACGCAGCGCCGCCAGCTCCCGGATGCGTTCGGCGACATCGGCTTCGCGGCTGCCGGCGGCCACCTCGATCACCTCGGTCGCGAAGTCCTCGTGAACGTGGGGAGGGTGGGAGTGCTGCGCGTGCCGTCTGTGCGCCCGCAGGCCCTCCGGGTCCGGGGGAAAGAGCAGTGCCGGCTCGACGGCGGCGTGTTCGCTTCGCAGGATGGGGGCCTCTGGCTCGAGGGCGCGCAGTCGACTCTCGAGCGCCGGGATGTCATCGCTCGCCACGCGGTCGACCTGGTTGAGGAGCAGCAGGTCTGCGGAGGAGACCTGTTGCGCGAAGGTCCCGTCGAGGTCGCGGCCCGCAGCGAGCTGCTCGGCGTTTACCACCACCACCGTGACGTCGTCGCTCACGAAGCTNCGGACCGGATCGCGCCACAGCTGCAGCTGGACGTCGAAGGGCAGGGCGGCCCCGGAGGTCTCCACCACGATTCGGTCCGGCTGCACCCGGCGCCACAGCATCTCCAAGCTTTGCTGCAGCTCGTCGGAGAGCCGGCAGCACACGCATCCGCCCGCCAGCTCGATGTAGTCCTCGTCGCCGCGCGCCAGCAGCGCGCGGTCGATCCCGAGTTCTCCGAGCTCGTTGCTCACCACTGCGAGCCGCAGCCCCGCGGCACGGGCGTCCGCGAGCAGGTGCTGAACGAGGGTCGTCTTCCCGGAGCCCAGGAAACCGGACACGATCGCGATGGGGATGCGCTCAGGCACGGGCGAGTGGCTCCGCGCGCTGCCGGAAGACCTTCAGGAAGCTGAGCACCACGCGGGGAACTCGCTCAAGACCTGGAGCGCGCTTCGCTCGGCCCGGTAGAAGGACCACAAGCCACGCCGGCGACTGGTGACCAGGCCCGCTTCGCGCAGCACGCGCAGGTGGTGGGAGATGGTGGGCTGCGAGAGGTCGAAGTGTTCGACGATGTCGCACGCGCAGGTCGCGGAGGGCTGCCGGGCCAGCAGGCGCAGGATCTCCAAGCGCGCGGGGTGGGCGAGGGCCTTGAAGACGCGCTGCAGGCGCTCTGCATCGCGGACGGGCAGAGCGGGCACGGGGCGCAGCGGCGCGAAATCGTCGGGACGCGTTCGGCCATTCACGGCAATATATTGACAGATATCGATACGATGTCTAGCCTCGAGGTCTCGAATCTTTCCCGATCCTTGGCAGCGAGGTGGGCATGCAGAGTTCCAGCCGGCGCCTTCAATTGGCCCTGAACGTGAGCGATCTCGAACGGGCCGTGCGCTTCTACGCCCAGATGTTCGGCGTGGAGCCCGCCAAGCGGGAGCCCGGCTACGCGAACTTCTCGATCCAGGATCCGCCCCTCAAGCTGGTGCTCTTCGAGGTTCCCGACGCCGCGGAGCGCCTCAACCACCTGGGCGTCGAGGTCTTCGACGACGCGGACGTCGGTGAGGCTACGGAGCGCCTCAAGGCCGCAGGCCTCGAGCACCTGGTGGAGGACGAGACCACCTGCTGCTACGCGCAACAGAACAAGGTGTGGGCCCAGGAGCCCGACGGCCTGCGCTGGGAGTGGTACCGGGTGCTCGCGGACAGCCAGGAGTTCGGCGCCGCGCCCGCAGCGTCCGGCGAGGAGTCCGTAGCGGGCTGAGGGTGCGGGTGTTGCGGGGAGGCCCGGGCGCTAGAGGGCTTCGCGCAATAACGCCAGCTCGTCGAGGGAGGCCTCGATGGCGCTGATTTCGAGGCCCGGCACGCCCACCCGGGCCACCAGGTGGGTGAGGCCGATGCGTTCCCGGTAAAGGGCGACGGCGTCCACCACCGCCGCAGGCTCGCCCACCAACGCGAAGTCCGCGACCTCCCGTTCCCCCTCGTGCCGGATCGCCGCCGAACGCGAACGCGCCAGCGAGGCGGCCTGCCGGGTGAGGGCCTCGTGGACGCGGGCGCAGAGCCCGACGTCGGGGTGCGCGAAGACGCTGCGCATCACCGGCACCTCGGGTGGCGTCGCGACGCCCGCGGCCTCGCTCTCCTGCCGGTGCGCGGCGTAGTTGTGCTCGAGGCGCGAGAGTGTCTCGATCGGGGATGCGAGGTAGGGGAGGCCCAGGCGGCCGGCCTGGGCCAGGGCCTTGGGGCCGAAGGCCGCGACCCACAGTGGCGGGTGCGGGCGTTGCAGGGGGAGCGGGGAGAGGATTACCGGCTCGCCCTCGAAGTCGCAGACCGGTTGGCCCGACCAGGCCTCGCGCATGCGCCGCAGCGAATCCTCGAAACGGTCGCGCTTCTCGCGGGCAGGCACCTCGAAGGCCTGGAAGAGGCTGGCCGCGAAGCCCCTCCCGAGGCCGAGGATCAGGCGTCCGCCGGAGAGTTGGTCGAGCACCGCGACCTCCGCGGCAACGTGCAGCGGGTGTCGCACCGGGAGTAGGAGCGAGGTCGTGGCGAGCGCGATCCGCTGCGTGCGCGTGGCGGCGCCGGCCAGCAACAGCAACGGGGCCGGCAACGAGCCGGCACCGCCGAAGTGGTGCTCGGGGAGCCAGAAGGAGTCGAAGCCCAGGGCTTCGGCGCGCTCCACCTGCGCGGCGAGCTTCTGGGCGTCCATTTCGGCGGACATCTCCCAGGGGGTGAGGCCCACGTGCAGCGAGCGAGCAGCAGCGCGGGCTTCGGGGCGGCGGTGATTCTGGAATCCGGTATCGCTCATGGTGGGCGCCCGGGAGTCTGCCCCGCTTGGGGCTCGCCCGCGACGCAGCAGGGCGCGCAGCCCGGCCCCGCTCGGGATTTCGGGTACAGGGCGGGCGACGGTGTACCGATGCAGGGGCCATGTTGGTGTGCCATGCGTGCAATACTCGTTTCGATGAGGGAGAGGCGGCCTGCCCCTCCTGCGGTCGACGCGCGTCCGAGCACGCTGCCGATGTCGATGCCGTGACCGCGAGTGGCCCGGGAGCGTCGCTCCCGCCCGCCCGCCCCATGGAGGATCCCGTGGCGAGCGAGACCGTATTGGACGAGCGCGAAGTCGTGGACCCGGTGCTGGAGGCCGAGGTCTCACCCCCCACGGTGCGACGCAAGCGCGAGCCCCTGCTGGCACTGTCGAGGGATGCGGGGCCGGCGGCGGTGAACCTTGCCGCCCGGCAGATCCGCGCCCTGGTCTCCGAGCAGCCGGACCTTCTCGAAGCAGGCCTGCAGATCTACCAGGACGCCAAGAAGAAGGCGGTGGGCGTAGCTTTCGAGACGCCGCTGGGCGAGATCGACATTCTCGCCCAGGACTCCCAGGGCCAGCTGGTGGTGGTGATGATCCCCGACGCCCAGGAAATCGCCGGGTCGGTCTCCGGCATACTCCAGCGCATCGGTTGGGTCCGCAAGCACCTGGCGGGCGATGCAACGGTGCGCGGCGTCGTGATCGTCGAGCAGCTTCCCGAAACGGTGGGCTACGAGGCGGCGGGCCTGGCGGACGTGGTGAGCTTCAAGACGGTGCGCGTGTCGCTGACCTTCCAAGCCGTCGACATCTGATCGAGCGTCCGCGGCTGCCAGCCGCGAACGGCGCGCGCGGGCTGGCGCTTGCTCTTCCACTGGCGGATCTTCTGCCCCCCACCATCGGTGGTGGAGGCGTGTGGAGGGAGCCGCATGGGAAGCGCGCTGGTGGTGGGTGTTGGGGCCAGCGGTGGACTCGGCGCGGCTTTGTGCCGGCGCTTCGCGCGCGCCGGTCTACACGTCGTGGTGTCGGGTCGCAGCGCGGACAAGCTCGAGAAGGTGGCGTCGGAGATTCGCGATGCGGGAGGCGAGGCCACGGCGGTGGTAGCGGATGCCACGGTCGCGGCGGCGGTGGCCGCTGCTTTCGACGCGGCGGAAGCGGCGGGCGGCCCCCCCGAACTCGTGGTCTACAACGCAGCAAGCACCCCCTTCCACCCGCTGCTCGAGATCGACGACGCCGTCTTCGAGGAGATCTGGCGCGTGTGCTGCTTCGGGGGCTTCCTGACCGGACGCGAGGCCGCCCGGCGCATGCTCGAAGCGGGAGGCACGTTGATCTTCACCGGGGCCACTGCATCCTTGAAGGCGCGCCCGCCCTTCACCGCCTTCGCTTCTGCGAAGCACGGACTGCGTGCCCTCGCCCACGGCCTGGCGCGGGAGTTCGGTCCCCAGGGCCTGCACGTGGCCCACGTGGTGATCGACGGCGTGATCGACGGCGACCGGGTGCGTGAGGGCTTTCCCCAGATCATCGAGCAGTTGGGCGAGGATGGCGCGCTGGGACTCGACGCCCTGGCGGAGGCGTACTGGATGTTGCACGCCCAGCCGCGCAGCGCCTGGACCCTCGAGCTGGATCTCCGGCCCTACAAGGAGACCTTCTAGTTCTCGGGCTCCGTGGGGTGCTCGTGGAGTTCGCCGCGCACCTTCAACTCCCCGACGCCGTGCACAGAGCCCAGCACCTCGTCCAGGTAGCCCGGGCCCTCCGCGGTGGGAATGAACCAGCCCGTCGGGCACATGGTGAGGATCTCCACGAACGAGAAACCCTCGCCCGCCAACTGGCTCTCGAAAGCGCGCTGCAGCATGCGCCGCGCCGCGGTCACCGAGCGGGCGTCGTAGACGGCAGCGCGCGCCACGTAGGCGCTGCCGCCCAGGGGAGCCAGCATCTCCGCCATGCCGATCGGGTGGCCGTGGTAGGAGGCGTCACGTCCCTCCAGCGTGTTCTTGGTGCGCTGCCCGAGCACCGTGGTGGCCGTCATGTGACCGCCCGTCTCGCCGAAGACCCCGTTGTTGAGCATCACGCAGGTCACGGACTCTCCCCGCGCCGCGGTGTGGATCACCTCCTGGAGACCCTCGCTCGCCATGTCGCCATCGCCCTGCAGGGTGAAGACCAGGCTGTCGGGTCGCATGCGCTTCACGCCCGTGGCGAGGGAGGGTGCGCGTCCGTGCAGGGCTTGCACGCTGTCTACGTCGATGAGCGTAGAGAGTGCCGTGTAACAGCCGATCCCCATCACCGCGATGCTGCGCTGCTCGCACGCCAGGGCCTCGATGGCTTCGAGCAGAACCCGTACCGCCAGGGGCTCCCCGCAGCCCGGGCATAGATCGTGATCCTCGCCCCGCAGCAGCTTGGGGCGGGCCGGTTCGATCACCCGGGCGGCTTCGTCGGGGGCGGCGTCCGTGGAGAGTACGCGCGGTTCGCTCATCGGGGGATCTCCCTGTCTTCCAGGGCGCAGAGGATGCGCTCCCTTACGTTCGCGGGCTCGAGGAGGCTGCCGATCCCGAAACTGGAGGGGTCGGTGGAGATGCCGCCGATGGCCCGCACCGGGGCACTGCCCGCCACCGCGATGCGCACGTCGTCGATCATCTGTCCGGCGTTCTGCTCGAGGACGGCGACTTGCCGGGCGCCCTGGGCGGCCTCGGCGACCGCTGCCAGCGGGAAGGGCCAGAGCGTGATGGGGCGCACGTAGCCCACGCGCCGCCCCTCTTCGCGAAGCTTCGCGACCACGTGGCGCACCGTGCGCGCCACGCTCCCGAAGGCCACCACTACCACGTCGGCGTCCTCGGTGAACTCCGACTGGCTGCGGACCTCGCGTCGCTCGATTTCCTCGTGCTTGGCCTGCAGGCGCTTCCAGAGTCCCTCGGGATCGATGCGCTTGCTGCCCTTCTCCATGCCCAGGGGGTTCACGCTGCGGGAGCGACCGCTGCCGCCCAGGGAACCGTCCAGCGCCCAGTCCTTGCCGGGCAGCGGCTCGAAGTCCAGCGGCTGGATGTCCACGGCCTCGTGGGTGTGGGCGAGCAGGTAGTCGCCGTAGAGGAGCACTGGGTTCCGCCAGCGGTCCGCCAGGTCGAAGGCCAGTTGGATGAGGTCGGTGGCCTCGGGGAGATCCGCGGGCGCCAGCACCACGTGCCGGTAGTCGCCGTGGCCGCCCCCGCGAGTGGCCTGGTAGTAGTCGCCCTGGCCGCGCGCCATGTTGAAGACGACCAGCGGCAACTCGGCGCGCGTGATCTCCGAGAGCGCCTCCTGCATCAGCGCCAGGCCCTGGCCCGTGGAGCCGGTGGCGGCCCGGGCGCCCGTGGAACTGGCCCCCCAGGCCATCCCTACCGCCTCGATCTCGCTCTCCGCATTGATACAGACGCCGCCTGCGCCGGGCAGCTTCACCGCGAAGTTCTCCAGCAGTTCGGTGAAGGGCGTCATCGGGTAGCCGGCGAAGAAACGGCAACCCGCCAACACCGAGGCCTCGGCGAGGGCCTCCGAGCCCATCAAGAGCGATCGCGTCACGCCGTGGCCTCGTGGTGGAGCGGGGTCTCGTAGCGGTAGACGTCGAAGCAGAAGTCCGGGCAGACCAGCGCACACGCCGAGCAGCCCGTGCAGCCCGGCAGGAGCTCGGGGAAGAGGACGCCGATCTCGTTGCGCGTGCTCGACATGCGCAGCACGTTGGGGGGGCAGGCGGGGATGCAGAGCTCGCAGCCCTTGCAGCGCTCGATGTCGATGCGCACTGTGCCCCGGGTCTCGATCCCCGTCATCGAGCGCCTCCCGCGGACCAGACGCTGGCAGCGCCTGCCGGTGCGTTCTCGAAGCCCATGCGGAGCGCCTTCTCGTTGCTCTCGAGGTGCTGGCGGCGGTAGCTGGGGATGGCTTCGCGCATGCCCGCGACCAGGGAGTCCAGGCGGGCGAGTTCCGTGATGCACGCGTAGGCGGCGACCAGGACCATGCTGGCCGCCAGGGCACTGCCCAGCTCCGTGGCCACCTGGGTGGCGGGAATCGCGAAGACGCGTTGCCCGCCCGGGGCCGCCTCGCCCTCGAAGAGGGATTCGTTGATGACCACTACCGCGTCATCGCGCAGCTTCTCGCGAAGGGGCTCGAAGAATTGGTGGTGCATGGCCAGGGCCCCTGCCAGCTCCGAGACCATGGGGGGGGCGCTGACGGGACGGTCGGAGACGATCAGCGTGGCATCGGTGTTCCCGCCCCGCATGGTGCCCCCGTAGGTCCCCAAGTAGGTGACCTGACGGTCATCGAGCACGCAGGCCCGCGCCAGGATCTGGGCGGCGAGTTGCACGCTCTGCCCCCCGATGCCGGTGAGCATCAGCTCATGCTCCACTCGGCGCCTCCTCTCCGGAAGACGTCTCGTCCGGCCGTGGTGCCGGGTCCGCGCGGCGTGTTTCGTGGGCACCCCGCGGGAGTTCGGGCAGCCGGGACGCGGTCCGAAGTCTTCATCGGTGAATCATATTCCCCAGGTGGCTCGCCCGGCAAGCCAGGGCTCCCCGTGTTCTTGCCGACGATCCTGCGATGGGCGCTCACTCGTCCAGGATCTGCGCGACGAGAAGGGTGCGCTGCACCTGCGCCGTGGCCGCCGTGCGCGGCAGCGCGGGACGCACCACCAGCCGCCGTGGCTTCTTGTAGCCCGCTAGCAGCGGCTCGCAGTGCGCCTGCAGGGATTCGAGGCTGGGCTCGTGGCCGGGTGTGGGCACCACCACGGCACACACCACTTCGCCCCATTGCGGGTCCGGCAGCCCCACTACCGCCACCTCGCTGACTTCCGGGTGCCCGGCGAGGGCCGTCTCCACCTCGACGGGCGCCACGCTCTCGCCGCCGGTGCGGATGATCTCCTTCTTGCGGCCGACGATGGAGAGGTAGCCCTCCTCGTCGAGTGCCCCCAGGTCGCCCGTGCGGAACCAGCCGTCGGGCAGTGCCGCTTGGGTGGCCTCGGGGTTGTCGAAATAGGCGCTCATGAGGAAGGGGCTCTGGAGCTGGATCTCGCCGTCCTCTCCCAAGCGCAGCGACACGCCCGGTGGCGGTACGCCGACGCTGCCGGGTTTGCGGAGCACGTCCGCGTCGCCCAGGGAGGCGCCGGAGCCCACCTCAGTGCTCCCGTAGTAGATGCGCGTCACGCTGCCCGGGAAGCGCTCCTTGAGGGCCGCCACCAGCTCCACGGGGACCGCCGAGGTGCCTGTGTCGAGTTCGCGGAGCTCCGTGAGATCGAAGCGCTCCACGTCGGCGGCCAGGATGCGCGACCACACCGCGGGAATGCAGTAGAGGCGGTTGGCGCGTCGGCGCTCGGCGGCCGCGAGCAGCGTCTCGGCATCGGCGTCGGGGCAGATGATGATCTCTCCGCCCGTCTGCCAGGCTGCCATCGACAGCGTCAGCCCCCCCATGTGGAAGAGCGGGAACATGCAGACGCTGCGCTCCGGGACGTCGCGGAAGACCCCCTGGAAGCCCCGCAGCCAGTTCGCGCGGTGGCTGAGCACGACGCCCTTGGGGAGCCCGGTGCTGCCGCTGGTGAAAAAAATGGTGTGCGGGTCGTCCTCGCGCAGCGCGGGCGCCCTCAGGTCGCTCGCACTCTCGGCTTCCGCGGCCGCGACCAGGTCGATGCCCGGCCCGGCTGCAGCGAGCTGGGCGCTGGCCGGGATCTCCGCGTCCCGCGCTAGCTCCGCGGCGGCCTCCGCGCGGCTGGCGTCGGCCACCAGCAGGGAGGCGCGCGCCAGTCGCGCCACGGGCAGCGCCTCCTGGGCCCCTTGGCGCGCATTCAGTGGCGCGAAGACGGCGCCCAGCTTGGAGCTGGCGGTGAAGAGCACGAGCATCTCGAGGGAGGAGTCCGCCCAGGTGAGCACCCGGTCGCCGTGGCCGATGCCCTGGGCGGCCAGCGCCCGGGCCATGCGATTGCTCTCCCCGTCCAGTTCGGCGTGGGAGAGCGTGCGTGCACCCATGGAGGCCGCCGCGGCCCTCGGAACCGCTGCTGCGTTGCGCCGCAGGATGTCGCCGATCAACAACTGCATCTGCCCAGCATCGCCGAAGCGGGTAGCATCCCACAAGGCACCCCGGAGTCCCCGCTTGTCCCCTAAGCCCCTCCGCATTCTCTCCCACCTGCCGCTCGCCCTGCTGGGGCGCGTGCGCGAGGCCTTCCCAGAGATCGAGATCCTGGAAGTGCCCGGGAAGGGGCCCTTGCCCGAGGGCCTACGGGGCGAAGTGCTGCTCACCCAGACCTGGGCGTCCCCCAACATCAAGGAGGTGCTCGACTGCGGGGTGGAGTGGGTGCACGCCTACGGGACCGGGGTGAACCGTTTCCCCTTCGATGCGCTGGGAGGGCGGCCCTTCACCTGCTCGCGGGGGGCCAGCGCGGTTCCCATCGCGGAGTGGGTGCTCGCGGTGATGCTCGCCTTCGAGAAGCGGCTTCCGGAGAGCTGGATCTCGGAGCCGCCCGAGCGCTGGAACTTCGCAACGCTCGGCGGCCTGCAGGGAAGGACGCTGGCACTGGTGGGGCTGGGGGGGATCGGCCGTGCCGTCGCCGAGCGGGCGCTGGCCTTCGGCATGCAGGTGCGCGCCATGCGCCGCAGGCCCGAGCCCAGCCCGCTGCCGGACGTCGTCCTGGCCACCTCCCTCGAGGAACTCCTTGCCGACGCCCACCACCTGGTGGTGGCGGCACCCGCGACCCCGCGGACCACTCACCTGGTCGGCCGGGAGGCCTTCGCGCTGCTGCCACCGGGCGCCCACCTGGTCAACATCGCGCGCGGCGAATTGGTGGACCAGGACGCCCTGCGCGAGGCCCTGGACAGCGGGCAACTGGCGCTCGCTTCGCTCGACACCGTGACCCCCGAGCCGTTGCCGGAGGGCCACTGGCTCTACGATCATCCCGGGGTGCGCTTGTCCCCGCACGTCTCTTGGAGCATGCCGGGCGCAATGGACGGCCTGGTGGATCCCTTCATCGAGAATCTGGGCCGTTGGCAGGAAGGGCGTCCCCTGATCGATCCCGTGGATGTCGACGAGGGTTACTGAGCGCCCCGCGCGTTCCGAGGCCTCTCTGTGAGCCGGGTGCGCGCGCGCATCACGCGCGGGCTCGCCTCGCGGCCAGAGCGCGCAGCCCGGCAAGCGCGAACAGCAGGGCGAGCAATGCCACGCCGAGCGGCGATGCAGCGGGTACCTGGACCGCCGGCGCTGCCGTGCGGAAGGCAGCGACCACTGGAGCCATTGCGGCCAGGGTCGTCGCCGCGTCGTGGTCGGCGTCGCCAAGCGGCGCGCTCGACGGGAACTCGCAGATCGAAAGCGCTCCGGAGAACTCGCTGCAGTCGTTGCTGCCCGTGATGCTGGTGCCCGCCTGGGAGAAGCGCCAGAGGTAGCGGAAGGCGTCGAGTCCGAGTGTCGAGGTTGCGGTCATCACGCTGCGGTACTCGCGGAGCGTGGCGGTGTCGCCGTCGATCGAGAAGGTCGCGGAGCCCTGCACCCCTTCTTGATGTTGTCCGCCCAGCAGGTGGCCGGTTTCGTGGGCGGCGACCGGTGGGTTGATGCCGCTGTAGGTGAGATGCACGTAGGCCTCGTCCTCGCCGCCGCCGACGCTGCCCGCTCCGTTCGACGTCGGGCCATTGTCGCTGGGCTGGCGCCAATAGATCACGATGTCCGCCGCGTGGAGGTCGCGGAGGCTTTCGATGGCGTCGAGGTAGGGGACCTGGCTGGCGGTGGGGGACTCGGAGTTCATCAGTGCGAAGCTGAGCGTCGCCTTCCAGTTCGGACCCAGGGAGGAGAGATCGATGGATTCGGAGTGCGCGACGCGGAACTCCACCGGGACGCCGCTTTGCTGGTAGATCTGCGTCACCCGACCGAAGTTGGCGTCGAGGAAGGGGCCCATCTCGGTCTCCCCCCAGCTCCGGTTCCACAAGATCAGGCCGGCAAGCTGCTCCGACGCCGGGCGCGGGTAGACGACGAGCAGGTCGATGGTCGAGGTGGGCGTGGCCCCGGAAGCCTGGGCATCACTCGCGATCGCTGCGGTCCCCAGCCCGAGCAGCAGCGCCAACGCGAACGCCGTGCGCGCGCCATTCGTGCGCACCTCTCCCAGCCTCGGGCTGCGAGAGTGGCGAGAAGCGGGGCGCGTGGGTCCCTCTTCCCACGCGCCACGCGAATGCACGGCTCAGGCGCTCGCGCTGTCGCGTTTGCCCACCGCCTCGAACCAGGCGCCGACCGCGGCGTGTGCGGGATCGAGGGGCTGGCCCACGCTGCTGCCGAACTCGAGGAAGGAGTAGAGGGCCACGTCCGCCAGGCTGAAGCGGCCCGGAACGATGGTCTCGCGCCCCGCCACCTGGCCGTCGAGCCAGGCGAGGCCATCCTGGGCGGTGGCCTTGAGGCCGTCGGCGGCCTCGGGGATCACCCGGATGCGGTCCTTGAAGAGCGGCTGTCCCTCCGCGAAGCGGAAGCCATCGGCCATGGGCTGGATGATCTTCCACTCCACGCGGCGCACCCACATGCGTGTTTCCGCGCGCTCTTCGGCGTTGCTGCCGACGAGCGCCGGATCCGGCTGCCGCTCCTCGAGGTACTCGCAGATCGCGATGGTCTCCGCGAGGAAGCTGCCGTCGTCGAGTTCGAGGCAGGGCACCTGCCCGCCGGGGTTCTTGCTGAGGTAGGGCTCTTTGCGGTTCTCGCCCTCCATCAGGTCCACGCTGATCGTCTCGTCGAAGGCGAGGCCCTTCTCGGCGGCGAACATCCGCACCAGCTTGGGGTTGGGGCCAATCGAATCGTAGAACTTCACGGGGGTTCTCCTTGGGGGATTTGCGGGGCAGCCGGTAGCGTAGTCGAAGTGGGCTCCCGCGTCGGCTCCCGGGTTCCCGCTCGAGCGGGGCCGGGTGTTAGAATGGAAGGCGAACGCTCGTGCGTTCCTGTGCCTCGCAGCGGTCTGGACGTCGCGGGTTAGCGGGGTAGGAGAGGAGACGAGATGGCAGGCAGCGAAGAACTGGAGCAGACGACCTTCACCGCCATGCGGCAGGCCAGCCGCGAGGACTACCAGAAGATCGGCCGGCACTCGCTCGCCTACTTGAGCGAACTTCCCGGGCGCATCCTCACGCACCTGGAGATCCTGTCGGGCGACACCGGCGGCTACGCGGTGGACCGCCTGACCCACAGCCTGCAGAGCGCCACGCGCGCCCAGCGCGACGGCCGGGACGACGAGTACGTGGCCTGCGCGCTGCTCCACGACATTGGCGACACCCTGGCTTGCACGAATCACGCGCAGCTCGCCGCGACGGTCCTCGAGCCCTTCGTGAGTGAGAAGAACCACTGGATCGTCGAGCACCACGGCATCTTCCAGGGCTATTACTTCTTCCACCACCTGGGCCTGGAGCGAGACATGCGCGATCGATTTCGCGATCACCCGCACTGGAAGGACTGCGCGGAGTTCTGCGAGAAGTACGACCAGAACAGTTTCGATCCCGCCTACGACACGCTGCCCCTCGAGCACTTCGAACCCCTGGTCGCGAAGGTCTTCGCCGAACCCCGAAAATCCATCTACCTGAACGAAGAGACGGGGCGCATCGTCGGATAAGACGCGCGCTAGGCGACGCTTCCCGGTCTCAAGCGGGGTCGGGCCCCAGCCGGCGGTTCAGCGCCAGGGCCCCTGCGTAGAACACGCAGGGGGCGACGAGCCAGATCAGCTGCGGGGCCAGCGTGATCGCGCCCTCGCCGAACTCGAAGAGGACGGGATTCCACCAGCTGGGCGTGAAGCTCCAGGCGCCCGTCGCCTGCGCGACGAGTTCTACGCAGAGTTCCTGCAGCTGGCCCCAGGTGACCAGGATGGCCAGCTCTCGCCACGAGAAACCCTGGAGCCGCGGGGGCGCGCACAGCCACCACAGCGGTGCGAGTCCGGCGACGAAGAGCCCGCCGTCCCAGAGCGCGTGCATGAAGGGCTGGGCGAGCGGGTGGAAGGGGTAGGGGGTGGCCTGGAGGTAGCTGGGAGTGTCGGAGTAGAGGGGACCCGTGAAGTGGTACCCGAGTTCCCAGCTGAGCCCGATCGCAACCCCCAACCAGTAGAGGGGCCACACACAGCGCGGCAGGGACCTTCTTCGGTGCAGCGCGAACAGGCTGAAGGGCAGCGCGATGGCGACCGCGACGTCCAGCGCGAAGAACAAGGCGCTCAGCCCGCCTCGGTGGCGATCCGCTCCGCGACCGCCGTGCTTCGCTCCACCAGCGCGTCGAGGGAGAGTTCCCCGACACCCGCGAGGGTCACGGCGACGCGGCCCTGCCACGGGGCCGTCCAGGCATCGGGGACCGGCCTGCCCTGGAGGCCCCACAGGCTTCCCACCGTGGCGCCGTTGCAGTCCGTGTCGAGGCCCGCGGCGACGGCGTCCCCGACCGCGGCCCCGAAGTCGTCGGGATGCGAGAGCAGTGCCCAGACCACCAGCGCCAGGTTGTTGACGGTGTGAACTGGCGACAGCTCCGCGTAGCGCTCGCGGATTTCGGCGTCGCCCCGATCGCGGCCGGCGACCTCGGCGGCCAGTTTCACGGCTCGCGCGCATTCCGATTCGGGGGGGATCTCCGCGAGTGCCGCGTCGACGGCGGTCTCCAGTGCGCCTGATCCGGGGATCGCCGCACCCAGGGCCGCCACGAAGGCGGCGCCGTGCACGCCCTCGGCGCGATGCGAGAGCGATGCGTCGCGGCGCGCCAAGTCAGCAGCCAGTGCAGGACGGCCCGGGCACACCCAGCCGTAGAGGTCCGCGCGAATCTGGGCGCCGATCCATTCGTTCCACTCGTTCTCCGAGCAAAGCGCGAGATCGAAGCCCGGCTCCGCGCCCAACGCGAAGTATTCGTGGCCTTCCGCGAGCAGAACCTTGAAGGCCGCGCGCTCGGCGGTGAACGTCCAGCCCACGGGCAGGTCGCGCAGCCACGCCCGGGCCACGTCCACGGTGGTGAGTGCGGTGCCGTGGGCCTCCAGGAGCTGGAGGGCGAGCACCGTGTAGTTGATGTCGTCGTCGGGTTCGCTGCGGACGATGTGGCCCCTCGTGGAACCCGGGCAGATGCCTCCGGTGGCGTCGCCCTCCACCGCGGGCACGTAGTCGCGCAGCGGCAGTGCGCGGGCTTCGTCCAGGAAGCGGTGCAGCGCGCCGTGTCCCTTCGTGATGGAGAGCAGCTCGACGGGTTTGCCGAGTTGGCAGCCCGAGATCCGACCCTGCCAGGCGGTGCGCAGGCGTCGGGAAAGCGGGGAGTCGTTGGACGTGGAACGCGGCATCAGCGGGCCTCGATCAGGGAATTCGCTGCTGGATCCAGGCGCCCATGCGCTCGCGGGCCTGCAGGCCCTCGGGGATGCTGCCGGGCAGGATCTGGAATGCGTGGATCATGTCGGGCCAGAGATCGCAGTCGGCCTCGCCGCCCGCGGCGCGGGCGCGCTCCGCGAGACGGGCGGCGTCGTCACGGGTGAGCTCCAGCCCGCCGACCTGCAGGAAGAGCGGAGCGAGTCCGCGGAGATCGGCGTGCACGGGTGAGACCAGCGGATCGCGGAG
This sequence comes from Myxococcales bacterium, assembly GCA_013215615.1. GTDB lineage: Bacteria > Myxococcota_A > UBA9160 > UBA9160 > SMWR01 > JABSQX01. The sequence goes on along the minus strand of JABSQX010000035.1, from coordinate 2,495 downwards.
GTCGCCCTCGGGTCCCACGTAGTCGCGTCCGCGGCAACGGATCCACTCGGGGTCGAGGAAGGGGTCGAGGCCGGGAGGCTGGCGGGCCGCCTCGCTCTGCATCGTGAGGTCGAACCAGCCCCCGATGCCCACGCAGAGCGCGGGCTGGGGGAGGCCCGCCTCCCGCGCCCGCAGCAGCGTGGAGACCGCCAGGCCACCGCCGCAGGAGTCGCCGGAGAGGCCGATGCGCGCTGCGGGCAGACCCGTCTCGAGGGCGCCGCGGTAGACCGCCAGGCAGTCGTCGAGGGCCGCGGGGAAGCGGTGCTCGGGGGCCACCCGGTAGTCGAAGACCGCGACGCGCGCGCAGGCCAGGCGTGCCAGCAGGGCCGCCATCGAGAGGAAGTCCTCGCTGCTTCCGGAGACGAAGGCGCCGCCGTGGATGTGCAGCAGGACGCGGTCCTTGACGCTCTCCGGTGTCGAAACCCAGGCCGCGGCGACACCGCCCAGGGAGGTTTTCTCGACGCGTACGTCGGCCTCCAACGGACCGCCGCCCACCTCCGCGAACTTTTCCCGAACCACCTCGATGGAGTCCTTGGGGTCAGGCCAACCGACCGGCAGGGCGGCCACCACGGCCTGGTACTCGGGGCTCGGCATGGGATCTCCGTCGCGCAAGCAGGCGCGAGTATAGGCGACAGGGGGCTTGCACTCCCTTGCGGCCCCTGCTCCAATGGGTCGAAAGAACAGGGAGATCCACCATGGCGAAGCTCCGGGGCGAGGAAATCATTGCGCGCGGCTTCCAGAACGAGGGGGTCGACACCATCTTCTTCATGATGGGAGGCCCGACCTCCGGCACCGCCGGCGCCTGTCTCGAACTCGGCATGCGGGGCATCTACGTGCGCCATGAGCAGGCGGCGGCCATGGCCGCCCATGCCTACGCGCGCGTGACCGGCCGCCCCGGCATCTGCATCACGCCCTCGGGTCCGGGGACCGCCAATGCGGTGACGGGCCTGGGTAACGCCTGGGCGGACGCCTCGCCCATCGTCGCCATCGGCGGCGCGGCCCCGTTGCGCACGGCCACCATGGACTCGTTCCAGGAGATGGATCAGCTCGCGATGATGCGGCCGGTGGTGAAGGCCGCCTACCGCGTGGAACTCGCGGAGCGACTCCCGCTGATGTTGAGCCTGGCCTTCCGCGAGGCGATGGACGGCAAGAAGGGGCCCGTCTACCTCGATCTTCCCGGCGATGTGCTGATGAAGTCGGTGGACGAAGAGCGCCTCGACTGGCCCACTGATTCCCGGGTCGACAGCCGGCCTGCGGGCGACCCCGCACAGCTGCGGCGTGCCGTCGAAATGCTCGCCTCGGCGCAGCGACCTCTCGTGGTGACCGGTAGCGGTGTGCTGTGGTCGGGTGCTTCTCCCGAGCTACAGCGCTTCGTGGACACCACTGGAATCCCCCACTACGCGACCCCCCAGGGCCGCGGGGTCATTCCCGAGGACGACCCGCGCGCCTTCCCGGCCGCGCGCTCACTGGCCTTTCGCGAGGCGGACGTGGTACTGGTGATCGGCGCGCGCGCCAACTCCATGCTCTCCTTCCTGCGCGCGCCGCGTTTCGCGGTCGACGCACGCTTCGTAGTGGTGAACGTGGACGGGACCGAGATCGGTCACAACCGTGGCGTCGAGGTCGGCGTGCTGGGCGACGCCAAGCTCGTTCTCCAACAACTCCTCGAGGAGGCGAAGGGCCGCGTCCAGTTCGGGGAGGATCACGCCTGGGTTCAGAAGCTGGCGGAAAAGCAGCGCGGCAACGAGGAGCGCAACGGCGCCATGCTCTACTCCGAGCAGGTTCCCATCCACCCGATGCGGCTGTGTCGCGAGCTCCGCGAGTTGATCTCGCGAGACACGATCCTCGTCACCGACGGCCACGAGATCCTCAACTTCGGGCGCCAGTCGATTCCCGTCTACGAGCCGGGCACCAGCCTCAATGCCGGTCCCCACGGTTGCATGGGAATTGGCATTCCCTTCGGGATCGGGGCGAAGGTGGCGGCACCCGACAAGCCGGTGGTGGTACTTTCCGGTGACGGGGCCTTCGGCTGGAACGGGATGGACATGGACTCGGCGATCCGGCACGGGCTGAACATCGTGGTGGTGATGTCGAACAACGGCGGTTTCACCTCGACGAAGACCGGTGGCAGCATCGGTCGCGACCTCGGTCACCAGCGCTACGACAAGATCGTTGAGGCCCTGGGCGGCCACGGCGAGTGGGTGGAACAGCCCGGCGACATCCGCCCGGCCATCGAGCGCGCCCTGGCGGCCGGCAAGCCCGCGCTCGTCAACGTCGTCACCGACCCGGACGCCACCATCGCCACCGACATGGGCTTCAGCGGCTACTGAGCGGGTCCTCCGCGGGTCTCGATCGTTTTGCTGGCCTCGAGTTTCGCGAGTTCGGCGTCGGAGAGTCCGAGATCCGCGCGCAGCACTTCTTCGGTGTGGCGGCCGAGCAGGGGCGCACCCCGAGACTCC
>JABSQX010000034.1 GCA_013215615.1 Myxococcales bacterium | reverse complement strand
GGCGGCAAGACGGTGGCGATGAAGAGCGTCGCCCTCGCCGTGCTCTGCGTGCGCGCAGGCCTTCAGGTCAGTGCCGCCCCTGGCGCCCGGGTCGATCTCTTCGAGCGGGTGCTGGGCGACATTGGAGACGAGCAGTCCATTGGAGAAAACCTCTCCACCTTTTCGGCCCACATGGCGAACGTGGCGAACATCGTGCAGGCCGCCTCCCCGAAGGCCCTGGTGGTTCTAGACGAGATCGGGGCGGGAACCGACCCCTCCGAGGGCGCGGCCCTCGCCCAGGCGATACTCGAGTCCCTCGCCAACACGGGCGCGAGGGTGATCGCCACGACCCACTTCGGCCTGCTCAAGGAGATGGCGGATGCCGACGCGCGCTTCGCGAACGCCAGCGTAGACTTCGATCCCGACACCCTCGCGCCCACCTACCGCCTGCGCATGGGTCTGCCCGGTACCTCTTCGGCGACCGCAGTGGCCGCGCGCATGGGCCTGCCAAGCGATGTGCTGGAGCGGGCACGCGGGATCCTCGAGCGTGAAGACCGGCAGATCGACCGCCTGCTGGCGGATCTCACCGCCAGCCGCGCAGCCCTGGAAAGTGAAAAGCGCGAGGCCCAGCGCCTGGCCCGCGAGTCGGAGAGCGTGCGCGGCGAGTACCGCGAGCGACTGGAGCGCCTGCAGGAGCGGCGCGACGGACTCTACCACTCCATGCGCGAGGACCTGGATGCGGCCTTCCGGGACGCCCACGGCCAGATCGCGGCGGTGATCCGGGAGTTGCAGCGCGGAGGCGGCGCGCAGGCGGCCGCGCGAGCCCGAGAGGAGTTGCAGGAGGTCCAGACCAGCAGCCGGGAAATCGCGCGGGAGCGCGACATTCCCGAGACCCCCGAGGAGACTCTGGAGGCCGTGGACTGGAGCCACGCTCGTCCGGGCGACGCAGTTCGCATCCAGGGCGGCGCCACCGGTGTCCTGCAGGCGCTGCCCGACCGACGGGGACGGGTCGCGGTGGGAGTCGGCAACCACCGCGTGTTGGTCGCCGTGGAAAAGGTGGGTGCGGCCGCTCCCGCAGACCCGTCCACCCCCGCGCGCTCCACGCCCCCCGCCCACCAGTTCCCCGATGCAACGAGCGGGGAGGGCAGCGACGCGAAGCCCTGCGACCTGCGCGGACTGCGCGTGAGCGAAGCCCTCGATCGCCTCGACGAAGCCCTGGACCGCGCCTCACTCGCGGGCCGACACCAACTGAGCGTGATCCACGGCGTGGGAAGCGGCGCGCTGCGACGTGCCGTACGCGAGCACCTCGCTCACTCGGAGTACGTGGACCGGCTGGAAGAGCCCGATCCCGGGGGCGCGGGCGACGGCATCAGCATCGCGCAGCTCCACGAGTAAAGCGCTTTCCCGAGGATTCGAGTTCGGCGCACAGCGACGGCATCCGCCGGCCGCCCCGCGGATCAGGGCTCCGGGGTTCGCGCACGCACCACGTAGAGGGGACGACCCTTGACCTGCTCGTAAATTCGCCCCACGTACTCGCCCATGATTCCGATGCAGAAGAGGTTCAGGGCGCCGAAGGCCATGACGGAGACGAGCAGACTCATCCATCCGCGGACGGGTTCCACGCCCAGAACGAACCACTGCAGTGCCGCGTTGACCACGTAACCCAGCACGAAGAGCGCCAGGATGCCCGCGAAGACGAAGGTGAGCCGCAATGGGAACACGCTGAACGAAACCATTGCGTCCGTGGCCAACCGCAGCATCTTCGTCAGCGGGTACTTGCTGCGCCCCGCCGCGGAGGGCGCGCGCTCGTATTCGATTTCCGCGCTCTTGAAGCCCACCCAGCCCACCATGCCCCGCACGAAGCGGTGCTGTTCGCGCAACTCCCCCAGCGCATCCAGCGCGCGCCTGGAGAGCAAGCGGAAATCGCCGCTGGCCTCCCGGATCGTCGAGGCGCCGATCCAGCGCAACAGCCGGTAGAAGAACGCCGCGCTGGCGCGCTTGAAGAGTCCCTCCCCGCGGCGCCGCGACCTCACCGCATAGACGACGTCGGCCCCGGTCTGCCACACCTCCACCAGCTGGGGTACGAGTTCTGGTGGATCCTGGAGATCTGCATCCATGGAGACGACGGCGTCCCCGCGCGCCACGTCGTATCCACAGGTGATCGCCATCTGCTGGCCGAAGTTGCGGGAGAGGGAGACTCCGCGAACGCGGGCGTCCACCCGGGCGAAGGCACAGATCAACGACCAGGTGGCGTCCTGACTGCCGTCGTCCACGAGCACGAATTCGACCGCAACGGCAGGTTCCATGCGTTTCGCGACCGAGAGCAGGGCGCTCTGGAGCAGCGGGAAGACCTCTTCCTCGTCCAGGCAGGGCACCACGATGGACACCAGGACGGACGCTTGCGACGCGTTACTCAAGGGGGCCCCGGCCGATCACGGGAGCAGGTCCTCGCAGACCGCATCGGCGACCCGCTCCGCGGAGAGCACGGCACCCTCGTACGAGGGATGGACGAGTTGGTCCCCCGCGAAGTAGACGCGGCTTCCCGCAGCCCTGCGATCCCTCCGTACCCTCGCGAAGCGCGACAGCGCCCGGTAGTGGCCCACCCCGAAGCGCGGCGCGCCGCGCTGAGTACGAAAGAAGTGCGAGAAGTCCACGCTTCGCTGGGCACCAGGCCAGATCTCGTCAAACGCCGCCAGCAACTCCTTCTCCACCGCACTGTCGGGAACATCCAGCACCGAACCCGCGAAGGCGGGGGTGGCGCGCAACCACGCGAAGCCGCGCCCCTTGGGCACGCGCCCCGAGGCGATTCCCGGCTCCACGAGCAGGGTTTGCAGCGGGGAGCCCGCGCTGCGCGGCACCCAGATCTCGCGGGGACGCGAGTCCAGGGGGCGGCAGAGCGCCGCGGCCACCGCGACACAGGGCAGGTAACGCACACCCGACAGGAAATCGCGCTCGGCGGCGGAGAGCAGGGGCTCCGCGATGCGCAGCGCCTCGGCGGCGTCCGTGGCCAGCACCACGGCGTCCGCGCGCAGGGCACGGCCCTCCAGGGAGACCGACAGGCATCCATCCTTGCGCAGCTTCAAGCCCCGCACCGGGCAGTCGACACGCAACGGAAGCTCTCCGGCCGCCCGTTCCACCACCTCTCCGAGACCCGTCCGTGCCAGCCCCGGGTGCTGGAAGCCGTGGCGCTGAAAGTCGAGCAGGAACTGCACGCGGCTCATCTCGTGGGGATCGCCCGGCGCTCCGCGCAATGCGCTGGGCGCCATCCAGCGGTCCAGCACGCTGCTCCCGAAGTAGAGGCGCGCGAAATCCGCGAGGCTGCGGTCGTCCAGGCGCGCCGCGGGCCAGTCGGCATCGACGCGGTCCGCGTAGCGGGACAAGAGGCGCGGCAGGCGTAGCACCCGCAAGGCTTCGAGCCCTCGGATGCCAGGGATACGCCGCAACGACGCGCGGCCGCGCAGGTCCAGGCGGCGCTCCGACCCCGCGATCTGCGTGCGCACTGGCCGCAAGGGCAACCACTCGTCGCGCAGGCCGGTCTCCGCCACGAAGGCCAGCAGGGCCCGGTCCCCGTCGGTGAAGGGGACGGGCCAGGGATCGATCGCGAAGCCCTCTCTCCACTCGCCCGCCAGGGCGCCCCCCGCGCGCGCTTCACGCTCGAGCAGTGCGACGGAAAACCCNCGGCGCACAAGACGCCAGGCCGCGACGACTCCCGCCAGGCCCGCGCCGACCACCACCACGCTGGGAGCACGAGTGCTCACCCCACGAACCTTACCGGAGACTGCGGGATGGAGCCCAGGCGCGCGTCTCGCCGAGACTTTTCCCTCAAGCCCCGACGAGCAGGGCCTCGAGGGCCGGAATCACGTCCAATAGCGTCTCGAAGGGCTGGAAGGGCTCGCCGCGTTCACGCAGCGACTCCGCGAGAGAGTCCTTGGCAAAGGCGTGGTCAGCCGCGAGCGCGCCGCAGCTGTCCGAGACCCTTCCGTTGCCGATGTGCACCAGCTGACGCTCGGGATTTTCCGCGCGGTAGCGGCGCAGCGCCGCTCCCTTGCAGAACCCCGTCCCGCAGCCGCAGGAGGCGTCGGGCCCACCGGCGCGAATCCGCCAGCGGCCGCGATCGTAGTGGAGGTGGTTGGACTCGCAGGACAGCCGGATTCCGTGGATGGCCTGCAGTTCCATCAGGTTCCAGTCGAAGCCATCGGACAGGATGCGGAAGGAAACCTCGTGCGCGTCGCACCAGGCCAGCAGGTGACGCGCCCCCGGATCCAGCTCGATCTCCTCGCGCAGGAAGCGAAGCCACTCGGGGTACGGAACTTCGAGACCGTCGAGGATCTCCATGTTGTAGTCCCAGGGCGTGATCTCACCGCGTTCGTAGCGCGCCCAGGCCCGAGGCCGGCGCGTCCCGGCATGCCGCCGGGCCAGGGTGGCGCCCACGTCCTGCACCGAGAAGGTGCCATCGAAGTCGCAGAAGACGGCCAAGGGGGCCGCCCGCTCTGCGAACCACAGTGCGCCCGATTTGGGGGCCAGTTGCTGGGGGGGCTCCGTGCCATGGGGCCCCTCCCCGGCGCGCAACCGCGCCCGCGCGCCCCGCCCCGCTTCGGGCAACTCCAGTGCCTCGCTACCCGGATTCACGCAGCCCGCGTGGATCCCATCACCGGCCACGGCCTCGAAGTGCCGCTGGCCGCCCGGCGAGAGTGAAGCCGACACCCGCAGCGCGCCAGGAACCCCGGCGCGATCCACGGCTCTCGCCGTTTCCAGGACGTTGCCCAAGAACTCGCGGGCGCGCGCATCCAGGCTCTCCCAGCCTGCGTCCAGTTGGAGACTGCCCGCGCTCGACCACGCCGTGGCCAGCGCCGAGCGCTCTCCGGGCCCGAGTTCGGCGCCCCCCCAACGGGTGGAGAGCCGGCCCAGTTCGTTGCTGAACATGCGGCGGTGCATCCACGCCCGGTCCAGCATTTCCGCAGCCGCCGTCGCCGGACTCGACTTCCCGGCATCGCGCTGCCAGCCATCTTCGACCCGCTGCGGGGGCGACACCCGCAAGGCATCCAGCCGTCCCACCCCGGCTCCGAGCGGCGCGCCGCAGCCCAACACGAAGACCTCCTCACCGACCCCCTGCCGGATCGCGTCGAGCGCGGCACGCAGCCGAGCAGGCGCCGGCTGACCCACCGACGCAGCCCTGCCCCGAAGCAACCCCAGCTGGAGTTCGTCGATCTCGAGGAATCCGAAGCCCTGGGCAGCGAGCTCGGCGCAAACGCGCTGCAGCTGCGCGAGCAGCTCCGGGTGCGCGACGTCCAGCACATGGACGACTTCTCGCTCCCGCTCGATCCGCAGCGGACCGGTCGCGCCCTCCAGCAGCCAATCCGGGTGTTCGGCGAGCAGCGAGCTCTTCGAGTCGACGCACAAGGGCGACACGCGCAGTCCGGGGATGTAACCCGCTCCGCGAATCTCCGCGGCCAGGGCCGCGAGCTCACTCGCCTCTCGCCACTTCGCGCTCAGCCAGTCGCCCGATGGGCCGCCGCCGACAACTACGGCGTCGACGCCCAGCTCCGGCTGGGCGGCAGCCAGCGCCTCCAGCCCCGGCCGCAACTCGACCTCCCTTTCCGCATCCGCGCCCGCGAGCAGTGCGCTGGCGAAGAAGGGCCGCGTCACTCGGGCGTCCGCCTGCTTCCCGAAGGCCTGGGCGAAGTCCTCGAGGAGAGCATGGGCCTGTACCCCCAGGGCCACGCGCACGCTTCCCGGCTGCAAGCTCTGGCCCGCTTGCAACACCGCGTCCAGCTGCAGGTCAGCCTCGAAGCGCACACCTCCCTCGGACTCGCAGAGGTGCACGCACCCGCGGGCAGCCTCGCCCTCCAGCACACCCACCAGGCACGCCGGCCCTGCACGCGCAGCCCCAGCTACGGCCACCAGCTCGGAACTCCGCCAGCCGGCCGCGCCAGGGGAGCCCAGAGCCGCCGGTCCCAGCGGCTGACACAGCAGCTGCAGGGACGCGCGCTCGGAGGGCGTCCAGAGCACACGGAGCCGCAGCGCCGCCAGCGGCGCGGGCGCGCTCCCCGCGTTGTGGACGCGCAGCTCCAAGTGGAGGGCGTCTTCGCCCACCTCGACTGGCTGCGCGGAGAGTTCCAGCGCGCCGACACGGAGGCCGGCAGCGGCCGGCTCACCACCCGGGATCCGGGAGGACGGATCTGCGTTAGCTTCGCCCAGGCAGGGACCCAGGAAGGTCGGCTGGGCGCGCCCCGCCCGGTCGTGGCGCAACAGCGGGGGTTCGCGCATGGACACCGGAGTATAGCCTTCCATGCCCCAGGCCCGCGCAGAACTCGAACAGAAACTCCGAGGCGATCCGCTGGTGCTGGACGGCGCCACCGGCACCGAGATCGAGCGCCTGGGCGTGCCGACCTCGTTGCCACTCTGGTCGGCATCTGCACTCTGGCAGTGCCCCGAGCTGCTGGAAGGCGTGCACCGCGCCTACGCGGAGGCGGGGGTCGACGTATTGACCGCCAACACCTTCCGCACCCAACGCCGATCCCTGGCCGCCGCCGGCCTCGGCTCCCAGGCCGCGGAACTCACGCAGAGGGCGGTGCAGCTCGCGCGCCGGGCAGCGGAGGCGGCGCCCGGGGAGCCACCNCTGGTACTGGGCTCCTCGCCGCCACTCGCGGATTGCTACCGCCCGGATCTCGTCCCCGACGACGAGACGCTGGCGCGAGAGCACGCAGAACACGTGGAGAATCTCGCCCGCGCGGGTGTCGACGCGGTGCTCTTCGAAACCCTGAACAGCGTCCGCGAGGCGCGGGCCGCCACGCGTGCAGCGCACAGCGCGGGGGTCCCCTTCCTCGTGTCCTTCGTCTGCGATGCGAGCGCCCAACTACTCTCGGGAGAAGCGCTCGAGGCGGCGTTGGATGCCGTGTTCCCCCAGGCACCGCTGGCACTGGCGGTCAACTGCCTGCCGCCCTCCGCGGTCGACGCCTGCCTGCCGGCACTGCGCGACTGCGGCCGGCCCTTCGGGGTCTACGCGAACTTGGGCGCCCCCGACGCCGCGAGCGGCTTCCGGCGGAGCGAGGAGACGACGCCCAGGGACTTCGCGGAGCATGCAGTCCGCTGGCTGGACGCGGGAGCACGCCTGGTGGGAGGATGCTGCGGGACGACGCCCGCGCATCTGCGCGCGGTCGTGGAGGCGCTGAGCGGGTGGACCTCAGCGCGCCGCTGACTCAACCCGCACGGCGCGGCTCCCGCACGCCCAGGCCCACCACCGTCAGCGCAACGAGCTGGAAGCCGATGGCAAGCCCGAACACCCACTCGTAGCCGGCGCTCATCGCCAGCAGACCACCGCCCACGGAGCTGCAGGCCGCGACGAATTCCGATGCGGAATTGGCGACCGCGACGCGCAGCGGCAGGCCCGTGCGCGAACCGAACTCCAGCACGAGGTTCTGCGCGGAGAGCTGGAAGCCACCGAGTCCGGCGCCGAGTCCCGCGAAGGTCAGCACCAGCTCCGGGAAGCTCTCGACCTGCATGAGGAAGGCCGCGGCAAGCAGCCACAGCAAGAGCGCGACCAGGAACACCAGCCGGAAGCCTCGGCGGTCGGCGAGGAGTCCCCAACCGAGGTTTCCGAGGCTCTGGGCCAGCACGAAAGCGCCCGTGAGAGTGCCCAGTTCGGCTCCACCCAGGTCCATGCGTTGGGCGGCATAGAGCACGTAATAGGGAACGGCCATCATTCCCATCACCGCGGTGGCCCGGCCCAGGAAGAAGCGCGTAAAGTTGGGATCCGAACGCAGCAGATCCGGGAGATCCGCCAGGCGATCTCGAAGCCGAGATCGCACCCGCACCTCCGGCCCCCGCGGCTCACGGATGAAGAGCAGGAGCGCCAGACCGAGAGAGGTGAGTACGAATGCGAGCAAGAAGGTCGACGCGTAGCCGTTGCCCAGCACGTTGGGGGCGATCAGCGCGTCACCCGCGTAGAGCGCCACCACGAAGGCCGTGCAGCCCGCCAGGGCGTTGCGCAGCCCCAGCAGGAAGCCGCGGCGCTTCACGGGGATCACCTTGGCGATCAGCGTGCTGAAGACCACGCCCTGGATGCCCAGGAAGAAACCGAAGCAGGCCAGGAAACCCCAGACCAGGTATAGGGACAGGGGTTCCGGGAGGAACCCACCCAGCGCGAGCCCCAGGATCGAGAGGCGCATCAGCGCTCCGCTCAACAAGCCCACCGGGAGCACGCGCCGCCGATGCTCGATGAGCGAAGCGGCCAGGATCGGGGAGAGGAACATGCCCAGGTACTGCAGGCCCCGCGCAATGCCTACCGCCAGATCCGAGCCGGCCAACGAGTACACGTAGGCGGGCAGGAAGGTGGGTGCGTTGAGCAGCCGCATGCCGGTCTGCCCAAGTAATCCGTGGCAGAGGTGCGCGCTGTAGTTGCGCCGCAGGTTGCGGCGCACCTCCTGCTGGAAGCGCTGCTCGTCGGAGATCTCAGCCGTGGGCAATGGGGCTCCCGCCGCGGTGCGACCGAGCGACGCGAAGGGAGCCGGGGAGTTCGCCCAGCACGGCGCGCGCGATCCCCGCCAGGTAGACGGAGCCGGTGGCGCACAGCACCTCGCCTTCGCGCAGCCCCTCCGCGGCCGCGCGCAGCGCTCGAGTCGGATCCGGGACCACCGAGAGGGGCAACGTTGGCGCCCGCTCCCTCACGATCCGGGCGATCTGCGCGGGGTCCAGCGAGCGTGTGGCTTCCGCGCGGGTGAGGGTGAGCCGACTCGCGCGCGGCAACAGCAGGGACAGCAAGCCCTCCACGTCCTTGTCGGAGGAGATCGACACCACCAGGCGGGCACGCCCGCCCAGCCGATCCAGCACCGCCGTGAGCGCTTCCACGGAAGCGGGGGTGTGAGCGGAATCCACCAGGATCCAGGGCTCGCGTGCCAGCACCTCCAGCCTGCCGGGCAGCCTGGTTCGCTCGATTCCGCGCTGCGCGGCGCCCGCCAGTGCATCCAGAGACACTGCGGGGCCGAGCATCCTGCGCACGCAGGCCACGGCCAGGGCGGCGTTGCGGGGCGGATGTGCGCCCAGCAGGGAGGTCCGGGCGCACACCTCGAGCGCTGCGTCCCTCACGCGGAAGCGGGACCCCCGCAGGTCCTCCACATCCACCTCCACCTCGATCTCGCGGCCCAGGCGTGACAGCGGGGCGCCCAGTTCCCGTGCTCGCGCTTCGACCACGCGCAGCGCCTCCTTCTGCAGACCGCCCACCACTGCGGGCACGCCCGGCTTCAGGATCCCCGCCTTCTCTCGCGCGATGGCGGCGTGTGTCTCACCCAAGCGCTCGGTGTGCTCGAGTTCGATACTCGTCACGCAGGTCACCGCGGGCTGTACGGCATTCGTGGAGTCCAGGCGCCCACCCAGTCCCACCTCCACCACCGCATAGTCGACCCGCGCGTCGGCGAAAACCAGCCACGCCACCGCTGTGGTGGCATCGAAGAAACTGGGGACCGGACCCGAGCCAGAGCGCAACTCCTCGACGGGCAGACGCACGCGCTCCACTGCGCGGACCAGGCGCTCTTCGGAAACCTCCTGCCCGTCCACGCGAAAGCGCTCGGTCCAGCGCCGCAGGTGCGGGGACGTGAAGGTTCCCACCCGCATCCCCGCCTCTCGAAGGATCGTCTCGCAGAACAGGGCCGTCGATCCCTTGCCCTTCGATCCCGCGATGTGGATTACCGAGGGGCCGCGCTCGGGATTCCCCACGGCGTCGAGGAGCGCTTCGACGGGAGCAAGCGACAGGCGCGCGTACGACCAGTCAAGGCTTCGCTCCCGATCGATCAGCCCCTCGAGCCAGCCGGCGGCATCGGACAGCGTGCGAATCGAATGCTCGGAGGGTGCGGCCACGTCGGATCCCCACGGCTCGGCCCGAAAAGCGACGAGGCGACCGCAAGGCCGCCTCGTCTTCAGTGACAAAAGTGCCTTCGGATCACTGCACCATGTAGCGCTTCCACTCGCGGTATTCCTTCACGGCCTTGTTGCCGCCACCCATGGCGGGGAAGTAGAACTTCACCGTGTGGCCGCACTCCGTACAGATCTTGTAACAGAACTTGAAACCGTCGATCTCCTTGGCGTTTCCCACGAGTTCCCGGTTGTCGTCGCTGCAGCACTCTCCCTGGCGCACGGGCGATACGATCCTGCGCGGGTAGTCGTTGCGCGGCTTCTCGTCGTCCGTGTAGCGTACGATGTTCCGAACGATCCGGTTGGCCCTGGCATCGTCCTTCTGCTTGCGGATGTTGCTGCCGATTCTTCTCAAGTGGGGGTCCTCGTTGCTGGCCTCGACACCGCGCTCTCATCGATGAGTTCGCGGAGCAGAGGCGTGAAATCCTCGTACGTATGCTCGCAGGGTGCGCCGTCGCTGTGTCTTAGCTCCGGGGCGTCTCCCGACCGAAACAGCGTGGAGCTTCGCGTCCCGTAGCCGGGCGCGTGCACACATGTGGCCTCGAGGGCCGTGGCGCCAGCGTGGCTGCCGCAGAGCGCTCCGAGACGATCGAGCAGGCCCTGCTCCGGGCCCTCGAGCGCGCGCTCCACTTCGGCGCGAATTCGCGCGACCTTGGTACTCGGCTCCGCGGGGTGCAGGTTGATCACCACGTGGGGGCCGGCCTCGAGATCCATACGCTCCGGCACCGCCCCCGGCACATCGCCGCAGGAAAGCACGTGCGCGCTGCGCCCGTCCGCCACGAAGACGTTGAAGGGGTTGTAGAAATTGGGGGGCAAGCCGTCGATCCTCCCCGCCGCTTCTTCAGCGGTCGAGGTGCTGAGCAAGTCCATCACCAACAGGCCTCGGGAACGGCGAGTTGGATCCGGTGTGTCGGTGCGGCGGTTCGTCACCGCCGCGAAAACTCCCGACTGATTGATTCCGAGCCACGTTCCCCCGGCCAAACCATCCCTGGGCGCAAGCACTGGCCCAGTTGCTGTCTCGCGGATCGCGAACCCCTCCGTGGGACGCTCCAAGTACTCATCGCGGTTTGCCGCGATGACCAGCGGCACCCCCGCAACGCAGCGGTCAAGAGCGATCAGTGTGCACATCCCAGAGCCACCAAGGCCGACAAACCTTCACGGAATTCGCAGGGCGAGGTATACGAGTTGAGCGAAAACTAGGGTCCAAGGCAGTCGGTTCGGAAGAGTCCCGGAACACTTGTGCCCCGGCGAATTCCGCGACGTAGGGTCCTCACCTACGGTCTACGGTCCTGACCTTTGCTCCTGGCCCTGCAACCGGCACGGTGCCGGTCTGATACCCCACGGTGATCCATGGTGGCTGCGGGACGTCCCCACCGCGTCGCTCAGGAATGCCCGGAAACGCCGAACCCTGAGGGAACCCGGCTCGATTGAGGGGAGAAATTAGCGCAACCTTCGCTGATCCGCCACGTTCGGGGTCGAATTGATGGGAAAACACATCATTCTTGCCGACTAGTAGGCCGAGTTTCGGCCTCTTCCCGACCCATACCACTGGCAGGCGCCGACCCGCGTGACCTCCAGGATCCTTCCCGCGCTTTTTACCACGCCAGCGCCGGATGGCACGCTGCCCGCGCGACGCTTCGGGATCAGCGCCCCACCCATGCTCGAACGTCGGGGGAGGCGCTGAAGCCGTGTGCAAGTCGTAGGCAACAACCCGCTATCCGCGCGTGTCGAATCGAAGCGCTGCTCCACTTCCTCAGCCACGAATCCCGCCGGGTTCGCGGGCTACTACGCTGCGGCACGCCGGTCCCTGTTCGAAAGGTTCGAGTTCAACGCGGTTTGGCGCGCGACTCCCCGACTCCCTGCACATTACCTGCGGGTTCGCGCAGCGCGTCGGATCTCCGACTCGCCGCGTGTCGACTGCCTGTAAACGACAACTCAACTGTAGTTTTTTGCACACGCATGTTGCTGAGTGATACTGAGAGGGGAGGCCCGCTGCCGGTCGCGAAATTCAATGACGAAACATTCCGACAAGCGAATTCTGGCCCTCGTGGTAGCCCTCGCCGCCGTGTCCTGCGCGAGCCCGAACCCACCCCAGACGGCGACGAACGGCACGCCGGCCCGGCAGACTGCCGCCTACCCCGACATCGGCGCTTCCGAGCCGGAACTGCCCGACGTGGACGCCGGACCGACGATCTTCCAGCGCGCGTCGAGCGCCATGGAGGGCGCCCTGGTGGGGGCTGTCATGGGCGCCCAGGCGGGCCCGCTGGGTGCAGCCGTCGGCGCCGGCACCCTGCTCGTGTACGCGGCCGTAACCGGAGAGGTCCCCCTCGTGGGTGCTTCCGATCCGGCTCCGCGGGATCCCGAGAAGGAGAAGCGCCGGGAACAGGAGATGGAGGATCAGATCGCCGGTGAGCAGCGGCAGCGCGGCGGTGAGTTGGCGGACCAGATCGAGGCGGAACTCGCACGCCAGGAGGATCTCCTGCGTGAGATCGAGTCCGAGGAAAGCGCCACCCGGGCAGAGCGCCAGGCCCCGGCCGAAGCAGCCGTCGTTGGCGCCCGTGCGGGGTCGCGGGACTCGCGCGCCGCACCGCGCGCACCCGTGGAGCCCGACCTGCCGCGCGCGCTCTTCGAAGAGCGGAGGATTCGCGTCCCCCGCGACGCATTCGGGAACGAGCGCGAGCTGCGCGTAACGGAGCTCAGCCTGGATGCGGACAGGGACGGCTCTCCCGAACTGCTGCGTTACCTCGACCTTGAGAGCGACGAGTTGATCCGCAGCGAACAGGACAGTGACTACGACGGCCGCATCGACATCTGGCAGGACTACGCGGCCGGAGTGCTGTGCTCGCGCCGCATCGACCGCGACGGGGACGGTCGCGCGGACCTCTGGGAGGAGTACGCGGACGGCTGGGCGACCAGTCGGAAGCTCGATCGCAACGGGGACGGCCGCGCGAACGAATACTACCAGTGGCGCGACGGCTCCCTGGTGGTCGAGCGCCACGACGCGGATGGAGACGGCGAGATGAACCGCATCGTCCGCTACCAGGACCGCCTGCTCGTGCGCGATGACGAGGATCTCGACGGCGACGGGAGAATGGATCGCTCGACCACCTACGCGACTATCGCGGGGGACGAGGTGGCCGTACGCATCGAGCGCGACAACAACGGTGACGGAAGCATGGACCTGATCGAGATCTACGCGGCGGTGTCCGGTCCGCGCACGCTGCTGCGGCGAGAAGAGGACCGCGACGCGGACGGGCGCATCGATATCACGTCGATCTACGAGAAGGGCCGGCTGGTTCGCCGGGAAATCAGCGACCCGGCCCTGGTCCCCCTCTAAGCGGCGTCCCCCAGAAACTTAGCGGTCTCCTTCCTCCTGGGCCTCCGCGGGTTCGAAGAGCAGCTGTTTGCGCTGCTGCTCACGAAAGCGACGGATCGGCTCGCGTTCGGCGCGCAGCACGAGCTCCTTGTTGCGCTCCCGGATGCGCTCGAGCTCCAGCGCGAGTTCGCGTTCCGAGGCACCGGAGCGCTCGAAACGCAGGTCAAACTCCACACTGCTGCTGGTGCTGTCGGAGGCCAGTGCGGTGATGCGAACGCGGTTGCTTCCGGCGCGAACCGGCACGAAACCCGAGAAGCTCCCATCCGCAGCGAGATCGACGTCGTAGGAGATCTCCCGGGTGGTGAGATTCGTGAACGAGACATCCTCGACATCAGCGAAGGAGGTCGCCTGCAGAAATGAGACGATGTCGCCCGGCTTGCGCACGGGCAGAAAGGTCCCCTGCGTGATCCGGGCGATTTCACTGGCCGCGCGAGGGTTGTCGAGCGCGCTGGGACCGATCCCGTAGCTGTGGACCGTGATACCCGCCTGCCGTGCCAGGCGCGCCGCCGTCAGCGCGGCCTCGATGTCACCCGGGTCGGATACCGAGCCCTCGGCCACCGGGAAGGTCGGCACGCCGTCGGTCAGGAAGAGCACCACCTTCCGTGCGCCGGGCCGAGAAGGACTGCGCGCCCCCTGGAGGCCCGCGAGTTCGGTGATCGCGAGCCGCAGGCCCGCCGCGAAGTTGGTGCCGCCATAGGGGCCCCGCGCCAGGATGGCGGGCAAGCGCGCCTGTACGGCCGCGAAATCCGCGCTGAGGGGAACCTCCAGCCAGGCGTCCTGCTGGTCATAACGCCTGCGGCGTCCCGTGTCCGGATTCATGTCCCCCGAAAAGGACACCACCCCCACGCGCACCCGGCCGCCCTGCTCCAGGCTGCCCACCAACCGGTCTGCAGCAGCGACCTCCGCGGCCAGGATGGAGTCACCGGGGTCGGTGCTCTTCGGCGTCTGGGCAGGTGCGCCGGGCACGGGTGGATCCACGGGCAATGCGACACCGATCTGACCGTCTCCATCGACGTCTACCCCGGCCGGGTGAACCGTCGAGCCAGAAATGTCGAGCACAATCATCACGTCGAAATCCGCGGGACGCTGGGAGAGCAGGGCCCGGCCCCGGATGGGAGCCTGGTGGACATCGTTGCGAACGGTCGCTCCCGGTTCGGGAGAATCGACGCGAATGTGCAGGGGAAGGGCCTGCTCCGCGCCTGCCAGCGACGCCAGCGCGAAGTGCAGCGCCAGCACGATGCCCGCGGCGTGCAGGGTATTCATCGCGGAGCCCCGGAATCCGACTGGGCGGCCGGTGGAACGCTGGGGGAAACGCTCTCCTGCGAGGCCAGTGGCTGCGTGGTGAAGCGATCGATCCGCACCAGCCGCTCCCCGATTCTCAGCAGCGACACCAGTGACACGGCGCCCACCGCATTCAGGCTCTCGGGCAGACAGCCCGCGACCGCGTCCTGGCTGGGTTCCGAGGAGGGAGGGAGCGCCTCGCGTTCCCCATAGGCGCTGTCCGCAATGGCGACCACCGGGCGCAGACCCAGATCCGCGAAGGCCCGATGACTCGCATCCACGCTCTCGAAACCCCGTTCCGCGGAGAAGGCCTCCGCGTAACCGAGCTCACGGGCGACCTTCCAGAAGTGCTCTCGGTGGTGTCGCTGAGAGCGCAGGTCCCGGGCGATCTGCAGCTCCGCGCCGCAGACCCGGTCGAAGACGACCAGCAGCCGGACACCCTCGAGCTCGTGGCGCTCCTCCATCGAGGCGGCGAGCAATCGACTGCCGACCCGGTTCTCGCCCGCCAACCCACCACCCCCTTCATCCAGAAACAGGATCTGGATCGAGTAGGGGAGCTGTCGCTCGCTGAGCACGCGGATGAGTTCGAGTAGCAGCGCCGCTCCCGACAAGGCCTGGCTCCTCGCGCTCGGAGAGGCGTTCTCGAAGCCCGGGCCCGCGTAGGGGGCGAGCAGGACGAAGCGATCGCCAGAGGCCCCGGGAAGCAGCAGCTCGAGGTGCACGAGTTCCTGCTCCTCGCCCGACTCGTCGCGTAGGGGCGTGACACGCTCTTCCACCGCGAAGCCCGACAGCGCGAGCGACTCCTCGAGGTGTCCGCGAGCCGCACCCTCCCCCGGCGCGGACATTGCCTGGAGGTCCGACCAGGCCCGCGCACCCGAGAAGGCCTCCTCCGGGGCGACAAGCTCCGCGCCGCCAGGCGTGGAAGGCGCCTGGAGCCGCTTCGCGGGGTCCGCGCACGAGAGCAGCAACATGAAGGGGGCAAGCACCAGAAGCGAGACGGCGGCTTTCAAGGGTCCTTCCCGGCGGCCACGGGGAAGGGCGCGGCCCCGCAGATGGTAACACCCCCGGGGTAGCCCGCCGTCGCGCCCGCTCCCTCCCACGCGGAAAACGCTCGAAGTTTTCACGACACAAACACCCGCCAGCGACCACTCACTCATGGAGCCTCCGTTCTGCTGAGGCTTTTTCGAGAGTGGAAGGGTAGGGCCCCGTTTCCCTGCGGGGCCCTGCTCTTCTCCTGCTNGAGTTCCCGCCGGGATGCGGCGGGTCGCAAAGGCACTCACCCCGCCCCCCAGGTCCCACGGGAGCCCCGCGCAGACCGCGGGCGCTAAGGGTGGAATCGGGTGTCACGGGTCATGGGAGCCACGTTGATTGGCGTGGGGGGAGTGGCGGTGGAGGTGGAGGTGCGCGCCAGCGCGCAACTCCCCCGCATCGAGATCGTCGGGCTGCCGGAAGCGGCGGTTCGGGAGAGTGCAGCGCGTGTGCGGGCGGCGGTCAGCGCCATCGGCCAGAAGATTCCGGACCGGCGCCTCACGGTGAACCTCGCGCCAGCCTCCGTCCGAAAGCACGGAGCGGGCCTGGATCTGCCGATTGCGGTGGGCATCCTATCCGCCGCGGACGCCCTGGAGCCCGCCTGCCTGGAGGGACTGGCGCTGGTGGGGGAGCTGGCACTCGACGGCCGGATACGGCCTGTTCGAGGCGCCCTGGCCATGGCAATGGCGCTACGAGGTGCGGGATGTCGGCTCGCGATCTTCTCGGTGGAAAACGCAGCGGAAGCCGCACTGGCCAGCGGGCTCGAGATCCGCGCGGCGGGGAACCTGTTGGACGTGCTCAGACATCTGCTGGACGTGGAGGCACTGCCCCCGCCCTCGCCGTTGCCCCCGATTGACGTCGGTCCCGAGGGAGTCCCGGACATCGCCGACGTGAGGGGCCAAGAGCAGGCGAAGCGTGCGCTGGCGATCGCTGCCACGGGCCAGCACCCGCTGCTCCTGCGCGGAGCCCCCGGCGCGGGCAAGACCATGTTGGCCCGGCGGCTGGCGGGGCTGATGCCTCCCCTCGAGGGCCAGGAGGCACTGGAGGTCACCCAGATCCAGGGCAGCATCGGCCTCCCGATCCGTGGCGTGGTCCAACAGCGCCCCTTCCGCTCTCCCCACCACACCGCCAGCGTCGCGGGCCTGCTGGGCGGCGGAAAACCGCTTCGCCCGGGCGAGGTCTCGCTCGCCCACCGCGGGGTGCTCTTTCTCGACGAGCTACCCGAATTCGGGCGCCGCTGCCTGGAATCCCTGCGCCAGGTGATCGAGGAGCACCGCGTGTCGATCTCGCGGGCCGACCTCCGCTGCGACCTTCCCGCCGACTTCCAGCTGGTGGCGGCAGCGAACCCCTGTCCCTGTGGATGGCGGGGCAGCGGGCGCCGGGATTGCCTCTGCGACGACGGCGCCGTGGCCCGTTACGTGGCCCGTATCTCCGGCCCGCTGCTGGACCGCTTCGATCTTCACGTGAACGTGCGGCCCGTCCCATGGGCGGATCTCGAAGCCGCGGACACGGGCCCCTCCAGTCACGATCTGCGCGAGCGCGTACTAAAGGCGCGAGCTCGGCAGGCAGGGCGTGCCGACCAGCCAAACGGCCGCCTGCCGGACGCGCAACTCGACGGGGCCGTTCGGGCAACCCGCGAGGCCCTGGTGTTGCTCGGACGTGCCGTCGATCGCTTCGGGCTCTCGGCGCGCTCCGCACGACGCGCGCTGCGGGTCGCCCGCAGCATCGCGGACCTCGCCGCGGAGGAAACCACCGGCGCTCCGGCGGTCGCGGAGGCCCTGGGCTTTCGGAGCGAGGTCGCCCGCTGAGCTGGCCGGCTCCCCCAGTCCCGTGCGGGAGGTGGGGGCCCAACGTCCGTTTTCGGACGCCTATCGACCCACCTGCGTCGGATTTTCGTCATTTCTGCCCATGCGTCGGGCCGCAAGATATCCACAAGTGAGTCTATAACTACCCATTTATAATGAAGATTCGATCGATCTTCCCGAAGGGCGGGAGGGTTGGCACGGGGTCTGCTTCAGAGTCCACGAAAGGCAAAGCCAGGAGCCCCATGAGCGCTGCACGCCCCGCGAGCCAACAGACCTTCACCGCCGTGGAGACACGCGCGACGACACTGCTGGAGCTGGTCTGCGTGATTGGCGAAGTCACCGACGACGACCGAGAGGTGGTGGCCACGGTGCTCCACATGTTGGAATCCGGGCGCATCCGGCTCACCGGCAACTTCCGCAACGCGCTCCCCGCCGATCTACGCTGAAGCGCGCGCCCCGCCTGCCACGGCGACAGCCGCCACCGGGAGCTGGCTTGACCCCCGGGCCTGCTCGGGCATCTTCCCGAAACGTGGCCGGATCAGGGGGGGGCGGGGCATGGCGAGCAGCAGTGCGCGTGCGAAGAGCGGAGGACGCGAGGTGCGGGGGAAGAGCGCGTCAAAGCCTGCCCGTCGCAAGTCCAAGACAGCCGGTGCCCGACGCAAGACTTCGCGACGCAGCCGCAAGGAACCGCGCCCGAGCGGCGCGCGTCCCGACGCCGCCGCGCTGGCCAAGAAACAGCGCGACATCTCGGTTTCCGAATTCTTCGCAAAGAACCGGCACCTGCTCGGCTTCGACAATCCCTCGAAGGCCCTGCTCACCACCGTCAAGGAGGGCGTGGACAACTCCCTCGACGCCTGCGAAGAAGCCGGCATCCTGCCGGAGATCCGCGTGGAGATCCGGCAGCTCGCCGAGACGCGTTTCCGCATCGCGATCCAGGACAATGGCCCAGGCATCGTGCGCAAGCAGGTCCCCAAGATCTTCGGGAGCCTGCTCTACGGCTCGAAGTTCCATCGGCTGCGCCAGAGCCGCGGCCAACAGGGCATCGGCATCAGCGCGGCCGGCATGTACGGCCTGCTCACCACCGGCAAGCCCCTGCAGATCATTACCCGGACCGGCAAGGGCGCCAAGGCCCACCACATCGAGCTGGTCATCGACACCAAGCGCAACGAGCCGAAGGTGAAGAAGGACGAGGTGGTGAAATGGGATCCCCCCCACGGCACCCGGGTCGAGATCGAACTCGAGGGCGCCTATCGCGGCGGCCAGCACTCCGTGGACGCCTACATCCGCCAGATCTCCCTCGCCAATCCCCACGCGGAGATCACCTACGTGCCCCCCAAGGCAGAAGCACACGGCGAAGCCCACACTTTCCCCAGGGTGAGCAGCGAAGTTCCGGAAGAGACCGCGGAAATCAAACCCCACCCCTACGGGGTCGAGCTCGGTTTGTTGATGCAGATGTTCCGGGACACCACGGCTCGAAATCTGCGCTCCTGTCTATCCGGAGACTTCAGCCGCGTCTCCAGTGTTTCCGCCAAGAAAATCTGCGACACGGCCCGGGTGGCGACCTCGCGAAGGCCCAGCGAGATGACCCGGGAGGAAGCTGAGCGGGTCCACCAGAGCATCCAGCAGACGAAGCTGATGGCACCTCCCACCAACTGCATCGCGCCCATCGGCGAAGATCTCATCGAGACGGCGCTGCGCGCGGAGGTGAAAGCGGACTTCTACGCCACCATCACCCGGCGCCCGGCCGTCTACCGCGGCAACCCCTTCCTCGTGGAGGTGGGGCTCGCCTACGGCGGCGACCTTCCCGCCGAAGAGCCCGTCACCGCCTACCGCTACGCGAATCGCGTTCCCCTCCAATACCAGCAGGGGGCCTGCGCGATCACCCGGGCCGTCACGAGCACCGACTGGAAGTCCTACCAGCTCCAGCAACCCCGCGGCGCCCTGCCCGTGGGCCCGATGCTGCTCATGGTCCACATCGCCAGCGTGTGGGTTCCCTTCACTTCCGAGAGCAAGGAGGCCATCGCCCACTATCCGGAGATCATCAAGGAACTCCGGCTGGCCCTCCAGGAGTGCGGGCGCCGCGTGGCGACTCACATTCGAAAACGCAAACGCGAGCTCGACGAGGCCAAGAAGCGGGCCTATATCGAGAAGTACATCCCACAGGTCGCCATCGGCCTGCAGAACATCTTGGGGCTCTCGGACCGGGAGCGCGACGCCACCATCAGAGACCTCGAGGACGTACTCGAGCGCAGCCGGAAGATGTGAAATGGCCACACGCAAGAAGAAGACCACCCGCAGGGCCAAGGCGAACACCAAGGCCACCCGCAAGTCCACTGCGCGCAAGACTGCGACGCGAAAGACGGCCGCCCGAAAGGCCGCGGGTCGTGGCGCGCGGCGCAAAGCGGGAGCCGCCAAGGGCGCCTCGACCATCGCCCTGCACAACAAGAAGATGGGCGGCCTCACAGTGGATCTCATCTGCGAGGCGGCCGACGACGTCCACAAGCACATCCGCAAGCACCGCAAGCCGGATCTCTCCTTTCCGGTGCGCTCCCTCGGGAACGTCTCCTACTCGAAGAAGAAGGGCTATTTCGAGATCGGCAAGCAGAAGAAGGTGCGTACCCTCACGGTGAACACGGTGAAGAGCTTCGCGCAGACGCTGCGGATGATGGGGCTCTCCAAGGAACTGGTGGAAAGCAACGATTTCGCCACCAAGCGGGACGCCTACTACCAGAGCAAGAACTGGGAAGAGGCGAAGTTCGACGAGCAGACCGAGTCCGACACGGTGATGGACGACATCGAGGCGCTCTTCTCGGTGCGTGGCCTCTCGCGCGAACAGCTCCGCTTCGTGCCCGACGAGCACGGGGGTGCCGTGGCAGGAAACCTGGTGGTACTCGATCCGGACCGGGAGACGGGCAGCATCGAGCGCATCGACTGCACGCGTTTTGGCTCCGGCGCCTATTCGATCCCCTCCAACGTCGAGCTGCTCTCCTTCGAGACGGACGCCCGCTTCATCCTGGCGATCGAAACGGGGGGCGTCTTCCAGCGCCTGCAGAGCCACAAGTTCTGGCAGAGCGCCAATTGCATCCTGGTCTCCATGGCGGGAGTTCCCACGCGCGCCACGCGGCGCTTCATCCGCAAGCTCTCCGACGAGTGCCGGATCCCCGTCTACGCCTTCGTGGATTGTGATCCCTACGGGATCTCCAACATCTACCGGACCCTCAAGGTCGGCTCGGGGAACGCCGCGCACCTCTCCCAGTTCTTCTGCGTCCCCCAGGCGAGCTACCTCGGCGTCACCCCCCAGGACATCATCGACTACGAGCTCCCCACCCATCCCCTCCAGGACGTGGACAAGAAGAGGGCCCGCGACGCGCTGAAGAACGATCCCTTCTTCAAGAGCAACAAGCCCTGGCAAAAGGCCATCGAGCAGCTGCTCAAGATGGGCGTCCGTGCTGAGCAGCAGGCGCTCGCGAAGTGGGGACTCAACTACGTGATCGAGGAGTACCTCCCCGCCAAGCTCTCCCAGACCGCGAAGTTCCTTCCCTAGGAGGCCTGCCAGGCGTGAAGGGCATCCTGTTGGCCGGAGGCGAGGGAACGCGGCTCTCCCCGCTCACCCGGGGTGTGAGCAAGCAACTGCTCCCCATCTACGACAAGCCCATGCTCTATTACCCGCTCTCGGCCCTGATGCTGGCCGGGATCCGGGAGGTGCTGCTGATCTCCACCCCCCACGACCTGCCCTCCTACCAGAGGCTCCTGGGAGATGGTTCGAAGCTGGGCCTCCGCCTCGAATACGCGGAGCAGCCACGCCCAGAGGGCATCGCCCAGGCCTTCGTGATCGGCCGCGACTTCGTGGGGGCCGAGGGCGTGGCGCTGGCGCTGGGGGACAACATCTTCTACGGCCACGGCCTCTCCGAGAAGCTACAGAACGCCGCGGCGCGCGAACGGGGTGCCACGGTCTTCGGTTACCGGGTCCACGACCCGGAGCGCTATGGCGTCGTGGACTTCGACGAGGAAGGCCACGTGGTGGGCATCGAGGAGAAGCCGAGCCAGCCGCGCTCCCACTACGCGATCACGGGGCTGTATTTCTACGACAATCGCGTGCTCGAAATCGCCGCAGGCCTGCACGCGTCAGCTCGCGGCGAACTCGAGATCAGCGATGTCAACAGCGCCTACTTGTCGACCGGGGAGCTGCACGTCGAAATCCTCGGCCGCGGTGTCGCTTGGCTCGACACGGGCACCCCGGAGGCCTTGCTGCAGGCCCAGAACTTCGTGGAGACCATGCAGGAGCGACAGGGTCTGCAGGTCGCCTGCCTGGAGGAGATCGCCCTGGGGAAAGGCTGGCTCACGGCCGCGGACCTGGCGGCCGCAGGCCGGGAGATGGGCCACTCCGCGTACGGCGCCTACCTGTGCCGGCTCGCCGAGGAGAGCGGCGCGTGAGCTTGCGCTTCGAGGCCATGGGGCTGCCCGGCGTCGTACGGATCACGCCGGAGCTTCACGAGGACGGCCGCGGCGCCTTCCTGGAGACCCACCACGAGCCCAAGTACCGGGCCGGTGGGATCGACGCCCACTTCGTGCAGGACAACCAGTCGCGCTCCGTGCGTGGCACGCTTCGCGGCCTTCACGCCCAGTCCCCGAACCCCCAGGGCAAGCTCGTGCGCGTGATCGAGGGAGAGATCTTCGACGTGGCCGTGGACATCCGCCGGGGCTCACCGAGCTACGGGAAACACGTCTGTGCCCTGCTTTCGGGGGAGAACCACCAACAGCTCTACATGCCCCCCGGTCTCGCCCACGGCTTCGTGGTCACCAGCGAGAGCGCCCTCGTGGAGTACAAGTGCAGCGAGGTCTACCGGCCGGAGTGCGAGTTCACCCTGGCCTGGAACGATCCGGATCTCGCGATCCCCTGGCCCGTGGAGACTCCGCTGCTCTCTCCGCGCGACGCGGCGGCGCCCCCCCTGCGCGAACTCCAGGACCGCTTGATCGACTTCAGGGACTGAGGGGTGCCGTCAGCCCCTCGAAGCCCGGCAGGGGCTCGAAGGCGGTTGCCTGCTGGAAGCCCGATGTCTGCCAGGCCCCGGCCTCTGCGTCCAGCAACAGGCCCTCGCAACCCTGCCGCGCCTCCACGAGGGCGATGCCCTCCCGCTCCCCGAGCACCAGGAGTGCGGTGCTGAGCACCTCGGCCAGGGTCGCGTCCGGCGCCACCACCAATGCCTGGCGACGGCGCGTGAGCGGCCGGCCACTCCGGGGATCGAGGACGTGGCCAAAGCGCTGACCGCCAATCTCGCTCCACTGCCCCAGCGTTCCGGAGGTGGAGAGCGCCCGATCCCGCAGCGTCACGACCCCCGCGAAGCCACCCGCCGGTGAGCGCACCAATAGCCTCCAGCCCGCTGCGCCCGGCGGGTTCCCCAGCGCCCAGGTGCTGCTCTGACCAAAGGAAAGCAGCGCCGCGCTTAGCCCCGACGCCCGCAACCCGGGCAGCACCCGGTCCAGCGCGAAGCCCTTCGCGATGCCCCCGAGATCGATGGAGCTGCCGGGATCCAACGACACGCGGCCATCCGACAGCAACTGCACGTGCTCCGCTCCGACGTGTTCTCCGGCCGCCGCGAGTGCGGCCTCGGCGGGCAGCTGGTCCTGGGCTGCCGCCCGGCTCCAGAGGGCGACCAGCGGGCCGACCGTCACGTCGAAGGCCCCCCCGGAGCGCTGCCCTTCCCGCAACGAGAGCATCAGGGCCTCCCGGACAGATGACGCCACCGCCACCGGAGTTCCCTGGGCGCGGTTCAGACGGCTGACGTCGCTCTCCTCCCGATGGCGGGAGAGCTGAGCGTCGAGCTGCTCGATCTCCTCGTAGGCCCGCCGGAGCGCCAGGCGGCTGGCCTCGGGATCCCCCCCGTAGGCGGTCATCTCGAGAACGGTGCCCATCACGAAGCGGCCCATCGAGACCTCGACGGGCGCTGCCTCGGGCGCCGGACGCGCCGCGCAGCCGGTAACGCAGAGGAGTGTCAGCGCGTACGCGCAGGCCCTCAAGCGGGCCGATCCTCCTCGGGCCGCTCCGCAGCCGCGTCACCGGTCTTTGCGCCGCCCGCGAAGACCGACCATAGGGAGATCCCCACCAGTGCAGCCAGGCTCGCCTGGAGGGTTAGGAAACCCGCGATCTTCGCGTACGCGAAGCCCGGATCGACGAAGCGAACCGCCCAGCCCGAGGCCTCGTCGAGCAGCGCCGCCGCAAAGGGCAGAGCGACGAGCCAGGCCTTGGTGGCGTTGCGCAGGGGCACGAAGAGCACGAGGTGGGTGAGCACCAGCAGCAGCATGCCCATGGCGAAGAGGTGGAAGTGCGAGACCTCGAGCAAGCCCGCGTAACTTCGGGGGCTCATGAAACGCTCCGCGTCGCCGTGGTAGTAACTGACCACTGACGCGTAGTCGAGGCCCATTTTCTCGAAGTAGAGCAGCGCGTTGGTGACCCACAGCAGGGCCACGTAGAAGCAGTAGAGGACGATGATCGTCTGCAGCAGCCGGTTCCGACTCCACTCGCCGGTGATCACGAAGCGCATGGGTTCTAGGGGGCGGACCGCACGACGACCTGGTACACGGCCAGCGCCCGCCTCACGCCACCTGCGGTGGCCCGAGTCGAGAGGCTGGCCCCCAGGATGCCGTGGATGTCTCCGTCCACCCGCAGCGGCTGCGCGAGCGACTTGCGCTGGAACTGCGCGTACCAGCCCTCGGCGGGCATGTAGTCGAGCGGTTCGTGAAAGGCGAGCAGGCGCAGGTCGGAGACCTCGCCTTCCGGGCTGAGGACCACCAGGAAGGCTTCGGGCAGGGTGCGCACGTTGTGGACGTCGATGAACGCGTAGCCGAGCAGCTCCCCGCCCCGGTAGCCCGTGTAGACCCGCACCAGCCTGGACTCCAGGGGAGAGCGGGCCAGCGACTCGATCCGGCGCGCCTGCTCGTCTCCGAGCACGATCGTCTCGTCCTCCACGCGGTCGGCGTCGGGGAAGGCCAGCGCCAGCGCCTCCGTGCGGCTGTGGAAGACCTTGGCGGCCGCCTCCCCGGGCAGCCAGGGCAGCGCCAGCAGCAAGGTCAGCAGGGCGAGGTTTCTAGAAGACAAGGCCCACCCCCAGGTTGATCTCGTCGGAAAGGCCCCCCTGCTCGGCGCTGCGGTTTCGGTAGTCGGCCTTCAGGACCACGTTGGGTACGGGCTTGAAGGAGAAGCCCAGGGTGTGGAATTCGTCGTTCTGGGCCTCGTCCTTCGCGAAGCCCGTCGGAATGTCGCGCTGGGTGTCCACGAAGCCGAAGCGGTAGAAGGGTTCGAGGGACATCGGGGAGCCCGGGGCCAACAGCGGCCAGACGTCGTAGGCGATCTCCGCGTAACCGCCCAGCATCTTGCTGGCGACCGCCTGGCCGGTGTTCAGATCCCCGAGTGCTTCCAGCGCTCTGCTGAGATCCCCCGCGTCGGACACGTGGGCCTGGGCGAAGAGGGCCCGCAGCTGCCAGCCTCGCGTCCGCAGCTGGGCGTGGACCTCCCAGATCGTGGTGGCGGCATTCGGAATGTCGGCAATGTCGACGACGACCCCCGAAGAGTTCTTCACGTCCAGTCGCTGATCCTGTCCGGAGTCGCCCGCATAGACCGATGCCCCCAGCAAGAACTCCGGGAAGGGCGTCCAGTCCAGGCGCCCCACGAAGGCGAAATCCTCCGCGAGCGCCTTGCTGCCCTTCTGGCGCCCCCCCCTCAAGCCGGAAGGCGAGAAGCCCGTGGCATCGAAGCCGTTGATCCCGTAGAGGCGGTAGCTGATCTTCCCCCCCCACAGCTCGCCGAAGATCCCGAAGCCGTTCTCCCGCCAGGTGGTGGGGATGATGCGGAGCGCGACCTCCGGGCGATGGTTGCCGAAGTAGAAGGGCGGCTCGTGGACCTCGTTGAGGAATCCCATCGGGGAGAGCAGCAGCCCCACCCGGGCGTTCAGGGCCGGGTGAAAGAGAAAATCCAGCGCCGCAAACTCCAGCGATACCGAGCCATCCTCGCTGGTACTGGCGTGCTCGATCTCGATCTCGCTGTTCCACACCAGCCAGTCGTTGAACTTGTAGCCGACGTAGAGAACGGCGCGCAGCGCATCGATCTCGTTCTGGTTTCCGCCCTTGTCGCTCACGTGGGCCGTGTAGCGACCCTCCGCATAACCCCCGAGCGTGACTCCACGGCTCAGCGCGTAGACCTTCGACGCCGCGGGACCCAGTCCCCAGAAGCCCTCGAGGTTCTGGTCCGGGAGCGCACCTTGGGTTCGCGAACGCTCCAACTCGTCGGCCAGCGCGTCCAGCTTGCGCTCCAGCTCGGCGATTCGATCCTCCTGGGCGAGTTCCACGTCGCTGGCCCCCGCAGCCGGGGCGAGCCCGCAGACCACCAGCGCCAATCCCAGGCCCAGCAGCCAGACGGACGACCGGCCGGGACGGCCGTGGGAAGATCTCGAAGCGGGGGATCGGATCGTCAAGCGGGCTCTCGCGGGCACTTCGCGGAGGGCACGAAGGCCTGAAATTGAAAATCACATTCAATTTCGTTACCGAGCCTAACCCTGGCGGTCGCGAGCTGTCAACACCCCACCTCCCGGCTAGGTCGCCCTCCCCGAGGGGACCCCCGTGGATGCAGGTGCCTTTAGTCCTTCTGGCAATCCACGCAGTGGCCATAGAGCTCGTGGCGATGGCGTAGTACCCGGAAGCCGTAACGGCCGGCGATCTCGTTCTGGGTGGCCTCGATCATCTCGCACTCGAACTCGATGATCTTCCCGCAGCGCAGGCAGATCAGGTGGTCGTGATGGGCGTGGGAGACCTCGTAGCGGGCGAGCCCATCGAAGCTCTGCTCCTGCGCGAGACCGGCATCGCACAGCAGCCGCATGGTCCGATACACCGTCGTGTAACCGATCTGGGGGTGCTCGGCGCGAACGCGCTGGTAGAGATCCTCGCTGGTGACGTGGCCTGTCACGGAGAGGAAGACGTCGAGGATGGCGTCGCGCTGGCGAGTGTGCTTGAGGTTGTGTTCCTCGAGATAGCTGGCCAGAGCCCGCTTCTCCACCTCGTTCGCCATGAGCGAACGATAATCGACGCCCGCCCCTGCATCAATCGAGGCCACCGTGGGGAAAGAACGAGAGTTGCAGGAACCGGCTCCCCGCCGCCCGAGCGCCCCCTTCTCCACATGGGCGCTGCCCGCGGGCGGCGTCCTTAGGCGCCCATTTGGCGGGCTCAGAGCCGCACGCGGGCGACCACCGGGAGATGGTCGGATGCGCGACGCGCCTGGGCACTCGCGTGTGTCTCCACCGCGAGGATACGGAGGCCGCGGGCGTAGACGCGGTCGAGCGCCAGCACCGGGCTCGTGGAGGGGAAGGAAGGCGGCCAGCGCAGCCCGCTCTCCGAAGCCAGCTCCTCGTCGAGCTTGCGGGTGGCCTTGCAGCGACGCCAGGAGTTCATGTCCCCCATCAGCAACGTCGGCATCTCGCTCAGTCGCGGGTGCTCGAGGAGCGACTTCACCTGGCGATGGCGGGTGCGGGCCGCCAGCGCCAGGTGGGTGGCTACCACGTCGAGTCCGACGCTGCCCCCGGAGAGCTGCGCGGCCACGGCCACGCGGCTCTCCACCCGGCTAAACGAGAGGTCGAGCATGTTGACGCCGGCAATCGGCCAGCTGGAGAGGATCGCGTTGCCGATCTGACCCCGGCGGTGTGTGCGGGTGGCCGCGAAGGTCACGTGGAGGCCGAGCGCATCAGCGAGTTCGACCAAGGGGTCCTCGCCGCTAAACGGCCGCAGCACCTCCTGGAGCGCGATCAGGTCGGCTCCCAGTTCCGCGATGACCTGGCAGGCCCTCGCGGGCTCCGGGCGGCTGCGTCCGTTGAGCCCGGTCCATCGGTGAACGTTGTAGGTGGCGACGCTGAACTCGCCGCCGAGGGGGCGCGGGTTCCGGGGATGCCGGGGCGCGCGCAGCAGGACCAGGTGAGGCTTCGCGTGAAGCGGACGCTGCGCTCTGACGCGCGATCGCTTGCGCGCACGGCTCTTCGCGACGACGGACATGGCGCGGCCTTTCCCTCCCCCGCGCCCTGGACGGATGCGCGGACGCGCCGGGAAGGTAGCCCGGGATCCCGCGGCCGTGACCCCTCCCGGCCATCCCGGGAGCAGCGACAGTCCGCGGCTACTCGGGGAACTCGAAATCTTCGGGCAGGTTGTGGAAGTAGGACTTTTCCTCCTCCCGCCGCTGAAAGCGCCAGCCTTCGGGCGTGCGCACGAACTCGTCCCGGTACCAGAGCCCGCAGAAGAACACGTGCTCCTCCCCCGAGTCCCGTTTCATCACCATCGGGTTGTGGCACATGGTGCGGCCCACCGCGCGATCGCCCTGCAGCTCGATGGCGCTGTTGGCGACCAGGTGCTGCGTGGAGGAGAAGTTCGGGATGCTCTTCTCCAGGAAGGCAACGGTCTCCTCCACGCCTCCCCGGCTGCCCCCCATCGCCGAGTAGTCGATCAGCGCGTCCGGGGTGAAGAGAGCCGCGAAGGCCTTCCAGTCCTGTGTGTCCACCGCGGTGCTGTAGGCCACCAGCAGGTCCTGGATCTCCATGCGATCGGAGATCTCCTGGATCGTCATCGTCATGTGTGTCTCCCTGGGCGGCCGGACGAAGCCGCCCGCCGCCGAGCCTGGGCGCCATCGAAGCTTCGATGACACCCCCTTTCCCGTCTCAGCGCTTGCGCCGCGGACCGCCCATCTCGCCCGGCCAGCGCGAGCCCCCGATGGTGTCCACGTGGGGCCAGAAGGCATCCGGGTCGAGCGCCCCCTCCAAGCTGATCTCCCGGCCCAGGAAGGTCGGTGTGTCGAGCCGGGCGGAGATCAGCTCGCGCTGGGGGAGCAGCTCCTGGATCGGATCCCAGGGGCTGTGGCCGAGGGTCAGCGTGCCTGCCACGTCCTCGAGGTGCTGCGTGCCGTAGGTGCTGTGTACACGCACCACGTGGGGCGGGAAGTCGTAGCTCTTCTCCGCGCCCCCGACTGCGCGAGACACCTTCACCCACCATTCGTCCTGCTCGTAGTCGGGTCGCTCCGAGGCGACGCCCGTCACCCGGCCGTCGAACTCGACGAACGTGTAGCCCTGGTGGCTGCAGCGCGCGGTGACCCGGTCCCCCATGCGGTAGTAGACGATCTCGCTGGGATACTTGGGTTGCCCATTCATCTCGCGGCTGATCAGGATCGCCGACTCCTGGTCGATCCCGTAGCCGATCGCGTAGATGCCCGGGGTGCCCCGGTAGTTGGCGTCCACCGAGGTGACGACCCCGTACTCGGGCTCGTCGGGCACCGGCACGTTGTAGATGTTGAGGTGCACGTTGGGGCTGTCGCCGGGGTCGATACCAGGCGGCAACAAGGCGGCGATCTTCTCCGCGTCGCTTCGGTAGGTGATCTTGAGGATCGGCCAGCCGGCGATGTCGCCGGGGTTGATCTGGGGGGCTGCCATGGGGGCTCCTTGGTTTCAAGCGCCAGAGGCGCGGCGGAACTGGCTTGGGGGGGGTCTGGGGAACGACGGGCCCCGCAACCCCCTCCAAGCTACCTCAGATCCGAGCCGGAAATCACGCGCGACGCCCGAAGACCCGGAGCCGGACTCGGCCTTCAGTCGGGCAGCGCGAAAGCCAGCAGGCTGTCACCGATGTGCGTGAGCACGTTGCCACCCGCGGCCACCACGACGAATTGCTTCGAGTCTGCGCGCAGGCGGTAGGAGAGGGGCACGGAGTTGGCGTTGAAGGGAATACGCTGCTTCCAGATCTCCTCGCCGGTCTCGCTCTCGAAGGCGCGGAAGTACCTGTCGGTGGTGGCGCCGATGAAGTACAGGCCGCTCGCCGTCAGCAGACCGCCGCCAAAGGTCGGGGAGCCCAGGTCCCGCCAGGCGGGAATCAGCCAGAGCGGGAAGGGCGCCTCGTCCCGGGTGGTGCCCAGGGGCACCTGCCAGAGCAGCTCCCCGCTGGTGAGATCCACCGCGCTGAGGCTTCCCCAAGGCGGGGGATTGCAGGGAGCGCCGAAGTTCGAGAGCAGGGTAAAGCGCTTCACCCCGTAGGGCGTGCCTGCCATGGGGTAGAGCTCCTCGGGATAGACCGCGGCGTCCGGGTCGAGAAGATCGAATTCCTCGCGCGGGATCAGCTGGGTGACGTTGGCGACGTGGGACTGGTTGACGTAGAGGAAGCCGCGCTCCGGGTCGATCGCCACGCCCCCCCAGTTCATGCCGCCCCCCGAGTGGGGGACCTGGATGGATCCCTCCAGGGTCGGCGGCGTGAACATGCCCTCGTAGCGATAGCGGGCGATCAGCTTTCGGCAGTAGGCGCGGTCGATGGGCGTGAAGCCGAAAGCCTGCTCGGGGGAGAGCGCCGTGGGGTGCAGGGGTGGCGGCTTCGTGGGGAAGGGCTGGGTGGGGGAAAGGCGCTCGCCCGGCACCCCGCCCTGCGGGACCGCTCGCTCCTCGACGGGAAAGAGCGGCTGCCCGGTCTCCCGGTCCAGCACGAAGATGTGTCCGAGCTTCGTGGATTGCACGACCGCCGGTCTTCCGCCAGCCAGCTCCGGGTGCTCTACGAGCGTGGGCTGGCTGGGCACGTCGAGATCCCAGATGTCGTGGTGCACGCTCTGGAAGCGCCAGACGACCTCCCCGGTCTCCGCGTCGAGCGCCACGGTGGAACTCGAGTAGTAGTCGAGGCCATTGCGGTCGCCGCCGTAGGAGTCCGGCGCGGCATTGCCCATGGGAACGAAGACGAGGCCCCGCTCCTCGTCCCCCGAAAGGAAGGACCAGACGTTGGGGGTTCCAGCCTGGTAGCCCGCACCCTCTTCCGGCACCCAACCAGGGGGGACGGGGTCCCAGGCCCAGAGCAGCTCCCCGCTGTGGACGTCGAAGGCTCGCACCACCCCCGCTGGTGCGTCCCTGCGAAGCTGGTCGGCCACCAGCGCCCCCAGGATTGCCTTGTCTCCCATGATGAGGGGAGGCGAGGTCGGGTAGTACTCCCAGGCCGGCGCCTCGGCGCCGATGCCCTCGCGAAGCGCGATCTTCCCACCCTCGCCGAAATCCTCGCAGGGCAGGCCGCTGCGAGCGTCCAGCGCCCACAATTCCGAGTCCTTGGTGCCGTGCAGGATGCGCTGCTGGCAGGGACGGCCGGGGATGGGTTCCGCGGCCTCCCAGTAGGAGACCCCGCGGCAGGAAAGCGGGTACGGCCCCCCGCTGCTCCTCGCGCGCAGCTCGGGGTCGAAACTCCAGCGTTCCGCACCCGTCTCCGGATCCAGTGCGAAGACGCGCTGGTAGGGGGTGCAGTAGTAGAGGGTCCGGTCCACGACGATGGGCACCGCCTGGAAGGAGGTGGCGGCCTCCCCGTCGCCACCCTCCGAGTAGTCGCCGCTGCGATGTTCCCAGGCCACTTCCAGGTGTTGGACGTTGTCCGCACGGATCTGGCGCAGGGGCGAGTAGTGGAGCCCCGCCTTGTCACCCGCGAAAGCGGGCCATTCTGCGGTCGGCCCCGAGTAGTCGATGGGCGGCATCGGCTCCGAACAGGCACCGAGCAAGCACGTGCCCCCCAGGCTCGCAACGACCGCGATACCCCGATGCATCCGTCCCGTCGACAAGAAATCCCCCGCGTGCAGGCGGCCCATACTAGCCCGCAAGACCGCGGGAGCCCCCGGCACGGAGAAATACCCCGCGCAGACGACTCAGCGCCGGCGTTCGAGCGCCCCGAAGAAAGCGGAAAGCGCGATGGTGAGGAGCAGGCTCCCCAGAATGGAGATGTGCGTGGGGAAGAGGAATTTCAGCCCGATCAACACCAGGACGAAGACCAGCAAGCGTGCTCGAGTACTCACCGCCGCTTCTCGACTTCGCGAAGGGCCGAGGGCCTCGGAAGCCTCAACTTCCGAAGGGGTGGCTGTAGAGCACCTCGTGACTCGGCAAGTCGCTGCGCGTGAAGGTGTCGTCGTAGATGTACTCGTGACCCGAGTGGCTGATCTTCCATTCGTCGTCGACCCGACGAAACTCGTCGTGGTAGAAGGCCAGTAGCAGGTGCAGCTGGTCGTCGCCCCGGAACCACATGGGGTTATAGAGACGGGAGCTGGCTTTCGCGTGGTCCGGTGTCACGAAGTCGATCTCCATGGCCGCGCACTGGTGGACGGTGATCACGGAATCCCCGTCCGCGAAGGGTGTGCCACGGAGGAAGTCCATGATCGCGTCGCGCCCCGACAGGCTGATTTGTCCGTCCAGCCAGGCGGTGGTGGCGTCCTTGGTGAAGGTCTCTGCCATCTCGTCCCACTGTTTGAGATCGAGATGCCGCATGTTCCGGTACTTGATCTGACGAATCTGCTCCCGGTCGTAGAGTTCGCGCAGCATTCGCTCGCTGTCGGATCCACTGGACATGGGCTTCCCTCCTGACGAGCAGGCAACATAGACGAGCCGGCCCGTACCGCGCCTCCCGGAAGCGGCACCCTCAGCCGGCCGACGGCGCTTCGTCGCGATCCTCCACGTCTGCAAGCGGCAGGTCGACGCGGACTTCGCTGCCCTCCCCCGGCCGGCTCTCCACCACGATGCTACCCCCCATGGAGTCGACCACATTGGCCGCAACGGTGAGTCCCATCCCGATCCCCGCGCCGACAGNACGCGTGGTGTAGAAGGGCTCGAAGATCTTCTCGAGCGCGGAGGCATCCATCCCACAGCCCGTGTCCGAGATCTCGAGCAGGATGCGATCCCCGCGGCGCGAGGCTTGGATGCGAATCTGGTTCTGGCTCACCGCCCCGGGTTCGATGGCCAGCGCCGCGTTGTGCAGGAGCCCCACCAGGGCCTGGAGGAAGCGACCCGTGCTCCCCTCGATCCGGAGGCCGGGCTCCAACTCCAGGGAGAGCCGTGCCCGGTGCTTCGTCTCGGCGGCCAGCATACGCACCGCCTGCTCGATCAAGCTCGACAGATCCAGGCTCACCGCACTCTCGTCGCGCGAGGGCGCGAAGCTCTCGAGATCGCGGACGAGGCGAGACACCCGGTAGGCCCCTTCGATGGCCTCGGAGATCATGGGCTGCGCATCGCGCGCGAGGTCCCGGGCCTCGTTCTCGCCCGAAGAGCGGATCTCCCCCTCCAGCATTTCCAGGTTGCCGATCACGTAGGTGAGCGGATTGTTGATCTCGTGCGCCATTCCGGCGGCCAGACTGCCCATGCCGGCTGCGCGCTCGGTCTGTACCAGGCGCGCCTGGATCTCCTCGCGGCGATCGATCTCCCGCTCGAGGGAGGCGTTCGAATGCTCGAGACGTCCCCGCGAGAAGCTCTGCTGGCTCGAAATTGCTGCGAGCAGCACGCCGATCCCCACCACCGCCGACAAGCGGTTGGCGAGGCTCTGCTCCGCGTGGAGTTCGGGCGGGATGTAGTTGGGAATCTCGATCCCCGCTTCGGGCGCCCACCAGAAGAGGAGCGTGATCACGAAGACCACGGAGGTGAACAGCAAACCCGCCCGCGCATCCACGAGCAACGCCCCAAGCATGGGGATCACGTACAGCCAGCCGAAGTTCGGATCGTAGAAGCCACCCGAGCACCAGTTGCTGAGCACCACGAGTTGAAGCAGGAGACAGGTGGCCAGCATGCCCCCCACCGCACTTCCGGCCCAGCGCCTGGCCCACAGCAGGTTGGCGAGCCCCAGGACGATGGTGGCTGCGACCGCCGCCGCCATCCAGTCGACTCCGAGCCGGTGGTACTGATAGACGAATGCGAAGCCGATCAATACGATCACCAGCGTGACCTGAGTCAGGACATTCAGGCGCCTGCGTTCCTCGCGGGCCTGCATCGCAAGCTGGCTCGTGGCGATCCCCCGCTCCTCCACCCGATTTCAGCTCCCACCCGACATTCTCGCCGCCGAGGCTCGTCCGCGTCCTCGAGCGCCGCCGAGGATATAGGGGAATTGGCTCCAATGCGGCCCGGGATCGGACCCCGCGAAGAAGCGGCCCTCGGGCCTTTCCCCGACCCGCGTTGACGAACGCTCTGGGGGAAGTGGCCGTCAGTCCCGGAAGAGATCGTAGCTCGTGGGAATGCGGATCCCGAGGCTGACATCGGGTGCATCGTCGGTTACGCCGACCCCCAGGAAGAAGCTGTAACTCGAACGCTGATTGCGGCGCCAGGTGATGCCCGCGCCGAAGCTGCCGATCTGGAGCGGCACGGACCCGCTCACGTAGCTCCCATTCTGCTTCGTCTTGAGCACATAGGCGTGGTCGTAGCTGAGAGCCACAGACAGGCGGTCGTTGATCGAGAGGCCCAGACCCATGCTCCCGCCGATCACATCGCCCGGGTCGATCTTCCCGAAGTCCTGCTC
>JABSQX010000033.1 GCA_013215615.1 Myxococcales bacterium | reverse complement strand
GACCCACATCGTCGACGTCGACTACGAGACCGTGAAGGCCTACCCGGGCAACTACCAGAACTTCCTGGTCGCCAAGCGCTCCGAACGCGAGCGGCGCGAGCGCGAAATCGCGAAGCAGCAGGCCAGGATCGCCGAGCAAAGGGCCTTCGTGGAGCGCTTCCGCGCCAAGGCCACCAAGGCCCGACAGGCCCAGAGCAAGCTCAAGGCCATCGACCGCATCGAGATCGAGCACTTGCCGCAGAGTTCGCGCCGCTACCCGCGCTTCCGCTTCGAGCAGCGCCGTCCCAGCGGACGCCAGGTGCTCAACATGGAGGGGGTGAGCAAGCGCTACGGGGACAATTCAGTGCTCGAAGACGTCTCCCTCACCGTGATGCGCGGCGAACGCGTGGCCATCATCGGTCCCAACGGCATCGGCAAGTCCACCCTCCTCGCGGTGGCCATGGGAGAGGTGCCTGCCGATGCCGGCAGCAGCGAGTGGGGGTACGAGACCTATCCGGGCTACGTGGCCCAGGATCAAAAGGCCCAGTTGGGTACCCACCAGCAAACCCTGGAGGCGTGGCTTACCGACATCAGCCACGGTGAGACCATCGGTTTCGTGCGCGGCCAT
This sequence comes from Myxococcales bacterium, assembly GCA_013215615.1. Classification (GTDB taxonomy): domain Bacteria; phylum Myxococcota_A; class UBA9160; order UBA9160; family SMWR01; genus JABSQX01. Next base: position 17,340 of record JABSQX010000033.1, on the reverse strand, counting down.
CTCGGCGCCGTGCTCTTTTCCGGCGACGAGGTCGACAAGAAGCTCGAGGCCCTCTCCGGCGGAGAGGCCGCGCGCCTGATCTTTGCCCGTCAGGTCGTCGAGAAGCCCAACGTGCTGGTCCTCGACGAGCCCACCAACCACCTCGATCTCGAGGCCATCGAAGCCCTGGTGGAGGGCCTCCGGTCCTACGAGGGCACGCTGATCTTCGTCTCCCACGATCGCTGGTTCGTGGGGGAGTTGGCCACGCGCATCATCGAGATCACTCCCCAGGGCATCCAGGACTTCCCGGGCAGCTACGAGGAGTACCTGGAGCGCTGTGGGGACGATCACCTCGACGTACGGGCGGTGCTGAGAAAGGCCCGCGAGACGAAGCGAGAATCCCGGGCAACCCGGGACAAGGACAAGGGAGGCAAGCGTTCGCCCACTGCCGGGGCCGTACGAAGCCGCCAGCAACTGGAGCGACGGCTCGCGGAGGTGACCGCGGAAATCGAAGCGGCAGAACGCGGCCTCGAAGCGCTCAACGATCGCTTCTGCGTGCTGGGGTTCTACGACGTGACGCCGGTGGAAGAGCGCAGAGCCCTCGAGCAGGAGCACGACCAGCTCAGCACGGCGCTCGCCGCCCACATGCAGGAGTGGGAATCGCTGGAGGCCGAGCTGGGAGCACTCCCGGAAGCCTGAGGGCGCTCAACGCCGCAACAGCGGCTGGTGGGTGAAGACGGGCCGCCCGGCGATGAAGGGCACCTCGCCGGCAGGGTCGTAGCCGGAAGCCAGCTCGCTTTCGCGCCAGAGCGGCTCCCAGCAACCCTGCCCTTCCAGCAACTCCCGGGCCTCCGACTGGTGGGCTTCCGGCAGCGCCTCGAAGTGGGCGCGCAGCCGCTCGAGACACCACACGCGGTACTGCGAGGTCGGCAGCTGCCGGTAAGGGACCCCCTGGATCTCCACATCGAAGCGCCGGCGCCCCTCCCGCCAGGCACGCGCATTGGCGTGGAGGTGCTCGAGGTGCGTCGCGCCAATCTCGGCAAGCAGCGGCTCCCAGTCCCAGGGGACACCGGCGACCAATGCGCCCCCCGGCACGAGAGTGCTTGCGTTCCAGCAACGCGACACCCACGCCCAGACCCCTGGGGCGCGCTCGCGCATGATGTCGGCGGGGGTGGGATCGTGGGAGAAGTGCCGGAACATCGGCCCCATGAATCCGAAGTCCGCCAGCGTCGGGCGCTCGCCCAGCAGGAAGGGGCGTTTGGCGAGCACCCCCTCGAGCCAGCGCAACGCATGGAGATAGCTCCCCTCCACGTGCTCGCGGCTGCGGGCATTCACGCCGTCGCGCCGTACGAAGTAGTGGAACTGCCGGAACTCCACGACGCGCCGCGCGATCACCCCGGGAACGAACTGCCCCGCGAGCAGTTCCTCCACGATGAGCTTCGAGAGCAATCGGCGGTCCGGCGCGTAGCTCCAGCGGTAGTGCATGGCGGGCCGCCACAACCACTCGTCCGCGTAGTCCTCGAGGAGCACGCTCGCGAAAGCCTGCAGGGGATCCGCGGGAATCACCCTGGGCTCGGGGTATTGACCCTCCAGCCAGGCGATGACGGGGGTGGTGTCCGTGATCCAGCGACCGTCCGGCAACTGCAGGGCCGGGATCTGGGCGGCCAGGCGACCCTTCCCCGCTGCCCGCGCCACACCGTCCGGCGACAGCGCGATCCGCTGGTAGGCGATGCCCTTGTAGCGCAGGTAGGCCTCGAGCTTCCCCGTGAAGTAGGAGACCTTCGAGCCGTAGACCCGCAGCGGGACCTGCGCGTCCGGCGCCACGCTCAGAGGGCCTCCAGGCGAGCCGGTGTGTACTTGTGCCAGGGCGTTCCCGCCAACCAGTCACGGTCTTCGCTGGCGGTGAGTTCGTTGAGAGAAACGCCCGTCACCCGATCCTCGCCCTCCCCGTCCGGGTAGTCGAGGCCCATGCCGTTCGGGAGCGAGACATGTCCCGGCTGCATGCGATCCGAGATCTCCACCCGCACCTCGGCGTTGCCACGCCGCGTGCTGATCCGCGCGGCGCCCCCGTCCTCGATGCCCAGGCGGTGGGCGTCCTCGGGGTTTACCCGGAGCGCCCCCTGCGCGTCCTTCCGCCGCCACTCGGGATTGCGGAGGATGGTGTTCGCGGTGAAGGAGCGCCGCTCCCCCGCCGAGAGCACGAAGGGAAAACTCGCATCCGGGGCGCCGGGCCGCTGCGTGGCCAAGCTCTGCAGGGCCTCGAAGAGTTCCGGCACCGCCAGCTGCAGGCGTCCATCGGCGGCACCCACCCTCCCAAAGCTTGCCTCCCATTCGTCCACCGCGAAGACGATGCCACTCTCCCCCGCCAGGATCGCATCGAAGAGCGCGTCCGCTTGATCGAGGCCCTCACCGCGGATGCCCGCGCGGCCGATGGCTTCGGCATCGCGCTGCACGGCGAAGTGCGCGAGGGCCCAGAGCACGGCGCCCTCGGCGAGACCGTGGGGCAACGCGTCGCCAATGGCACGGTAGAGGACCACCGGCGCCATGGCGAAGAAGTCGGGATCGTCGGCCATGATGCGAAAGAAGACCTCGCGGAAGCGCTGGCGGGATTCCCCCCAGGCCCCGCGCAGCTCTTCCACCGCAGCCTCCGGCATGGCACCCAGGGCTTCCACGATGCGCGCGTCGAGTTCGGCCTCGGAGAAGAGGCCCTCCGGCGGCGGGAGCAAGGGACGCCGCAGGTGGAAGACGTTACTCGGGAACTCGAAGTTGAAGAAGGTCGCCTCGGCCTTCTCGAACTGGCTGGCCACGGGCAGCACGTAGTCGGCCAGCCGGCCCGTCTCGGTGAGCGCCACGTCCACCACCACCAGCAACTCCAGTTCCGAAAGGGCCTCGCGCATGCGCGCAGCATCGGCGAGCGAGTGGGCGGGGTTCGCGGCGTCCACCCACATGGCGCGGAAGCGCTTGGGGTGGTCGCCCAGGATCTCGTCGGGGATCACGTTGCAGGGCACCAGCCCGGAGATGATCCGAGACCCCGTGACGGGGCTGCGGTGCCCTGCCTGACCCGGCGATCCGGAGAAGAGCGGCTGGATGGGCGCGGGGATGTAGGCAGCACCCCGTTTGCCGAAACTGCCGGTGAGCAGGCAGAGCAGGCGGTCCAGGTAGCTCACCAACGTCGAGTGACGGTTCATCTGGACGCCCAGGTCCTCGAAGAAGGCCGCGCTTTCGGCGCGCGCGATGCGACGCGTGGCCTCGCGCACCTGGGCCTCGGGGACGCCTGCGGCCTCGCAGTAAGCGGCCACGGGCAACGCCTCGAAGTGGGGCAGGATCTCTTCGATGCCCTGGCAGCGCTCGGCCACGAAGTCCTGGTCCACGAGGTCTTCCTCGACTAGCACCGCGAGCATCGCGGCCAGCAGCCAGGCGTCGGTACCGGGCTTCACGGCCAGGTGGATGTTCGCGAGATCCGCGGTCTCGGAGCGCCGCGGGTCGATGACGATCAGGCATCGCGCCGGGTCCCGAGAGATCTCGCGCAACGTGACGCGGGCCCGCGGAATGCCGTGGGACAACCACGGATTCTTGCCGATGAAGACGCCGACCTCGCAGTGCTCGAAATCGGAGCGCGTAACGCCCCCCAGCATGTGGGCATTCACAAAGGCCTCGCCGGTCTTCTCCTGGGCGAGGGCGTTCGAGCGGTAGCGGGAGCCGAGAGCGGCGCGAAGGCTGCGCGAGTAAGCACCCGGCAGGTGATTACCCTGACCTCCTCCCCCGTAATAGAAGATGGACTCGCCGCCGTGGCGCTCACGCAGCGCGGCCAGGCGCGCTGCGACCTCGCGGATGGCCGTCTCCCAATCGATCTCCTCGAAGCTTCCATCGCTGCGCCGCCGCAAGGGCCGTGTCAGGCGGTGCGGCCCATTCTGGTAGTAGTCGAGGCGCGAGGGCTTCTCGCACGCATAACCCCGGGAGGCGGGATGCGCCTTGTCACCGCGGATGCGAGCGAAGCGTCGGCCATCCTCGCCGCCGAGTTGCACCTCGATCCCGCAGTTGCACTCGCAGAGGATGCAGGCGGTTTTCTTCCAGTCGTTCTTCTCGCTCATTCGAGACGGCTCCGTGGCGCCAGGTCGAGATGGGTTCCTCGCGACGCGCTCGATCACTCTCCCGTGAAGTGGGGCCTGCGCTTCTCGAGGAAGGCACGCATCCCCTCCTGCTGGTCCTTCGTGCCCATGGTTCGCTGCACGGCCCGGCGCTCCTCGGCCAGGGCCTCCTCGAGGGAAAGCTCCTCCGCTCCCACTACGCAGTTCAGTACGCCAGCCACCGCCAACGGAGGCATGGCGGCCAGCTCCCGTGCGAGCTCGTGAGCACGCGCGCGCAGCTCATCGTTGGGACAGACCTCGTGGACCAGGCCGATACGAAGCGCCTCGGGCCCGGAGATCTTGCGNGCGCGCAGGATCATGTCGAGGGCGTGGTCGCGCCCCACGCAACGCGTCAAGCGGGCGGTGCCCCCCCACGCGGGTACGGCGCCCAGGTCGAGTTCCGGCAAGCCGATCTTCGCGCCTTCAGCAGCCGCCAGGCGGAAGTGGCAGGCCAGGGGAAGTTCCAGGCCACCGCCCAGGCAATAACCGTAGAGGGTGGCGATCGAGGGTTTCTCCATGCGCTCGATGGCAGCGAGCACCCGCAGGCGCTGGTCGAAGAGGGCCTCGGCACTGCCCTTCTGCTCGATTCCCTGGGGCAACTGCTTGAGGTCCATACCCACCGAGAAATTGACGTCTCCCACACTCGTGAAGACCAGCGCGCGCACCGAGGAATCGCGCGCCAGTGCCTCGACCTGCACCTCCAGCTCGTCCATGAAGGCGAGGGTCATGCGGTTGATGGGAGCATCGTTGATGAGCAGCGTGGCAACGGCGCCATCGCGTTCGACGAGCAGCGCCTCGTCTCCCGGCTTTCCTCTCGCAGTCATCCCTTGCGCGCCCCTCAACCCTTCGCCGGCAAACCGCCCTGCTGCACGGCCTCGAAGACTTCTTCTCCCACCACTTGCCTTGCCAGATCCTCCATGTCGGGGAAGCGCCGTAGCGTGTGGCCGCCGTCCACCGTGATGCACTGGCCCGTCACCCAGCTCGATTCCGGACCCACCAGGAAGCGCACCGCCCTGCCGATGTCCTCGGGTTCGCCACCCCGGGCCAGGGGCTGCTCGGTGAGAAAGCGGTCCAGCACCGGCGCCATCTCGAACATGGGCCCTGTGGCGCCGGTGCGAGTGAGGCCGGGACGCACCGAGTTGACGCGCACGTTCCGTGCACCGAGTTCGTCGGCGGCCACCCGCACCATCTGGTCGACGGCAGCCTTGCCCGCGCAGTAGGCGGCGAGATAGGGGCTCGAGAGGATCGACGCCGTGGACGAGATCGCCACGATCGAGCCGCCCCCTCCGGCCACCATGGAGAGGCCCGCGTACTTGAGGACCAGGAACTGCGGTCGCACGTTCTGGTCGACCTCGGCGCCGAAGCGATCGTCCTCGTAGGAAAGGATCGGCGCGTAGTTACCGCCGCCCGGGATGGTGACCACCGCGTCGAGGCCCTCATCGCCCGCAGCCTCGGCCACGGCATCGCGCACCTGGTCGGGCTGCATGGCATCGCAGACCCGGCAGGCCAGCGACCCCCCCGCGGCTCCGGCGACGCTCTCGAGTTCGCCAGCCACCGCCTCGAGGGCGTCGAGGTTGCGCCCCGCCAACCACAGCTCTGCCCCGTCGGAAGCCAACAGCCGCGCCGACGCCCGCCCGATACCGCTGCCCGCGCCCACCACCAGGACGCGCTTGCCTCGCAGCGAGTGTTCGGAGGACGCGGTCTCGCTCATGGGAACCTCTCGCTCATCGACAGGGCCGCGCGCTCGCGATGGCCCCGAGCAGGAGGCGCGCCCTTCGGAAAATTGCAACGTAGCAGGCCGGCGCGGCGGGCCCACGGCTGCCGCGGGGGCTCGATGAAAGGGCTTCGCGCGGGCCGCTGCCTCAGCGAATTGGGATCCCTTCCTGGGGGCATCCGCCGGCAGCCGCTCGGATCGGCGGGATCCGCGGATGACGCACGGCCCTGCGGCCGACGAGGCCGAGGATCCCCACGAGCAACAGCAAGCCGCTGGGTGAGAGCGATGGAACGGCTTGCGTTTCGGGCCACTCGCTGATTTCGTTCTCGATGACTGCGTCGAGGATCACGCGCATCTGCGACGCGTAGCTGGTTCCGGAGCCAGGGCGCTCGTTGAAGAGCACCACGTAGTTCACGCCGTCGCCGCGTTGGCGCGCCAGCGCGTTGGTGCCGCTCAGCGATCCAGTGTGGTTCAGCTTCCAGGTGGGCGACTCCGCGCCGGTGCGTGGAGCCCCGATGCTGGGGCCCGCGATGTAGAATGCATCCAGGAAGTGAAGCAATGGACGGGTCGCAGCGATGATCCGGCCCTGGGCGACGCGCGCCTCGTGGTCCCAGCCACCGTAGGGGCAGTTGACGGACTGGGAGGGGTCGAAGACATTCACACAAGAACCCGGGTGCTGGTACCACGGCTCCCGGGCATTCTGATCGGCTGCGAAGGTGCGACCCAGTTCGATATCCGCGGGCTCCACTCCCAGCGAGGCGAAGACCTGCTGGTGGACGAAGTCCATGTAGTCCATCCCGGAAACCTGCTCGACCACGAGTCCGAGCATCACGTAGCCGACGTTGGAGTACGCTTCGACGCTGCCGGGATCGTGCTGCAGGGGCTGGCCCAGGATCCAGCTGGCGGTGTTTTCGCGCCCGGGCGGNTCGTCGACGCGCATGTCCGAGGCNATCTGGGTCTCCATGTACGTCAGATCGCCGACCAGGGTGCGGTCCCAACCCCCTTCGTGGTCGAGGCAGTGCTGCACGGTGACGTCGGCGAGGCGGGAATCGCCCAGGGACAGAAAGGGGCTCAGATCGAGCAGCCCCCCTCCCGGCTGGCCCAGATCGAATACGGGGTCCGCGAGCGAGAACGACCCGGTATCGACGAGTCGGTGGATGGCCGCGGCGGTGACGGGCTTCGTGACACTCGCGATTCGCATCATCGCGCTGGCAGGAAGAAGCTCGGTATGCGCCGCGTCCTGCCACCCGTAGCCCCGCTCGAGGACCACCACGCCGTCCTTCATCACCCCGAGAAGACCCGCTTCGATACCCCGGGTCTCCATGAACTCGGTCATGGCGTCGTCGAAGGGCGCGAGCGCTGGCACGGCGATGCCGCTGATGGGAAGCGTCGCCTGGCCCAGCGCCCGTAGGGGAAGGACCACCGCCAGCAGCAAGCAGGGAAGAAGCGCGCCACGACTTCGGTGCATGGCTCACCTCCGTGCAAGAGCGATCGTACACCGCGCGCGTCGAAGCAAGGACCGCGACCGGGGCGAGGCGCTGGCTTCGGGGGCAATCGAGGGAACGGGCCGGGCTGCGCTTCGCATGGGTACTCCCGTGGGGGCATCGGGAGTCCCATCGGCATTCACGACAGATCCCAGTAGGGGAAGCTCGATCTTGCCCCGGACCCCGCCCCTCCGAGGCCTCCCGACGCGCGCAGTTCCCGGGCCAACCCGTCTCGTCCCCGGAATGGTTGCAGCCGGCATGGGAGGTCTGAGAAACGAAGCTGGTATCCGTGCTCGCCCCGGAAGTTCGGGCAATGAGCACGATTCCGTGTTCTTCTTGGCCTCGTACCCCGACCGGTCCGCCTCTTTCAGCGCCGAAGACGTCGACCCGCGAAACGTCGGGTACGCGAGCGCCTCTTTCTTGTTGATCTCGGACTGACGACGCGCGTAGAATCGGCGCTGCAGCGTTGGACTTCTTGGGCGGAGCGGGGCGGAATGCGACAATCGCGGCGTGGCTTCCTACGGGGTGCCGGGGCTCTGGGAGTGGGGTTCCTCGGCGGTCAACTTCCCTTTGCGGGGCATCCGGCCCTGGCAGCGGGAGGGGGCGCCGATGATTTCGGAGCCCTGCAAGGGCCCGACGCCAACGGACTGATGCTGCCACCGGGCTTCACTTCGCGAGTGGTCGCGGTCGCCGGACAATCGCCCGTTGCCGGCGCGTCCGCGACCTGGCATCGAGCACCGGATGGCGGCGCCACCTTCCCGACATCCAGCGGCGGTTGGGTGTACGTGTCCAACAGCGAAGTCGACTTCGGCGGCGGCGGCGTTCGCGTCATCGAATTCGATTCGAGCGCCACCTTGGTGAACGCCTACTCGATCCTGAGCGGAACCTCCCGCAACTGCGCGGGTGGGCCCACGCCCTGGGGGACGTGGCTTTCCTGCGAGGAGACCTCCACCGGGCTCACCTACGAGTGCGATCCCCTGAGTCCCGGCTCGCAGGGCGTCGCACGCGCCGCCCTCGGCACCTACAAGCACGAAGCAGCGGCTGTCGATCCCACGGACAGCGCCGTCTACCTGACCGAAGACCGAGGCGACGGTCTCCTCTATCGATTCCGACCCGACAGCTTCGGCGACCTTTCCGCCGGCCCCCTCGAGGCCCTCGAGATCCTCGGCAGCGGCAGTATCGCGCCGGGCGAGGTACGGGAAGTCACCTGGCACGACATCCCCGAACCCAACCCCACCAGTGGTCTCCCCACTCGCTACCAGATCTCCCAGGTGAACCGCTTCAATCGGGGCGAGGGTATCTGGTACGGGAGCGGCTTCATGTACTTCGCGTCGACGGGCGACCACCGCGTCTGGGCCCTCGACTGTGCGAACCAGACCATCGAGATCCTCTACGACCGGGCGACCTCGTCGAGTCCCGAACTCACCCAGCCCGACAACATCTTCGTGTCGCCGACCGGGGACGTCTACGTCGCCGAGGATTCCGGAAATCTCGAACTCGTCGCCTTTACCCCGAGCGGTGCCGTCAAGCCCGCCATGCGCATCGTGGGACACGGCGCCTCGGAGGTCGCAGGACCAGCGCTCAGCCCGGATGGAACACGCATGTACTTCAGTTCCCAATCCGGTCCCACACCGACCGGCAACAACGGGATCACCTACGAGATCGAGGGTCCCTTCGTGCCTCCGCCCGCCCAGCTGGTCCCGGCCCTGGGGATCTTGCCGGGCCTCGCGCTCGCGACCGCGTTGGGTTTCGCGGCCCGCTTCGCGCTTGGGCGAAACGCCGAGGCAGAGGAGCGCTGAACACAGGGGGACACCTCCCCGAGAATCTCGACGAGGCGCGCCCACCCATCAGCGCCGTCGGATCAACTCTCCCGCTTCGACGTCACCTCGCCGTCGGCCTCGATGAAGTCACCGATCACCTGGTAGAGGTACTCGCAGTCCTCCCGGCTCAACGTCGGTTGACAGGGCAGCATGATCCCCTGCTCCATGATCTGGTCGCAGTGGGCGAGGCCCAGAGAATCGATGCGGTACTCCTGGCTCTTCAGCATGGGGTGGCGGGTGATGTTGCCCGAGAAGATCACCCGGCTCACGATGCCGGCATCCTCGAGTTGCAGCTGCAGCTTGCGGCGGCTCCAGCCGGTCTCGGGCCGGAGCTGGATGGGGTAACAGAGCCAGGTGGTCTCGGCCTCGGGAATAATGGTGGGCACGATGAACTTGTCCTCGTGCTTGCGGAGGAAGTCCGTGTGCCAGGCGAAGCGCTCCTCGCGCAGCGCCCACAGCTTGTCGATCTTGTTCATCTGGGCGATCCCGAAGGCCGCCCCGCACTCGTTGGGGATGAACCCGTAGGCGTTCTCCTCGAAGATGAAGAGTCCGTCGTACTCGACGCCATCGAGATCCTCGAGGAAGCGCCCGTCGCTGTCGCCCTGGCGGGTGCCGAACATCCACTTCTCCGAGGAGCGCCCCCAGGCTCGCAGCGCCAGCGCGCGGTCCAGGTACTTGTCGTCGTCGAAGAAGACCATGCCGCCGTTGCCCAGGGCGGTGATGATGTGATGGATCGAGAAACTGGTGATGGAGACATCCGCACGGGTGGCCGTGGGCCGGCCCCGCAAGCGCCCTCCCAGCGTGTCCGCGCTGTCGTGGATCACGAAGAGACCATGCCGGTCCGCAACCTCGCGCACGGCGTCCCAGTCGCACATCCCCCCCACCAGGTCCGGGATCAGAATCGCGCGGGTCTTCTCGGCGACCGCGCGGTCGATCCGTTCCACCATCAACTGATAGTCGGAGAGCCCCGAATCGATGAATACGGGCGTGCAGCCCACATGGTAGATGGCGGCCACATCCGACGAGAAGGTCAGCGCCGGCGTGATCACCTCGGAACCCAGCGGCAGATCGGCGAGGCGCATGGCGATCATCAGCGCCGACGAGCCGGAGTTCACCATCACCCCGTGCTCCTTGCCCATGTAGTTCGCAACCCGGGCCTCGAACTCCGCGACCTTGGGCCCCGGCACGAGACCCATGGGGTCCTTCATCTGGGTCATCACCGCGTCGATCTCGTCCTGGTCGAACATGGCACCGCCGTAGCGGAGGATGCGGGGTTCGAGGCGCATGGTCTTCTCCTTGCTCGAGGATGCCCCCTACCCTCGCACAGCGGGCGCCCCCCGGTCCATCCCACCCCGTGCTGCCCACCTGCCGGATGCTTCCGCTTGCATCGCCCGGCCCGGCCTCACTTCATCGAAGTCGGGCGGGGTGCCGGGGCGAGGCGGCGGATGATGGACTCCGGGGCGCGCTTCACCACCTCTTTCAACAGGTTCATCTGCCAGGGGAAGGTGTGGTTCCGGGCCCCTCGTCCGATCGCCGAGGCCATAATGCGGACGGCGTGATCGAGATCGAGCAGGAAGATCATCTCGGGGTTGTCGCGCGTGAGGGGCGTGTCCACGAAGCCGGGGTGGAGGGCCATGGCGTGCACCCCCGTGTCGTGGAGCTCCATGCGCAGACCATCCGTGAAGGCCGTGACGCCGGCCTTCGAGGCGCCATAGGCGGTGCGCCCCGGCAGACCGCGATGGGCGGTAAAGGAGCTCATCGCGCAAAGCGTCCCTCGGCCCTGCTCGATCATCCCGGGCACGAAGGGCAGCAGCGTGTTGGTGACGCCGACCAGGTTCACGTTGATGAGCCTCGCCACTTCGTGGACCTCACCCTCGCGGACGCGATTGGCGATGGCGATGCCCGCATTCGCGACGACGAGATCGACGCCTCCTGCCGCCCCGAGGAAGTGCGCCGCACTCTGTTGCATGAAGTCGGTGTCGGCGACGTCCCCCGCGTAGACCTCCACCCGGGCACCACGCCCCTCGCACTCCACCTGTCGCTCGCGCAGGAGCGCTTCGCGGCGCCCCACCAGTCCGAGGTGCGCCCCCTCACGCCCATAGTGGCCCACCAGGCCCGCGCCGAGACCGCTGCCCGCACCGGTCACGAAAACCCGCCGGAAGCTCACCATGCCCACTCCTCTCTTCGGCTGCCGTCGCCGCTTCAGAGCTGGCGGGCCCGGGCGAGATCCACGGTCTCGGTGTCGCGCCCGGAGCGCAGGACACTGCCCGGGTGACTGCCCGTGAACTCACCACCGCGCACGATCTCCCTTCCGTTGACGAAGACGTGGTCGATGCCCTCGGCATCCGCGTAGAGGCGGCCCGCGCCCGCGGGTAGATCCTGGCGCATGTAGGTGGGCCCCTTGGCGATGCGCTCCGGGTCGAAGACCACCACGTCCGCGTGCCAGCCGTCCCGGATCTCGCCGCGCTCGCGCAGGCCGTATAGACGCGCCGGGACCTGTGTGATCTGGCGGATTGCCTCCTCGAGACCGATCAGCCCCTTTTCCCGCACGCCACGCCCCAGCAGCTGGGTGGTGAACGCGAAGGTGTCGATGGTGTCGAGGTGCGCGCCCGCGTCCGAGGCGCCGATCACGGTGCGCGGATCCGCCCAGGCACGGCCGCGCATCTCCCAGCTGGCATCGCTGGTCTGGGCCTCGAGGAAGGGCGTGAAGGAGGTGCGCAGCCCGTCGGAAAGCGAGAGGTCGAGCATGGCGTCGAAGGCCTCCACGCCTTGCTCGTCGGCGACCTCCCCGACCCGGCAACCCTCCCAGCGCTTGTTCTGCGCCTCGAAACACTCGTTGATCCGCATTCCCGCCCAGTTCGTCATGGCCCGGAATAGCCCCGGACCCTGGCGCAGCGCTCCAGCCTTCAACTCGTCGCGAACGGCTGGGTCCGCGAGGGCGCGCTTGCGTTCCTCGAGGGGCAGGCCCATCACCTCCGCCCAGCCCGGCAGGGCGTCGAAGCCGAAGCCGTTGTGCAGGTTGATGCGCCCTTCGATCTCCTGGGGAACCGTGAGCGCCAGCACCACTGCGCCGCGCTCGGCCGCATAGTCGGAAGCGGCGAGCTGGTTCTCGGTGACCTCGGGGGCATCGGAGCTCGGCGCCACCAGGTTCCAGTTGAGGGGACGGTCGGCGGCCAGTGACATTCCGGTGAGGATCTCCTTGTCCTCCTCGCTGAACACGCTGGTGCCGGGAAGCATTTCGAGAGTCGTGCCCGGGAAATCGCGCACCACTCCGCACAGGGCCAGCAGCTCGTCGATGCTGGCATGGCGTGAGGGCACGGGTTGGCCCTCCGCGTCGTTGTGGGCCGCGGAGCGCGTGGACGAGAAGCCCAGCCCTCCCTGGGAGAGGGAGTCCCCGAGCAACGCGAGCATGGCCGCCAACTCCTCCTCGTTGGCCTCGTGTCCCACCGCGCGCTCCCCCATCACCACCCGGCGCAACGCCGAGTGCCCGACCAGGAAACCCGCGTTGACCGCGAGGCGTCCCTCGAGGCGCGCGAGGTAATCGCCGAAGGACTGCCAATCCCAGGGAACGCCCTCTTCGAGGCTCTCGATCGGCATGCCCTCCACCCGCGCCAGCATACGCATCAGGTAGCCGCCGGCCTCGGGGACGAGCGGCGCAATGCTGAACCCGCAGTTTCCGCCCACGATGGTGGTCACCCCGTGGAAGGGTGATGGCGATAGCGTCGGATCCCAGAACACCTGGGCGTCGTAGTGGGTGTGGATGTCGATGAATCCCGGGGCCACCACGCGGCCCTGGGCGTCCAGGGTTTCCGCCGCGGGCTCGCTCAATTCGCCGATGGCCGCGATGCGACCGTCGCGCAGACCCACGTCCGCCCTGCGGCCGGGCGCGCCGGTGCCGTCGATGAGCGTGCCGCCGCGGATCAAGGTGTCGAACACGTGCAACCTCACTCGGGGAAAGAGTCTCGCCAGAATACACGCCCCGGGCGTGATCTCGCATGGGTCTTAGGGAGCGGTCCGCTCGAGACGGAAGGCCCCCGCCCAACTTAAGGCGCGCCTATACTCCCGCCATGCCCATCGACCTCTCCCCCTACCTCACGCCCGCGGACTGCGCGGTGCTGGTCTTCGAGTGCCAGGAGAACGTGATCGGCGCCGAGTCCAGCATCCCGGGCCTGGCAGCGGCGGTGCGGGACGGCGGTGTGCTCGCGAACATCGCAGCACTGCTCGAAGCCGCGCGAGGCGCGGGCGCCCGGGTCTTCTACTGCACCGCCGAGTCCCGGCCGGGCGACCTGGGACGGGCGCGAACGCCGCTCCTCGACCGCTTGCAGCGCGATCTCGGCGCGAGCGCGGGCCCGGTGGACAGCTCGGTGGTCAAGGAGATCGCCCCCGAAGCCGGCGATATCCACATGCCCCGCAGCCACGGCATGAGCGCCTTCTTCGACTCGGGTCTCGACCCCTGCCTGCGGGATCTCGGCACGCGCACCGTCATCCCGGTGGGCGTCTCCCTCAACATCGGCCTGCTCGGCACCACCGTCGAGGCGGTGAACCGCGGTTACCGGGTGATCATGCCCGCCGACTGCGTGGCCGCCGACCCCCCCGAGTACGGCGAGCAGGTGCTCCGCTACAGCATCCGCAACCTCGCCTACCTCTCCACCGCCGCGGAGATCTCGGCAGCCTGGCAACGCCCCGCGTAGTGCGCGACTAGGCGTCACCGGCCGCGGCGAGGTCGGCGGCCAGGGTGCGGTTGGCGGCGAGGGAGTGCAAGGCAGCCCACAGCAGGGGGATGCAGAGCGCCAGCAGCGAATAGCGGATGCCCATCTCCCCGTAGGTGCCGCGCAGGGCGTCGTTCATGCTGCCGATCAGCACCGGGCCCATCGCCATGCCGAAGAGGTTCACGTTCATGAGCAGCACCGCGGCCGCCATGGCGCGCATGCGCAGCTTCGCGAGCCCCTGGCAGGCCCAGAAACCCGGCCCCATCCAGAAGGTCGCCACGAAGACCTGGCATCCGTAGAAGCCGAGGGCCAGTACGGGGTCCTCGGCGAAGAGGAATGCGACGCCGAAAGGAATCGCGAGCACGCCGCCCAGGGCGGGGATCCACATCGAGTAGCGCACGTCGCGGCGGGCCAGGCGGTCCGAGAGCCAGCCGGAGAAGAGCGAACCCAGCAGGCCCGCGATCCCCGTCACCGGACCGAAGAAGAGGCCCGCCTCGCTGGTCGTCATGCCGTGCACGCGGATCAGGAAGGTGGGGCCCCAGACGTTGAAGCCGTAGATGCTGGCCACGTAGAGGATGCAGGAGATGTTGAGGTGACGGAAGGAGCGACGACTCCACAGGTAGCGGAAGACCTCGCCCATGCCGTATTCGCGCTCGTCTTGCTGGGCCTCCACGACGCCTCGCCGGGGCTCGCGGACGGTCGCCCAGGCCAGCAGGGCCAGCGCGAGCCCGGGCACGCCCACCACCACGAAGGCGATGCGCCAGCCCATCCAATCGTTGACCACCCCGCCGATCATGTAACCCAGCATGGTGCCGATGTGTCCCCCCGAGCCGAAGAGCGCCAGCGGCATGGCGCGGCGCTCTGGGGGGTAGAGGTCGGAGATCATGGAGTGGGAGGCCGGACTGGTGGTGGCCTCGCCGACGCCCACCAGGACCCGCGCCACCACCAAGTGCGAGAAAACGCGCACCATGCCCTGGGCGGCAGTGACCAACGACCAGAGCACCACGCCCACCAGCACGATCGAGCGCCGCGAGATGCGATCGGCCAGGCGCGCGATCGGGACCGCCAGGGAGGCGTAGAAGACCGCGAAGGCCGGGCCGGTGAGCCAGCCCATCGCGGTGTCGGAGATGCCGAGCTCCGACTGGATGGGCTCCACGAGGATGTTGAGGATGTTCCGGTCGATGTGCGAGAAGACGAAGATCGCCAGCAACACGCCCAGCGTGTAGTGGGCTCGCGCGCCCGTATGCGCTTGCGTCTCGCCGGCAGACACCTCCGACCTCGCCCTCTACCAGCCGTCCAGGTGCATGACCTCGGCGACGGGCTTGCGGGCCACGGGGCCGAAGGGGCGGTCCGGGTAGCCGACCGGGATGGTGGCGCAGATCGTCACGTCGTCGGGAATGCCCAGGATCTCCCGGAACTCCGCCTCGGCCAGGGTCTGCCAGGTCGCGAAGGTGCTTCCGAGACCGAGGGCGCGGGCCGCCAGCACCAGGTTCTGGGCCGCGGGATACGCGCAGCTCCAGACGAAGATCTCCTGGGGCGCCTGCGGGGGGTAGATGTTGCGCGCGCAGACCACCACCAACAGCGGCACCTCGGCGAGGCTCTCGGTGAGGTGAACGGCGCCCTTCAGGATGCGCGCCTGGGAGGGCTCCAACCCTTCGGCCAGCGCCGCTGTGCCTGCGCGCATGCGCTCGCCCAACGTCCCCGCCAGGCGCGCGAGCAACGCGCGGTCGCGCACCACCACGAACTCCCAGCCCTGGCTGTTGCCCGGGCTGGGCGCGCGCGTGGCTGCCCAGATGAGCTTCTCGACCATTTCATCGGGGACCGGATCCGGCCGCAGGTAGCGGATCGCCCGGCAGGTCTCCATCGCCTCGAAGACGTCCATGCCCACTCCTCTCTCCCCGGCGCGCTGACCCGGCAAGGGCCGAGTACAGGCGCCGCGCGAGACCAGACCATAGGGGCTCATGGGGCCTCGCGGTGCTACACTGCATGGGTTCACGCCAACGCCCCCCCATGGTGGCTCGAATGCGAGCACTCCTGGCGGCTGTTCTGGCACTCTGGGGCCCCGCATGCGCGGGACCGCCTTCCGTCTCGAGCGCCCCTGGCGCGCTGCACGCGTCCGGGAGCTACCAGCACCGCATCACCGGGCTGGTGATGCCCGAACGCGTGGGGCCCTTCGAGCGCCGCTCCGTGATGCGCCACGACCCCGAGGGTTTCAGCGTCTCGGCCCGCTACGAAAGCCTCGATCCACGCGCGGCCCTCATCTTCCACCACTATCCCGCCGGCAATCCGGAAGGCTTCACGACCCTCGAAGACCTCCAGGCGCAATTCGAGACCGCCAAGCGCGAGGGCTTCCACGACGCATGGCGATCCCGGCTCGTCCACCAGCAGCGGATCGACTTCGTGATCAATGGGGTGAAGGTGCCCGGGGCGCACGCGGTCTTCCGCTATCCCGCCTCGCGCCAGCGCGCCGAGCCCATCGAGTCGCACCTCTGGCTCTTCGCGGCGGGCCCGTGGTACATGAAGTTCCGCGTCACCTCTCCCCAGGACGAGGCGAACGCCGCCTTCGAGGCCCAGAAGCGCTTCATCCGGTCCGTCGAGTGGCTGCAGCCGCCCTGAAAGGGAGGCTAGGCGGACGCGCTATCACCCCGGGACAGCACCTCGATGCGGTCGCCCACGCTCACCTCGCCGGCGAGGACGACCTTCGCGTAGATGCCACGCAAGCGGAGGTGCTTGTGGTCGGGCGCCGCGGTGAATCGCAGCGCGTCGCCGCCGAAACGCTGCTTGAACTTCAAGCAGCCATCGTGGGGCTCGGGGGTCACCTCGAGTTCGGCGGCACCGACCCGGAAGCGACTGCCCGCGGGCAGGTTGTCGAAGGAGAGATCGAGATCCACCAGCAGGTTGTCGCCGAAGAGCGTGAGGGGCTGACCGGCCGCTACGAGTTCCGCCACGTCCGCGCGCATCAACGCGATCTGGGTATCCATGCGCCCGGGGTCGTCCCGGAGCCAGGCGTCGCCGGGAACGCCGCCTTCGGGTGTGAGCGTGGTCCGCTCCGGGGTCTCCCGGTGGCCGTCGTCACCGCGCGTCACGATCAGCGCGAGGGAACCCACGTCCCCAGGCGGCGACAACTTCTCGAGGCCCTCCACGAGTTCCTCGCCAGTGAGATGTTGGGAGCGGCGACCCCAGGGTCCGTGGACGGCGTGCAGGAAGAGACGGCTCTTTTTCATGTTGCGAAGAATACCTCGTTTCCAGCCGGCAAGAGCGGTTGGCAGCGCCCCTTGCGCGCCCCGGGTACAGTGAAAGCGTGAAGACCTTGTACCTCGACATGGACAATGTACTGGTGGACTTTCAGAGCGGCATCGACCGTCTCAGTGACGCAGAACGGGAGAAATACGAAGACGATCTCGACGATACACCCGGCATCTTCTCGAAGATGGACCCGATGCCCGGCGCCGTCGCGGCATTCACGGAACTCGTCGAACTCTTCGACACCTACCTGCTTTCGACGGC
>JABSQX010000032.1 GCA_013215615.1 Myxococcales bacterium | reverse complement strand
GAGCTGGTCGATGACCGGCGACGCCGGCCCCGCCACCCGACGCGCGAAATGGGCGAGTCCGTGGGGCTGCTGGGCGCTGATCGCCTGGGCCGCCCGCTTCGCCGCGGGGCGCTCCGGGTACTTGCCCACCAGCGTCGCCGTGGCGCGGCTGGCCGCGAAGGCCGCGCAGCCCTTGCGCTCCACGTAGCTCGCGGTGCGCTCCACCTGGGATTCCCAGCGCTGCTGGGCCTCGGGCTTCTTGAAACCCGGTCCGGTGTCCACCAGCAGCAGCGCGCGTACCCGCTGCGGAGAAAGCAGTGCCATGTGAAGCGAGAGCAGCCCCCCGAAGGAGAGGCCTCCCACGATGGCGGGCTCTCCAGCCACCGCCCAGTCGAGCACGCAACACAGGTCCGCGAGCACCGTATCCAGATGATACGCAGCCGCCTCTTCCGGGGCCTCGGAACGGCCGTGCCCCCGGTAGTCCCACAGAATCACCCGCGCACCCGCCGCGACCAGGGGCTCCACCTGGGGACGCCAGTTCTCGTGGGTGGTGCAGAGCGCGCAGGAGAGTACCAGGGGGATGCCTTCGCCGTGGGCCTCCACGTAGAGCGAGTGGCCGTCCGCGCCCGCGATCAAGACGGCCAGACCAGGTACAAGGGGTTTCCTCCAAGCGTCGAGTTCGAAGGCTCCGTCGACGCTCCCAGGCTAGCCCGCATTTTTCTTCACGCCGCTTGCGGCGATACCGAAAAAACGGGAGTCGTGTTTCCGCCGGCTCCCGTGATCGCGAGCGGCGGACTCGCTCAGCGCACCTCGAAGGGGAAGGGTAGGAGTGCCACCGGAGCTCCCTCGGACAATGCCCCAAGCCAGGGTGCCAGGGCGGCGAGACGCGCTTCCAACACGCCGATGCCAGCCCACGATAGCGCCGCGCCGTCGAACTCCATGGTGATTTCCTCGAGCAGGGTGCGGGGCGGCGGGTAGGGGACGAGTTCGACATCGGCCTCTGCGTCGATCCCCAGGGCGCGCTTGGCGCGGGCGGTGGCGGCAAAGAGGCCCCCCAACTCGTCCACCAGGCCAAGCTCCAGCGCCTGCTCGCCGGTGTAGACGCGCCCGCGCGCCATGGCGTCCACCGCCGCCACCTGCATGGAGCGCCCCTCCGCCACGCGCTCGACGAAGAGTTCGTAGATCGAGCGCACCTGGGCCTGAAGCCGTTCCCGGTCGCCCTCCGAGAGCGGTCGGGCAGAGAGCTGCAACGCCGCGTGACGCCCCCGGGTGAGCGTCTCGAAGCCGATGTCCAGCTTGTCGTAGAGACCGCCCAGCACGGGTCGCAGCGCGAAGACACCGATGGACCCGGTGAGCGTGGCCGGCGAAGCCACGATGGCATCCGCGGCAGCCGCCACGTAGTAGCCCCCCGACGCCGCTACATCCGAGAAGGAAGCCACCACCGGCTTGCCCTCCTCCTGGGCGCGCCGCAGCGCCCGCCAGACGCTGTCGGAGGCCAACGCGGAACCCCCCGGGCTGTCGACGCGAAAGATCAACGCGTCGAAGGAGGGCTCGGCGGCGGCCTCCTCGAGCGCCTCTCCCACCGTGTCCGAGGCCAGCACCGGGGCGCCCCGGCTGTCACGGCTACCGCGCCCCGACACCACGCCCCCGCTCCCGTAGATCAGGGCGAAACGGGCCACCGGCTCGATCCCCGCACTGGCCGGGCTGACTCGCGCGTAGTCACGGCCGTACAGCATCGGACCACCCCCCAGTGCCTGGGCCAACTCGTCGAGTTCACGGACGCCGTCCAGCAGGCCCTGGGCCTGCTGCTCGGCTGGATCCACGGCCGCCGCATCGATGGCCAAACGAACTTCGGCCTCGCTCAGGCCGCGCGCCTCTCCAATTCCCCGCAAGAGCTGCGCGTTCAGGGAGTCGAGGAGCGAGTTCGCCATCTCGCGGTTCGCAGCGCTCATACCGCGCGCCGCCAGTGTTTCGGCGGCGGTCTTGAAGCGCCCGATGCGCTCCACCTCCAACTCGACGCCGATGAATTCCCAGAGGCCCCCGAAGAAGAGGTACTCGCCGGCGAGACCCAAGAGCGGCGCGCGCGCAGCTGGCGTCGCGTAGACCTCGGGAGCGGCGCTAGCCACGTAGTACTCGAGGTTCGCGCCGAAGGCCTCGAGATCGAGCAGGCTGGCCACCCGGCGCCCGCGCTCGGACAGTTCCCGGATGCCGGCACGGATCTCCTGGGCCTTCGCCCAGCCGATCTGAAGGTTGCGTACGCGGACGATCACCGCCTCGATGCGCGGGTCGCGCGCGGCCTTATGGAGATCGGAGAGCAGGGAGACCAGCGGTCGCTGCTCCTCGCCCAGCAGCCGCGCCAAGAGCGAGGTCTGTGGGGCATCCACGTAGGCACCCGAGAGCTCGACCACGAGCACGCTACCCGACTCGACGACCGGAGCATCTTCGCCGGACAGCCACCAGAAGAGCAGGGCCACGATGGCCACCGCGAACAGCAGGCGGCGAACTCTTCTCATCGCGTCGGCCCCCTTGCGCGGCGACCCTCCCGCGAGAATAGAAGAGCGCGGCGGGGAGGGACGCCGCCAGCGTAGGGGACCTCGCGCACCTGCCGCCAAGCTCGGCGAAGGCGCGGCGCGGGGAAGCGAGTCCCGCAGGGCTCGGGTAGGGTCCGCGAGTGGCGCGTTCGGAGACTCAGGCCCTCGAAGCCCGGGCCGCAAAGGTGCGGGAGATCCTGGCCCGCGAGCCAGAGGATGCCACGCTCTGGTTCACGCTGGGGCGGACCCTGCAGGAGTTGGGCCGGCCGGACCACGCCGCCCCGGCCTTCCGACGCGCCATCGAGATCGATGCCCGCTACAGCGCCGCCTACCGCGATCTCGGCCGGGTGCTGATGGAGGCCGGTGAACTCGAAGAGGCGCTGAGCACGCTCGAGGCCGGCCTCGGACCCGCCGAGGAGGCGGGGGATCTGCAGACGCTCCGCGAGATCGAGAGCTTCCTGCGACGCTGCCAACGCGCCCTCGGCCGCGAGCCCGGAAAGGCGAAAGATCAGCGCGCGGCCAAGGCCCCGCGCCTCGCCCACGCCGGCGAATCCACCGAGGCCACCGCAGCGGCCCGGCGCATCTACCGCCAGGGCTTCGATCACTTCGCGAACGACCGCTTCGAGGCCGCGGTGGAGTTCTTCCAGCGCGCACTCGAGATCGATCCCGAGCTGGCCATTGCCTGGAACGGGCTCTCCCTGGCGCGGCGGCAACAGGGCGACCTGGAGGCCGCCGTCGAAGCCGGCAAGCGCCTCATCGAGATCGAACCCGAGGATCCGCTGAGTCACACCAATCTGTCGATCCTCTACCAGCGAATGGGCATGATCCCCGAAGCCGAGGAGGAGCGCGCCCTGGCCATGCAGATGCTGATGCGCAGTACCGGGGGAGGTGGCGGGTGAGCGAGGTGAAGACCCTGGGGATTCGACCCGAGCTGCACCGCTATCTCGTGGAGCACGGCACGCCCCCCGACGCGATCCAGCGCGAACTCATCGAGACCACGCGCCGTGACTTCGGCAACCGGGCAATGATGCAGGTGGCGCCCGAGCAGGGCGCCCTGTTGACCCTGCTCGCGCGCCTCGTGGGCACCCGCAAGGCCGTAGAGGTGGGAACCTTCACGGGCTACTCGGCGCTGTGCATCGCCCGCGGGCTCGAGCCCGGGGGCACGCTGCTTTGCTGCGACACCAGCGAGGAGTGGACACAGGTCGCCCGGCGCTACTGGGAGCGGGCCGGCCTGGCCTCGTGTATCGAGCTGCGCGTCGCGCCCGCCATCGAGACCCTGCGCGCCCTGCCCCTCGAGCAGGACATCGACTTCGCGTTCATCGACGCCGACAAGTCGGGCTATCCCCTCTACTACGAGGAGCTACTGGCGCGCTTGCGCCCGGGCGGCCTGATTGTGGTGGACAACGTGCTCTGGGGGGGCCGGGTCGCGGACCCGGAGGCCAGCGATGACGTGACCCTGGCGATCCGCGCCTTCAACGAACAGGTGGCCCTCGACGAGCGCGTGGACCGTGTGATGATCAGCGTCTCCGACGGGCTCAGTCTGCTCCGCAAGCGCTGACCGGGCCGCCGAGCGGCCGGGCACCTCACGTCGAAGCGGCCGCCAGCTCGCGCCGGGCCTGCTGGAGGTCCGGCGGATCCGGGGCCTCGGCCTCGATCTCCTCGAAGCGAAGCCGCGCGGCGTGCAGCAGCTGTCGGGGGGCGCGCGCCGCCACCTCGGGCTCCGCGTAGCGGCGGTCCCCCAGTACCGGAGCGCCCAGGTGCGCGAAGGTCGCCCGGATCTGGTGCAGGTAACCGGTCACGGGCTGGACCTCCACGAGGCTCGCGTCGGACAACCGCTCCACGACCTGCCAGGCCGTCACGGTAAGGCGCACACCGCTCGCCGCCTCTCCCGGCCGGGCAACGCGCACACGGGCGGGCCGATGTCCCGTCACCACCAGCGGGAGCTCCACGCGGCCCGGCTCCGGGTGGCCGGCCACCAGCGCTCGGTAGCACTTCTCGACGCGGTGCTCGCGGAAGGCGGCGCGCAGTCGCTGCCAGCTCGACGGCTCGGTGGCGACCAGCAGGACCCCGGAGGTGTCGACGTCCAGGCGGTGCACGACGCCGCTCTTGAGGCCTCCCTCCCCTACGCCATGCAGCTCCGGAAAACGGGCGATCAGCGCGTTGAGCAGCGTGCCCAGCTCCCCGGGCGCCAGCGGGTGCACGGGCACGCCCGCGGGCTTGTCGACGGCCAGCCAGCCCGGCCCCTGGGCGAGCACGCTGAGCTCGAGCTCCGGCTGGGCGATGACACGCTGGGAGGCGACGGGCGTATAGGCGTCCACCTCGAGACGGTCGCCTGCGCGCAGCGCAACGCCCTTGGAGCGGGCCACCAGCGGTCGGCCCGCCAGGCGAACGCCGCCTTCGGCGAGCAGGCGGCGGATCTGTGTGCGCGAGAGGCCCAGGCGCGTGGCGAGGAAGCGATCGACACGCATCCCCACGTCAGCTCCCGCGATCTCGAAACTCTGGGCGGCTTCGCGCACGCCGCGCAGTCTAGCCCCCGGATCCCCGCCGGCTTGTTGACAGTGGGGGGCGCGGGGGCACAATCGACCCGAGGGAGCCCCGACATGCCCGCCGCCCGCAAAGCCCTTCCGCCCATCCAGGTGATGGACACCACCCTGCGCGACGGGGAGCAGACGCCGGACGTCGCCTACACGCCCGCCGAGAAGCTGCACCTGGCCCGGCTGCTGCTGGACGACGTGAAGGTGGATCGCATCGAGGTCGCCTCCACCCGCGTCTCCGAGGGCGAGCAGGAGGCCGTGCGTCGCATCACCCGCTGGGCGCGGGGCCGGCGCATGCTGCCCCGCGTGGAGATCCTGGGCTTTTGCGACGGCCGCAAGTCGGTGGACTGGATCGCAGATTCCGGGGCGCGGGTCCTCAACCTGCTCACCAAGGGCTCCGCGCGACACTGCAGACAACAACTGGGCATCGAACCCGAAGTACACCGAGAGGCCGCCACCCAGACCGTCGCCCACGCCCGGCGTCGACGCATTCTCGTCAACGCCTACCTGGAAGACTGGTCGAACGGTGTGCGCGATTCCTTCGACTACGTGTTCGCAATGGTAGAAGCCCTGCACGAGGCCGGGGTGGCTCGCATCTACCTGCCCGACACGCTGGGACTCTTCTCCCCCGAGGAGGTCGCCCGCTACGTGGGGCTCATGTGCGGCACCTGGCCGGAGATCCACTTCGAGTTCCACGCCCACAACGACTACGGGATNGCCACCGCGAACTGCCTGGCTGGCGTGAGCGCCGGCGCCCGTGGCGTGCACACCAGCGTGAACGGNATGGGCGAACGCACCGGCAACACGCGACTCGCGGAGATCGTCGCCAGCCTGCACGATCACAGCGATCGGCGAACCGGTGTGGTGGAGGGGCGCCTGGCAGCACTCTCCCGACTGGTGGAGACCTTCAGCGGCAAGGACATCGCGGCCAACACCCCCATCGTCGGGCGCGACGTCTTTACCCAGACCGCGGGCATCCACGCGGACGGCGATGCCAAGGGCGACCTCTACGCGAGCCGCCTGGCGCCGAAGCGCTTCGGCCAGCGGCGCCGCTACGCACTCGGCAAGCTCGCCGGCAAGGCCTCCATCGACCACAACCTGAAAGCACTGGGCATCGATCTCACTCCACAGAACCGTCAGCTGGTGCTGCAGCGCGTGATCGAACTGGGGGACAAGAAGCACACGGTGGGTGCCGAGGACCTGCCCTACATCATCGCCGACGTGCTGAAGACCCCGAGTGAGCAGCTCGTCCGGGTGGAAAGCTATCGCGTGGAGGTCTCCGGCGATGCGCCCCCCTCGGCCCAGGTGGGGCTCACCTTTCAAAAGCGCAGCGCAGAGGCCCGCGCCAGCGGGGACGGCGGCTACGACGCCTTCATGAACGCGGTACGCAAGGCCGCCCGGGCGTTGGATCTCAAGGTCGCGCAGCTCGCGGACTTCCGGGTGCGCATCCCGCCCGGCGGGCGTACCGCTGCCCTGGTGGAGACACTCATCACCTGGAAGTCACGGAGTCACAGCGAGGGCAGCTTCTCGACCCAGGGGGTGGACTCCGACCAGCTGGCAGCCGCGGTGATCGCCACCGAGAAGATGCTCAACGCGCTGGTAAAGCGCCCCCGGCAGCGCCGCAAGCGCTCGAAGTGAGGATCGCGCGCTGGGCTCTGCCGGCCCCGGGACGGGGCGATATGCTCACGCCCTGATGCGATCTCGCCTGCAAGCCCTGGTACTCACAGGATTGGTGGCCTGCGCGTCCCCTCCCGAGATCGAGAGCCGCTACCAGCCATCGGCGAACGCGCTCGAGATCGTTTCGGTGTTGCACCTCCACGTCCCGGACGACACCTATCGCTTCGAGCCCGCCCGGGACTTCACGGGGCGCAACGTCTATCGCAGCAGCCTGCTGCGGCTAGAGAACCTGGAGCGCGCCGAGCCCGAGAGCCTGCGGGCGGGACACCTGCAGGGCGTCATCGCCTTCGCCAAGGCGCGCGCCCTCGAACGCATCCGCGCCTTCGAACTCGCCTCCCGGCAATATCGCATCGCCGCCCGACGCGAAGCGGTCCTCGCCGAAGAGGCCCTGCGCAGCGCGGACCTCTGCGAGTCCCTCTTCGCGCTCGGCGACGGCACCGTCGTGTTGAGACACGAGGCGGAAGCCGAGGCCGAACAAGGCGTCGCGCCCATCGAGGTGGTGCCGCCGGAACAAGCACTGGTGAGCTTCGAAGCACGAACTGCGAGCCTCGAGTCGCTGCTGCGTAGCAGCGAGGGGACCCACCACATCGCCGTGGTACGCGAAGAGATCGAGCGCAACGACCTGGAACGCGCGCGCTACTTCCTGCAACTCCGGGAACTGCTCCCCCAGGGCGACATACGCGCGATCGGGGAGTTGCAGCGCGTGACGCTCCGCCATCCCCAGAGCAAGAACGCGTCGCGCCACCTGCTCTCCCTCGCCGACCTCTACGCGGATCTCTCCATCGAGTACGTGGCCCAGCATCCGCCCGAGAGTCTCGGCTTCGACCCCGTGGAATTCCGGGATTTCGTGGATTCCGGGGCTCGGATCTACGAGATGGTGGCGTCACGCGATGGAACTCCCGAAAAACTCGAGGCGTCACGCCGCCTGGAGGCCTTCTTGGCCTTCTCGCTGGCCGTAGACCGGGACCGTTTCACGCCATGAGGCATTCGCGCGCTCCTCGCATCGCGGGCCTCTGCACGCTGGCGGCGGCGGCCCTGGCCTGCCAGAGCCCGGCCGCTGCGCCCCTGGGCTCCCCCCTCCAGGAGTCACCGCGCTTTGCACCCCGGGTACCCGACGAGATCGATCACGCCAGCGCGGATCTGGCCGCGGCCACCCTGGCCGACGATGAAGCCGCCGCCGCGCTGGCGCTGCAACGCATCGAAGCGGGCGATGTCCAGCGCCGGGCCCGGGGAGAGGCGCCCTCGGGCGTCGTGCCCGTGGGCATCGACGCGCTCAATACCATCCGCTTTCGGGGGCGCAGCTACCGGGGCGCCGTCGAGCAACTCCTCGAGCGGGATGACGTACCCGCCACCACCCGGGCTCGCCTCGAACGAGCGCTGCAAGATGACCCGCTGGTTCTCGCGCGAGCGCGCGTCCGGGACGCGCAGATGCAGTCCACCGCCCGCCTCTTCAACGCGGTCGCGCAGCCCGCGGGGCACGCCCTGTCCGCGGGTCCGCTCTTCCCCTACCAGATCGCTACCTCCGTCGCCCACTACCT
Source organism: Myxococcales bacterium (assembly GCA_013215615.1). Lineage (GTDB taxonomy): Bacteria > Myxococcota_A > UBA9160 > UBA9160 > SMWR01 > JABSQX01. Next base: position 16,402 of record JABSQX010000032.1, on the reverse strand, counting down.
GCTCGACACTGCGGACAGCGACCCGCTGCCCCTTCAACGCCGGCAGGCCCTAACCCACTGGAAGGACTTCCTGGCCCGCTACCCGACGGCGGAAGAGAGTCCCGAGATCGCCCGACAGGTCGAGGACGCGCAGCAGGACTGGGATCGCACGCGAGGGCAGCAAGCACTCGAAGACGCCCACGAGGCCCTCGCGCGCTCGAACGCTCCACCCGCTTTCTTTCATGCATCTCGCGCGCTGCGCCTGAACCCCGGGGACCCAAAGGCCCAGCGAGCTCACGATGACTCCGTGGAGTTGGCGCGCAGGCAGCGCGCGCGCTTACGGCGCAGCCTACAAGTCGATGTCAGCGATCCTCGGGAACCGGTACCCGCTGGCTCCCGCGAGCTCGCCCTGGCGATGCTTGCACGTGGAGGAGACGTGGAGGCGGCGGTGGCCGCACTGCCGCCGGACAGCCCGCTGCGCGAGGAGGCGGCCTTCGCGCTTGCCACTTCACGCGGACATGCGGGAGATGACGACGCCATGTGGCTGGGCATGCGCGAGTTGGCCAAGGCAGACGACGAGGGCCTGATGGCACGCCATGCCCGCGCCGAACTCTCCGATCCGACCCGCAATGCCTACGGGGCCTTCCAACAGGCGCGCAGGCAAGAGCAGGTGGAAACCGTCGTGTGGGTGTTGCTGGGACAAGCTCCCACCGTCCCAAAGTCGAACACCACCGCCGTGGCTCGCTGGGTCCTGAGTCTGCCCGGACGAATTCGTTCCATCGGCCTCCTGCCCATGCGCCTGATCCAAACACCTTTCCGCGGCCAGGGCCCGGCGGCTGCGCGCACCGCCGTCTATGCCCGCCGCTACCTGACCCTCGATCCGGAAGGCAGCCACGCCGCTGAGTTGCGCGACTGGCTCGAAGAATACGAACGGGATCGCGAGAACTGGCTGGCTGCACTCCGAGTCGCAGAGACAAACCCGCAGGCCGGAACCGAGGACCTGGAGGCGCTGCGCGAGAAGGCCGCCAAACAGGCGCTGGGCGTGGCGATCCGCGAAGAGCGGCGCGACCTGCGCGTCGCCATGCTCTACAACGTCACGCGTGGGTTTCCCGACACGAGCGCCGGCCGCAAGGCCGGGGAGTTGGCCCGGGAAGAAGCCGAGCAGCGCCGCCTCCACCAGGTGCGAATCTCTCGCGGCTTCCTGGAAGAGAACCCCAGCGTAACGGGCATGAACGGCCTAGCTCTGGATCCCGCGCTGCTCGACGACGACGTCAGCAACGGGGAACTGCACCCCGAGGGCGTGATGTTGGTGGGTGGACGCGCCGTCGAGCTGAGCTTCGTGGCGGCTGGCGGCGATGAAGACGACCCCCCGGAGCGCGTGACCACGGCCATCTCCGAGGATCACCTGGCGCGACTGGTGGCGAGGCTCGAAGAACAGAGCTTCGAGAACTCCCTGCTGGACTCGGACGCCGCCATCGAGCCGGATGCCACCCGGGACCTGGTCTTCGAGCGGGCGCGCCTGGGCCTGGCGGACATCGAGGATGCGCGTCCCGGTGCGGAAGCCCGTTACGCGTATCGCGGGATGCGCGAGAAGTACGGCATGGTGCGTTCTCGCGAATCCATCCTGCCCTTCGAGCTGGTCGTGCAGGGCTCGCTCGAGGACCTCTCCCTGGGCGCCTTCCCGCGCATGCGCACGCCGCGCCGCACGCCGGACGCCATGCTCTACGAATAAAGGGGTGCGCCCTGCACGTTTCCCCCGGAACTCTCGTCCAGTAGCTCCACGGGGTGTTTCACCCGGGCGCGCAGCCCGCGCCGGGATAGACCCGCCGCCAGCTGCATCATGCAGCCGGGATTCCCGGTGGCCACCACGTCGGGATCCGCCGCGGCGAGCGAATCGAGCTTGACGTCGAGCACCGCTCCGGCCATCTCCGGTTGCGTGAGGTTGTAGGTACCGGCTGCCCCGCAGCAAGCACCGGGGTCGGCGTGGGGAACGAGTTCCAGCTGTGGGATCGCCTGGAGGAGGCGCCGAGGCGCAGCCTCCACGCCCTGCGCGTGCACGAGATGGCAGGGATCGTCGTAGCAGACCCGCAGGGGAAGTGGCTCGAGGGGCGCCCGCCAACCCTGCTCGTCCAGGAAGCTCGACACATCGCGGGCGTGCTCGGCCAACCAGCTACCGCTGTCGGCCAAGAGGCGACCGCTGTCGGCCAAGAGGCGACCGCTGTCGGCCAACCAGCCCGCGCTGTCGCGCATCGCCGCCCCGCAGCCCGCGGAGTTCGAGATCACGGCATCCACTCCCGCGGCCTCGAAGACCCGCGCATTGTGCGCGGCGAGCTCCGCGGCAAAGTTCGCATCGCCCGCGTGCGCCTGCAGGGCCCCGCAGCAACCCTGCGTGGGAGGCACCACGACCTCGAAACCGTTGCGCGAGAGCACGCGCAGCGTGGCCGCATTCACGTCGGCGAAGAGTTCCGACATCACGCAGCCCGCAAGGAAGCCCACCCTGCCGCGACGCGGACCTTCGGGGGCTAGGATTTCCGGCGGCATCCCTCGCTGCCCGCGTGGGGGCACCGCGGGGAGCAGCGCCCGGGCCTCGCGGAGCCTTCGAGGCAACAAGCTTCCGAGGAGCGCATCGAGGCGAGTGCGCTGCAGCGCACGCAGCCCATCGAAGGCCCGGGCGAGACGCGCTCGCCGGGGGATCAGCTGACGCAACAGCAAGCGCTCCACGCGGGGCAGCAGGCCCCGCTGCCTCACCCGGCTGCGCGTGAGTTCCACCAGCCGGCCATAGCGCACACCGGCGGGGCAGGCGGTCTCGCAGGCACGGCACCCCAGGCAAAGGAAGGCCTCCTCGGCGAGCAGTCCATCGGGCTCGATGCGCCCCTGGGCGGCCGCGCGCATCAAGTAGATGCGGCCGCGAGGCGAGGAGGTTTCCCGTCCCGTCTGTCGGTAGGTGGGGCAGGCGGAGAGGCAGAGTCCGCAGTGCACGCAGGCCAGGGACTCCTCGAGGATCTCCTCCCATTCCGGGCGCGTGTTCTCCGCGACGCGCGGCGTTTCCACCTCCATCAGATGCGGCCCGCGAAGCGCCCGGGGTTCAGGACGGCGTCGGCGTCGAAGCTGTGCTTGAGGGCGCGCACCAGGGGCAGGCGCGAGCCCATGTCGCCGAAAACGTCGCGCCCCTGCTTGATGCGGCTGGGCGCCGCCTCGCACCACCACTGGCCCGCCCCGGCGGCCTCCGCGACCTCCACGAAGGCCGACTCGGCGGCGTCGACCCCGAACCAGGCGTAGACGAGCGAGAGCCCGGGATGCGCGAGCAGGCGCGCGCCGGCACGCGCGAGCAGCGACCACGCGGAGGCCAGCTGCCGCGGCGGAACGGCCAATCGAAAACGCAGCTCCCGCTCCCCGCAGCCGTGCTGGCACTGCGCGACCTCCTCGAAATCCGCGAGTTCGGCCTCGCGGGCCGCATAGTCGCGGATCAACGCGCGGGCGCGCGCCTCCACGCCCGGCGCGTCCCCCGCCAGCTCCACCCACACCCGCGGGCCCTGGCGGGTCGTCGACAGCACGCAAGCCTGCAGCGACGCAGCGCCCGAGACCTCGAGCGCCACCTGCACCGCGTCCGCGAACGCCACCGGAATCTCCAGCGCCCGCTCCGCGGCCGGCGCGGGCTGCAGGCGCAGCCAGGCCGCGGTCAGCACACCCAGCGTCCCCAGTGAGCCGGTGTAGAGCTTGGCGAGGTCGTAGCCCGTCACGTTCTTCACCACGCGCGCGCCACAGCGAGTGCGCGTCCCCGAAGCGTGCACGACCTCGAGCCCGAGCACCGCATCCCGGGGCAGACCCATGCCCTGGGCGCGGGGCCCGGTGAGTCCGGTCGCCAACGCGCCGCCCACGCTGCAGGGACCCGGCAGGTCGAGGGGGACCCTCCAGCCATGTGCTCCCACCTGCGCGCGCAGCGCGTCCAAGCGCGTGCCCGCTGCGACGTGGCAGACCCCCTCACCCGGGTCGAAGTCGTCCACGCCGCAAAGGCGCTGAGTGGAAAGCAGGAAATCCGCGCGCTGCGGGAGGTTCCCGTAGGCGATCTGCGTGCGCGAACCACAGGGGATGGCAGCCATGCCCAGCTCGGAGGCGTGCCGCAACAGCAGCGAGATCCCGTCCGCATCGGCGGGCTGGGCCGTGGCGCAAACCGCCAGCCCGTCGACGTCCACCGCCTCGTGCTCCACGAGGACGTCCCCCACCCGCCCTTTCAGCGCCGCGATACTCACTCGAAGGGAACGCGGTCGTAGCCACGCGCCTTGGGGTTTGCCTCGGCACAGAAGTGCGGGGTCGGCAACACCTTGTCGGGATTGCAGACGGCGTCCGGGTCGAAGACCGAGCGCAGCCGACGCATGGCATCCAGGTCGTCCTCGGAAAACACCAGGCCCATGAAGTCGCGCTTCTCGGAGCCCACCCCGTGCTCACCGGTGATCACCCCACCCGCGGCCACGCAGGTCCGCAGGATCTCCTCGCCCGCGGCGAGCACCCGCGCGAGTTCATCGGCGTCTCGCCGGTCGAAGGAGATGTTGGGGTGCAGGTTGCCGTCGCCGGCGTGGAAGACATTGGAGAGCTTCAGGCGGTAACGATCGCCGATCTCGCAGACCGCATCGAGGACCTCGGGGAGCCGAGCTCTGGGTACTACGGCGTCGTGCACGTAGAGATCCGGGGCAAGACGCCCCATGGCCCCGAACGCTCCCTTGCGCGCGCGCCAGAAGCGCTGTCGCTCGGCGTCGTCCCGGGCCACGTCGACGCGCGACGCACCCTCCGAGGCACATAGCCCGCGCACCGCCTCGACCTGTCCGGCCAGGTCCTCGGCGGGACCGTCGATCTCCACGAGCAGCACCGCTCCCGCGTCCGTCGGCAAACCCGCCGCGTAGACGCTCGCCTCCACGGCGCGAATCGTGCGCTGGTCGACGATCTCGAGCGCAGCGGGGAGCAGGCCCTTTCGGATGATGCCCGTAACCGCCCGGCAGGCACTCACCACGTCCGGAAAGATCGCGAGCAGGGTCTCCACCGCCTCCGGAATCGCGGTGAGACGAACCGTGCCGGCAGTCACCACACCCAGCGTGCCCTCGCTTCCCACCACCGCGCCGACCAGGTCGTAGCCGGTCGCAAAGCCCGTGCGCGAGCCGAGTTCCACGACCTCGCCATCGGGCAGCACCAGTTCCAAGCCCAGAACGTGGCGACTGGTGGCGCCGTACTTGAGGGTATGCGGGCCACCCGAGTTCTCCGCGAAGTTGCCTCCCAGCGTGCAGGCGAGCTGACTGGAGGGATCCGGTGCGTAGTGGAGGCCCAGGTGCACGACCGCCTTCGAGAGATCCGCGTTCACCACGCCGGGCTCCACCACCGCCACCCGGTCCACGGCATCGACCTCGCGGATGCGGTCCATCCGTGAACACTCGATGACCACCGCTGCATGGGCCACGGCCCCTCCGGAGAGCCCGGTGCCCGCGCCGCGCGGCACGAAAGAGACCCGGTGACGGCGGCAGGCGCGAACCACCGCCTGAACTTCTTCTCGGCTCCGGGGCAAGACGACCGCTGCCGCCTGCTGGCTTCCCAACGTCAGACCATCGCACTCGTAGGGGAGCAGCTCCTCGGGGCGCCACAGGCAACCCCCAATCCCCACCGCGGACTCCAGATCGCGCAGCAACGCGGACATGCGCGAAGTCTACACCGCTGGCGAGAGTCGCCTACGCGAGTCCCAGCCGCTCGAGATCCTCTTCCGAGAGCCCCAGGTGGTGACCGATCTCGTGGCGCACGGTAATCTGGATCTGATCCACCAGGTCCGTGGTGTCCCGGCACACCTTCTCGAGATTGCGCTTGAAGAGCAGGATCCGGGTCAGGTCATCGTGTTGCGAGGAGTGATCGGCCTCGGTGCGCGGCACGCCCTCGTAGAGGCCCAGGACCTGCGGTGAGATCCGCTCGCGCTTCAACAGCTCCCGGGAGGGGAAATCCTCGACCAGAACCGGGACATCCGCGGTGTATTCACGGATGGAGCGCGGCAGGTTGTCGAGGGCCTCCGCGACGGACCGGCGAAACAGCGTATCGTCGACCCGCAGCGGCATCGGGTAGTGCTCATCGCAGAGCGCATTGGCGCGTTCGAAGGCGCGCTGCGCCTCCTCCTCCCGGTCCAAGCGCTCGAGCACCATCGCCAGGTGGTAGACGGCGTGTCCCGCTTCCGGGTCCATCGCATGCGCGTAGGCGAGCGCGTTGTGGGCCTCCTCGAAGTCGCCGATCTCGAAGAGGATCTGCCCCTCGAAGGCCCTGTAGATCGAAACTTCGCCCGCCGACTTCTGTGCACGCCGCGTCAGGAAGAGCGCCCCGGGCAAATCGTCGAGGTAGAAGATCGCCTTGGCCTTGAGGTAGTGGACCTCCCCCTCGGTGGATTTGTCGAGCCGGGGCAGGGCCGGATTCCCAGCCACCAGGGCGTCGCACAGCTTCACGGCTCGGGCGTACTCGCACAGATCCTCCACCAACAGCTCCGCGCGGTTCAGGTGGGAGGTGACGAACTTGGGATCGGCCTCCAACGCGCGCTCGAACTCGTAGAGCGCCTCGTCGACATTGCCCTCATCCCAGAGGATCTCGCCCCGCCCGTTGTGCGCCTCGGCACCTTGGGGGTGGGCGCGCAGGGCCTCGTCGAGCCAGGCCAGCGCCTCTTCGGAGCGTCCACCGTGCGACGCCTCCATGGCCTGATTGAGGCAATCCCAATAGCGGTCGTTGTTCTTCATGGACCCATTCGCTGAAGGGCGGGGGTGACCCCAGCCGTGGACTCACCATTTCATGATAGCAGATACGGGGGTTGGGAAGGTCTGCGAAACGGCCGCTCGGCCTGCCAAAAAGTGCCGAGATCGCAGCTGTTTTTCGAGGCTGGACGATTCCGCTGCCGCCCCATCAGGCCTCCAGGTGATCGCTATGGATCAGGATCCGCCTGCACTGCCCGCAGCTCACCAGCGTCTCGCCGCGCAGGATCTCGATGTAGCTCTGAGGAGAGATCCCCACCCGGCAGCCCGTGCAACTCTCTCCCGACACCACCACCACGGCCGGGCTGTTTCGCGCGGCGAGTTTTTCGTAACGAACCAAGATCTGAGAGTCGACTTTCTTGCCGACTTCCCCCCGGCGCGTCAACAGCTTTTCGATGGTTTCCTCCACCAGGCGGCTGCGCGCTTCGATGCCGCGCTCCTCTTCCGAGATGCCCTCGAGGAGGCTCGCCACATCCCGCTCTCCATCTGCGAGTTCTCGCCTCGCCGACTCGAGGGCCTCCATGGCCTCGAGGACGCGGGTCTCCGCGGTGGAGATGCCCTCACGCGCCCCCTCCATCTCGTGCAGAAGCGCCGAGTATTCCTTGTTGTTCTTGATCTGGTGCTGCTGGGCCTCGAGCTTCTCGAGCAGCGCCTCCTGGTCCCTCGCCAAACCTTCCTGGCGCCGTTGCTCCTGTTCGACCTCGGTCACGCGCTCGCGGGACGCTGCCAGGCGAGCCTCGGAGCTGCTGCGACGCTCCGAACAGACTTCCAGGCGGGCGGGAAGCTCCATCTTCTCGGACTCCAGAGCGCGTAGCTCGGAGTCGAGACGGGAGAGATCGGCCAGATCTCTCAGTGCGTCGAGCAATGGGGGGTTCGCGGACGGCATGCGACCAGCCCAGCTTATCGCTGGCGGGCGCCGGCTTCTACCCGCAAGGCGAGGGCGGCCGTCCGGCGACTCAGGCGCGGCGTGTGCTCGGACGACAGCGAACCCGTAGAGTCCCCCCGCTCGGCCGCGGACGGGGAGGCGCGATGGGGAGCTGTCGGGGACGGGTGGCGATCGTCACGGGCGCCAGCCGGGGAATCGGGCGCGCCATCGCCCGGCGCCTGGCCGCCGAGGGCGCCGCCGTGGCGGTGACCGCGCGCAGCCTCGACCGGGCCCCCGAGCACCTGGGAGGCACCCTCCTCGAGCTGGTGGAGGAGATCGAGGCCTCCGGGGGCCGGGCCATGGCCATCCAGGCCGACCTCTCGGAGCCCGCTTCCCGGCTCGCGATCCACCCCCAGACCGTCGCCGCGCTGGGTACCGTGGACATCCTCGTCAACAACGCCGCCGCCTCCTTCTACTTCCCCTTCGAGGCCTACTCGACCCGGCGCTACCAGGTAGCCCAGGAGATCAACGTCCACGCGCCCTGGGATCTGTGCCAGCAGGTGGTGCCCGACATGAAGCGCCAGGGCCGCGGCTGGATCGTGAATGTCTCCTCCGCCACCGCGGGTCACCACGAGATGCCCTTCCCGGATTTCGCGGTGCGGGGCGGCTCGCTCCTCTACGGCACCACCAAGGCCGCCCTCAACCGCTTCACCAACGGCCTGGGCGCGGAACTCCAACCCCATGGCATCGCGGTGAACTCCGTGGAGCCCGTGGCCGCCGTGCTCACGCCAGGGGTGAAGGCGCTGGGCATCGACGTCGAAGGCGTCTTCGTAGAGTCCCTAGAGGTGATGGCCGAGGCCGCCCTGGCACTCGCCAGCTGTGACCCCAAGCAGCTGGCGGGCCGCATCACCCAGGCGACCCCGCTGCTCGAGGAGCTGCAGCGCCCGGCGCGCGCGCTGGACGGCAGGGCACTACGCGATGGCTGAGCGATTCAGGCGAAGCGCTCGCCCAGCATCTTTTCGCTGACCTCGAAGAGCCGGCGCGCGGCCTCCGGGTCGAGCGCCCACGGGTTCACGCCGCCGGGTCCCTCTTCGCTCACTTCGGCGATCCCGCAGTCCTCGAGATACAGCCCGCCACGATCGGCGAGTTCCGGCGCCGTGGCCGCCCAGGTGCTGGTGGCGGCACCAGCGCCCACGGATTTGAAGGAGAGTTTGCCCCCCGGCGAGCGGGCATTCAGAGCCGCCAGGTCCTCCTGGGCGAGGTGCCGGCCCAGGTCCGTGACGATCGCGCCCGGGTGAACCGCGAAGACGCGTAGCCCCTCAGCCTCGAAGCGCGTGTCCAGTTCGACGCTGAAGAGCACGTTGGCGCTCTTCGACTGCCCGTAGGCCTCCCACTTGTCGTAGTCGCGCCGCTCGAAGTGGATGTCGTCGAAGACCACCGGCGACATGCGATGGCCCCCGGAACTCAGGTTCACGACCCGCGCCGCGGAAGCCGCGCGCAACAGCGGTAGCAGCCGCGAGGTGAGCAGGAAGTGGCCCAGGTGGTTGGTCGCGAACTGCAGCTCGAAGCCCTGGGCGGTGCGACCCAGGGGACAGGCCATCACACCGGCGTTGTTGATCAAGGCGTCCAGGCGGTCGTGGCGAGCCGCAACTTGCTGCGCGCAGTCGATCACGCCCTGGGGCGAGTCGAGTTCGAGCTTCACGACGTCGAGCTCGGCATCGGGGCTTGCGGTGCGGATTTCTGCGACCACCCGCTCGGCCCGATCGAGATCCCGGGCCGCCAGCGTGACCCGTGCACCGCGGCCCGCCAAGGCGGCCGCGGTCTCGGCCCCCAAGCCCCCGGAAGCTCCCGTCACCAGCGCCGACCAGCCCGAGAGATCCAGATCCGCCACGACCTCTCGGGCGGTGGTCTCCGAGTCGAATTTTCGTGCCATGCTGGGCCTCCCCGTGGGTTCGCGCGGTACCTCTTCTATATTCGAAATCACGCCGGAGAGGCAAGTGGCCGGCCTGGAGGTACAGCGCATGGAGCCCGTGATCGTCGACCGGAAGGACGGCGTGGTCACCTTCACCCTGAACCGCCCCCAGCGGCGCAACGCGATCGACGTCTCGACCTGGCAGCTGCTGAGCCGCGAACTCGCCGAGGTCGCGCAGCGCGAGGCGGATCGCGTCCTGGTGCTGACCGGAAGCCAGGACACCTTTTGCGCCGGCGGAGACCTCTCCGAGGGTTCCGGCGAGGTTCCCCCGGGCAGCTCTCCCGTAGGCGTGATGCGCGACACCGTGAATCGCTTCTGCCTGGGCCTCCACCAGCTCGCCAAGCCCTGTATCGCGGCCGTGGAGGGAACGGCCGCAGGCGCCGGAGCGAACCTCGCCTGGGGCTGCGACCTGGTCGTGGCCGGGCGCTCGGCGCGCTTCGGGCAGGTCTTCGTCCGGCGCGGATTGTCGCTGGATTCGGGGGGCTCCTGGCTTTTGCCGCGCCTGGTGGGCCTGCAGAAGGCCAAGCAGTTGGCCTTCTTCGGGGACTGGCTGGATGCCGAAGAGGCCTGCCGGCTCGGCGCGGTGACCGAGGTGGTCGACGACGGCAACGCACTCGCCAGCGCCCACACCCTAGCCGCGCGCCTCGTCGAGTCCTCGGCGACCGCCCTGGCGTTCATCAAGCGTGGTCTCGACGGATCGCTCGAGAACAGCTTCGAGACCTGCCTCGAGGAAGAGGCCCTCGGCGTCCACCACTGCACGCAGACTCCGGAATTCGCCGCCCAGCTGCGTGCCCTTTTCCAAAAAGGCAGCGGCTAGCGCAGCTTCCGGGCGCACCAAGCCGGTAGGCTGCGGGATCTTTCACCCCCCAGCGCCAGGAGACTCCCGTGGAACTCGTACTTCGACAGATCTGCCTAGTGGCCCCGCAGCTCGAACCCGCGGTGGAGTGCCTGACTTCGGTGCTCGGGATCGAGGTCTGCTACCGGGATCCCGGGGTCGCGCAGTGGGGGCTCGAGAACGCGGTCATGCCCGTGGGCGACGAGTTCCTCGAAGTGGTGGCTCCGACCCGCGAGGGCACCCCCGCCGGGCGCTACCTCGAACGGCGGGGCGGGGCGGGCGGCTACATGGTAATCACGCTCTGCGACGACGCCGACGAGCGCGACCGGCAGCTCGATTCACTGCAGGTCGAGATCGCCTTCCGGCACCGGGCCGACGGCATGGACATCTGCCAGCTGCACCCCGCCTCGACGGGCGGCAGTTTCTTCGAGATCGACTGGCAGCCCGAGGCGCTGCGCGGACCCGACGACTGGGGGGCGGCCGGGGGCGCCACGCGTGTTGCGGCCGCCCGGCGTAGCGAGGTGGTCACGGGCATCTCGGCCGCCGAGCTGCAGAGCCCGGAGCCCGGCCGGTTGGCAAAGCGCTGGGCGGAGATCGCCGGTCAAACCCTGGAGACGGACGCGCCGGGAGACCCCGCTCTGCCCCTGGGCGCCGCCCGGGTCCGCTTTCTACCCTGCCGCGACGGACGACCCGAGGGACTGGGGGGCGTAGACCTGCAGGTCGCGGACGCCCCCCGGCTGCTCGCCGAAGCCGAGCGCCGGGGTTGCCCGGTGCGCGACCACGAGGTCGAACTCTGCGGCCTGCGCTTCCGGCTGATCGGCTGATCGGCGGGTGCCGACGGCCGATCCACCCCCTAGAGGTGGCCGCCGGCGCCTCCGACCCCTGGTCAGGACGCGGAGTTGCCCATCTCGAAAAATTCGGCCTCGCGCTCCGCGCGGAGGCGACGCACGTCGTCGCGCTCGCGCAGACGCAACAACGCCCGGTGCTCCAGCTGCCGCACTCGCTCCCGCGAGATGCCCATTCTGCGACCGATCTGCTCGAGTGTCGGGATGTCGTCCCCGTCTCGCGAGAAACGGGAGCGCAGGATGTCGCGCTCGCGCGGGTCGAGACTCGCCAGCGCGTCTTCCAACACCCCGCGCAGATCGTCGCGGTCCAGGGACTGAGCGGGATCCACCACGCTCTCGTCCGGAATCACGTCGCCCAGCATCAAATCCTCGGTACCGGAGAGCGCGGCGTCCGTGGAGGCGATCGAGAGGGTGCTGGCCTGAACGCGTTCCATCACCTCCTCGTCCACCTCCATGGCTTCGGCGATCTCTCCCCGCGTCGGTGAGCGACCCAGGTGCTGGCGGAGTTCCTCGCTCACGCGGCGGCTCCGCAGCTGCAGCTCGTAGATGTGTGAAGGCACGCGCACGGTACGAGAGCTGTTCTGGATGGCTCGCACCAGGGCCTGCTCGATCCACCAGACCGCGTAGGTGGAAAACTTGAAACCCCGCCGGTAGTCGAACTTCTCCACCGCGCGCAGTAGCCCCAGGTTGCCCTCCTGGATGAGGTCCGGGTAGGAGACACCCATGTTGCGATAGCGCTTGGCCTGATTGACGACCAGCCGGACGTTGTGGTGCGCGAAGATCCGCTTGACGGCGTCAAACCGCCCCCGGGCCTGCTCCGCGCGGGCCAGCGCAGCGCGGGCCGCGGGCTCGGTGAGCCCGAGTCGGCGTCGCTCTGCCAGCGCGGAGCGACTGCGGCCGGCATCCAGGACTTCCCGGAAGCGGGCCGCGATCTCGAGCAGCAGGGAAAACGCAATGTCGGCATCGGCCAGTCGCCTGGCCACCTCGGCATCGAAATGCAGGCGCTGCTCCCGGGCGGCGGCACCCTTCGCCCCTACGAGTTCCCCGCGCGCCTCGATCCGCTCTTCCAGATCCGAGAACAACGCGTCGATGCTGGCCCCCCAATCCTCGCCGCTGCCGTCGCGGTAGTGCTCGGAGAGGGCTGCGGTCACGAGGCCCAACGCCTGCCGGGCTCGCCAGCGCCCCAACAGGTCCAGCGCCGTTCCCGAGATGGAAAACAGGGCCTGCCGGAATTCGCTCACCTCCTGCTCCATCTCCCGCGCCAACGCGTAGGTCTCTTCGCGATCCAACACGCGGATATGGGCGATGGAGCGCACGTAGAGATCGAGGCTGGTGGGAGCCGCGTCGGAGGCCGCCCGCCGAGGCGTCGAGCGGCGAGCCCGCGCACGGCGCGGAGTTCGCGCAGGCGCCACCGCCCCCCGGGATTTCCGCTCGTCGGGCTCGGTGACGCTTTCCGGCTCCCCGGAGGCGCTTGAGGGTGTATTCAGATCGAGATCAGTCATCGAACGGCTTCCGTTCCGTACTGGGGGAGGGGAGTGAGTACCGGGGCGAATCCCCGCCGGCTTCTCGGGAGATATGACGCTGTGCGCCGTGATTTGGTTCCCGCGGGCCTTGCGGCTTCGCGAGGGTCGCGGACCCTTCCCGCGGCGAGACCGTGACCGGGCCCGGGCCCGGGGATTTCCGGAAATGACGGCCCGTGAAAACCCTTACTGGCGGTGGCCCCCGCAGCCCCTTGCGCGGCCACAGCGAGGCACCCATGTCGAATCGCTCCGCCCTCGTCGCCGTGACCATCGCCTTCCTGGTAGGCGGAATCGCAACCTTGGCGCTGCGCCCACACGCGCCGGCAAGCGAACCCTCAGAGGCAAGCGGCGAGGCTCCAGTCCGCTGGCGCATGCCCACCGCCTTCGCCACCCACCTGCCTGCGCTGGGGGACAACGCGCCCTGGGTGAGCGAGCGCATCGCGGCCGCCAGCGGAGGCCGGGTGCGCATCGATGTCTTCGACCCGGGCGAGATCGTGCCGGCACTCAACATCGTGGACGCGGTGCGCGATGCCAAGGTGCCTGCGGGATACACCTGGCTCGGCTACGACCAGGGCAAGCTTCCCGCCTCGGTGCTCTTCGGCGCCGTCCCCTTCGGCCCGGAACCCTGGGCGTTCACGGCGTGGTGGTACGAGGCGGGCGGGCGGGAACTCGCGGAGGAGATCTATTCGCCCCTGGGCTTGAAGCCGATCCTCTGCGGCATCATCGGGCCGGAGACGGCGGGCTGGTTCCGGGAAGAAATCACCAGCCTGGATGACGTGCGCGGCCTCAAGATCCGCTTCGCGGGTCTGGGGGGCAAGGTCCTCCAGGAGTTGGGGGCCTCGGTGACCCTGTTGGCCGGCGGCGAGATCTTCCAGGCGCTCGAGAAGGGCGCCATCGACGCCACCGAGTACTCGCTCCCCAACGTCGACCAGCGCCTGGGCTTCGATCGCGTGGCACGCTTCAACTACTTCCCCGGCTGGCACCAGCCCTTCACGGCCGCCCACATGGTGGTGGGGCTGGGTGCCTGGGAGGCCCTCCGGGAGAATGATCGAGCCCTGATCGAGACCGTCTGTACGGCCGGCGTGACCCACAAACTGGCCCGGGCCGAGGCGCTGCAGGGCGCGGTGCTGCGGAGCTTCGAGGAGGGCCCCGTGCGCACCCTGAGCCTACCCCCCGACATCCTCGCAGAACTCGAACGCGTCACAGGCGAGATCCTCGCCCGGGAAGCCCGCGCCAACCCGGATTTCGCGCGTGTGCTCGCCCACCAGCAGAACTTCGCGGACGAGTACGCGCTCTGGCGAAACCTCGCCTACCCGAAGAGCGAGCGCTGACGGGTGGAGGGACTTCCGACGACGCCGAGTTCCCGACGGCTCGACGCTCTGCTGCGCGCGCTGGGCGACAGTCTCTCGTGGCTCTGGCTGGCACTCATCGGGGTGATCGTCGCCAACGTGGTACTCCGCTACGTCTTCAGTTCGGGGCGCGTGGAATTCGAGGAGTTGCAGTGGCACCTCTACGCGGTGGGCTTCCTCTGCGGCCTCTCCTACTGCGTGGAGGCCGACACGCACGTGCGGGTGGATGTCCTGCGCGAGCGTCTCTCGCCCCGCAAGCGCGCCTGGATCGAACTCTACGGGATCCTGCTGCTGCTGCTGCCCTTCAGCGCGTTGGTGGTGCTCTTCGGCCTGCCCTTCACCTGGGAGTCCTGGCAGAGCGGGGAGATCTCCGCCTCGCCGGGCGGGCTCCCCTACCGCTGGCTCATCAAGTCGGCGCTGCCCCTGGCCTTCGCGATGCTGGCCCTGGCCGCCCTCTCCCGCCTGTTGCGGGTGGGCGCCCTGCTCTTCGGTCCCCCTCCGGACCGGGGAGGCCACTGAGTGGAGGCGCGCGAATGGCTGGCCGTGGCGATGTTCGCGGCCTTCATCCTCGCCATCTTCACGGGCTTCCCCGTGGCCTGGGTGCTCGGCGGGCTGGCGGTTCTCTTCACCGCACTCGGCATCATCGCGCAGCAGGATTTCGGGATCTACACCGGCGTGGACTGGGCGTACAGCGCGCTGGTCGTGGAGCGCATCTGGGACGTGATGAACAACTGGGTGCTGGTGGCGCTGCCCATGTTCATCGCCATGGGGATCCTGCTCGACCGCTCGGGCATCGCGGCAGACCTGATGACCAACGTCTCGCGCCTCTTCGGCCGGGTGCGGGGCGGCCTGGCGGTGACCGTCACGCTGATCGGCCTGCTGCTGGCGGCGAGCACCGGGATCATCGGCGCCTCGGTGGTGCTGCTGGCGCTGCTCGGCCTTCCCATCATGCTGGAGCGCGGCTACCAGCCCGAGCTGGCCTCCGGCACGGTCTGCGCGGTGGGGACACTCGGCATCCTGATCCCACCCAGCATCATGCTGGTGATGATGGCCGATCGCCTTGCCATGAGCGTGGGCGACCTCTTCCTGGGCGCGCTGCTGCCGGGCTTGCTGCTGGGCGGCTTCTACACCGCCTACATCCTGGTCTACGCGTACTTGCGGGCGGACGTGGCCCCCATCCCCGAGGACACACAGCCCGTGGACGCCCAGGTGGTGGGGGACGTGTTGCGCGCGGTGCTACCGGCCTTGACACTGATCCTGGCCGTGCTGGGCAGCATCTTCTTCGGCATCGCCACCCCCACCGAGGCCTCCGGGGTGGGAGCCTTCGGCGCGCTGCTGCTCGCAAGCGCGCGTGGCGGCCTGCGAGACGGCGCCCTGCGCGACGCGCTGCGCGAGACCACCCGAACCACCGGTTACCTCTTCGCCATCCTGCTGGGGGCCACCGCCTACTCGCTGGTGCTCCGGGGGCTGGGGGGCGACGACCTGATCGAGCGCGCCTTCCTGTCGCTGCCCTTTGGTCCCAACGGCATCCTCGTCTGCATCCTGCTCTTCACCTTCCTGCTGGGCTTCTTCCTCGACTGGATCGAGATCACGCTGATCGTACTGCCGCTGGTGGCCCCGGTCGTGCAGGGGCTGGGCTTCGATCTGATTTGGTTCACGATCTTGTTCGCGGTCTGTCTGCAGACCTCCTTCCTGACTCCCCCGGTGGGATTCGCGCTCTTCTACCTGAAGGGCGTGGCGCCGCCGGAGATCGACACCGCCACCCTCTACCGGGGCGTCGCCCCCTTCGTGCTCCTGCAGCTGCTCGGGCTCTTCGCGATCTTCCAGTGGCCGAGCCTGGTCACCTGGCTGCCGGGCATGGCCTACTGAGAATCGGCGGCCGCGAGTTCTCTCTGGCTCTCGGCCTTGATGCGGCTCCAGTGGAGGGGCGAGAGGATCTGCGCCCACCAGCTCATGGGGAAAGTGGGCAGCGTCTCGATGCCGATGGTTTCGGGGGGCTCGCGATCCGCGGGCAGGAAGCGGGTGCCAAAGAGGGTGTCGTAGAGGATCAGGTTCTGGCCGTAGTTGTGGTTGGCCTCGTGCATTTGCGGCGAGTGATGCCAGCGATGCAACTCGGCCATGCTGAAGATCCAGTTGAGGGGGCCGAGTACCAGGGGCAGGTTGGCGTGTTGGAAGATCCCGTGAACGGCGGAGAAGAGTGTCCAGAGCGCCAGCATCTCCACCGGGGCCCCCAGGGCGATGAGCGGCAGGAACCCCGCCACATTGTGCATCAGGAT
>JABSQX010000311.1 GCA_013215615.1 Myxococcales bacterium | reverse complement strand
CTTGCGATTGGCCGTGGTGGGCGGCGGGGCGGCCGGCGCGGAACTGGCCTTCTGTCTCGAGGCTCGGCTCCGGGAGGCGGGTCGCGATGCCCAGCTGACGCTCTTCTGCGATAGCCCGCGCCTGCTGCCCGGCAGCCCCGCCCGGGTGGCGCGCTTCCTGGCCCGCGAGGCAGAACGGCGCGGAATCGAGATCCGCTGCGGGACGCCGGTGCTGGGTGTCGAGGAAGGAGCGCTGCAACTCGAAGGCGAGCGCTTCGAGAGCGACCTCGTGTCGTGGGCGACCGGCGCGGCACCCACCTCCCTCTGCGTGGATTCTCCGCTGCCGCGAGACGCCCAGGGTTTCGTGCGGGTGCGCGACACCCTCCAGGTGGAGGGACACGATGAACTCTTTGCGACAGGGGATTGCGCGTCCCTGGCCGACCAGCCCTGGGTGCGGAAGGCGGGGGTCTACGCGGTGCGGCAGGGCCCGGTGCTCGATGCCAATTTGCGGGCGAGGCTGCGGGGGAAGCGACTGCGCGCCTACCGCGCCCAGCGAGATTTCCTCTCGCTCCTGAACCTGGGCGAGCGCCGCGCGCTGGGCAGCAAGTGGGGGCTCGCGGTGTCGGGATCCGGGGTCTGGCGCTTGAAGGACGCCATCGATCAGCGCTTCATGCGCCGCTTCCGCGTATTGGCTGCGGGCGCCGGCCTGGCGCCGGACTTCCCCACGCCCGAAGCCATGGGGATGGAGGTGATGGCCTGTGGGGGCTGTGCGGCCAAGCTCGGGCCCACTGCCCTGGAACAAGCACTCGCGCGGCTCCCGGAGGCTCCCGCCGACGGGTCGGTGCGCCAGGGGGTGGGCGACGATGCCGCGCTGCTGGATGTCGGAGGTGCCCTGCAGGTCTCGAGCGTCGACGCTTTCCGCGCCTTCGCGGACGACCCCTGGCTGGTGGGCCGGGTGGCGGCCGTGAACGCGGCCAGCGACGTCTTCGCCAAGGGCGGGCAACCGCGCCATGCCCTGGCACTGGTGACGGTTCCCGAGAGCGACCCCGCGCGCGAGGAGGAGACCCTCCACCAGGTGCTTCGCGGCGTGCGCGCGGCGCTCGATCCCCAGGGCATCGCGCTGGTGGGCGGCCACTCCACCACCGGCGATGAACTCTTCGTGGGCCTGTCGATCAGCGGCGAGTTGCCGGGGGAATCCGACTGGCTTTCCCTCGAGGGCGCCCGGCCCGGAGATCGCTTGCTCCTCACGCGCCCCCTGGGCAGTGGTGTGCTGCTGGCGGCGGACATGCAGGGGCGTTGCCCGGGGCCATGGATCCAGTCGCTGTATGGGGTGCTACAGCGACACAACGCCCACGCCGCGCGGGTGGCCCGAGAGTCGGGCGCACATGCGTGCACGGACGTCAGCGGCTTCGGCCTGGCGGGACATCTCGGCGAGATGTTGCGCGCCAGCGGGGTCTCCGCGGTATTGGATCCTTCGCGCCTGCCCGCCTACGCGGGTGCTACGGAACTGCTCGCCCAGGGCCTGCGCAG